>CAYYRV010000035.1:0-21148 GCA_964474135.1 uncultured Defluviitaleaceae bacterium
AGGAAAACATGGTTATGATTTCTCATATTGCTACTTTGCTTAAACGTTTTTGAATGCAGGTTCTAAGTGTTAACTAAATTTAGGATAGTTGTTATATTTACACTAAGAATCTGTTTGGAATCTATACAAAAAGGGGAAAATGGTGTATAATTATGTCAAAAAAGGAATGATAGTAGATATGCGAAATTACCCAAGCGAGATAACAAGAGAACAATTCGAGCTAATAAAAGCATAACTGGAATCAGCCAAAAAAACAACCAAACCACGAAAATTAGATTTATATGATGTGTTCTGTGCGGTGTTGTATGTGCTAAAAGGCGGAATACAGTGGAGAATGTTGCCTAGCAACTTCCCGAATTGGCAGTCGGTATATTTCTATTTCCAAATATGGAGCAAAAAAGTAAACGGAAAAGACAGTGTACTTGAGTCCGTTTTAAAAAAATTGTAAAAATAGTCAAAAATTGTGATGAAAGGAAAGATAAAACAACCTTTGTACTTGTAGATGCGCAAAGTATAAAAAACACCGACACAGCAGAAGAAAAAGGTTATGACGGGGAAAAAAAGTGTCTGGAATAAAACCTCATATTGTGGTAGACACAAACAGTTTACCTCACGCAATATTAGTTACTACGGCAAATGTAACCGACAGAGAGGGTGGCGTGGAACTGTTCGAGAACAACAAAGAAAACTTAAGTTCAGTCAAAAAGGCTATGTTTGACGGTGGATATACGGGTCGTAAATTTGCTGCAAGAATAAAGAAAATTCTTGGAGCAGAAGTTGAAATCGCAAAAAGAAGCGAATTGCATACGTTTGCAGTCATTCCCAAACGTCGGTTGTTGAAAGAAGCTTCGCATGGCTTGAAAAGTGCCGCAGACTATGGAAAAATTGCGAAAGAAAACTTAATACCAGTCTTCAAATGACGGTTTTAAGCTTTCTTGTTCTATTGCTTAAAAGATTCTAAACAGCTTCTAAAGAATGTTTAGAACTGAGGAGTAAGTTTTTGTATAATTTCTTTTGTCTCTTTATTTAAGCTTTGTGTACCTTTCTCTTCTTCTGGTTCACCTGATACAAAATCAGCCATTTTTGAAACCCTTTCAACCAATTCTTTTGATGCCGTAACAGCAATTCTATCCAAATCCTTATCTACTAACCGAACTTCTTTTTCAACCTCCTTTTTTAAATTTATTAATCTTGCATCATCTAGTTCACCTGATACTTCTATTCCAATAATTGCGGAATTGCTATTTAATACAACAGAAGCTTTATCTATTCTTTCTATTTTTGTAACTGCATGTGCTATTTTTTTTGCTCTACGTTCTGTCAAAGTTGTATTTTTATCAAATTCAGATGTACTATCAACTAAATCATCATTTGTATACGGAGACTCTCTTTTATAATTATTAATTGTTCCTTGACGTATTACAGCATTGCTTCTATTTGTTAATGCTGTAGTTTTAATATCTGTAGATGCTCTACAACCACATAAGCTTATACTTGTAATCAATATAAAAATTTTTTTATTCATTAGATATTCACCTCTTAAGTTAGTATCTGTTTAACTCTACATTTTATATTGGTAAGTTAATACAAAGCCACAATATTGTTTGTACAAATACTTTTTATTAGCATAAGTCAATAGTTTAAATAACATAATATAGATAGATTCTATTGGTTAATTAAAGTTACTTATTAATATTAGATTGTGTAGAAACAGATTTTCTTAATATTATATTTAATAAAGCTTTTCTGTTAAATGGAATAAGAGGCCATAAATATTTACGTTGTTCATCAAGCGTTTCTGTAGTAAGAGTAATTATGCAAATAATTAATGTACCTCCTAAAAATCCCCATAATCCTAATAATCCTGTTAAAATTAATAATAGCAATCTAAAAATTCTTAACGCAGAACTAAACTCTATATTAGGAATACAATATGAGGATATTAATGTAAGAGACATATAAAATATTGTTTCCGGCACAAAAAAACCAACTTTTATAGCAAATTCTCCCAACAAAAGTCCTCCTATTATACCAAATGCCCCACCCAAGTAATTTGGTGTATGCAAAGAAGACATTTTAAGCAAGTCAAAACCAAATTCTAAAATAAGAAACTGAACAAGCAATGGAATAGAAGACTTTTCTTTTACACCTATTAAGTTTAAAAACCCTGGGAGATATTGTTGGTTTTCTGCTAAAAAAAGCCATACAGGAGTTAAAAACAGAGAAACAAATATTGTCAAAAATCTAATAAAACGATTATATGTTCCTACTAAAGGATTTTCTGAATAATCCTCTGCAAATTGAGTGAAGTAAAATAAAGTGGTTGGAGTAATCATAACGCTTGGTGAAGTATCTACCATTATAATTATATGCCCTTCAAATAAATATGAGGCAGTTATATCAGGACGTTGAGTATATTTAATTTGAGGAAGAGGGTTAAACCACTTTTTTTTAATTAAAAGTTCCTCTAAGCTTTTTTCCGACATAACAAGAGATTGTATTTGTATTGAATCAATTTTATTTCTCAATTTAGTTAAAAGTTTTTCATCTGCAAGACCTTTAATATACCCCAAGCAAACATCAGTTTTTGAATCATTACCTACAGTTTTCATTTCAAATATTAAATTAGGGTTTCTAACCCTACGACGTATTAATGCAGTGTTAAAAACAATAGTTTCCACAAAGCCATCTTTTGAACCTCTAGTTACCTTTTCTGACTCTGATTCTTCTGGGCTTCTTGCAGGATATTCCCTGGCATCTATTATTATTCCCTTTTCTTCACCTTCGATAATGAGAGCGATTGCTCCTGATAAAACAGAATGTTCCAATTCCTCAAATTTTGAAAACTCATTTGTTTCTAAATAAGCTATTTTATCTTTTATTAAATTTTTAATATAATTTTCTTTTGGCTCTTCTTTCATTTCTTGTAATTGTTTTATTATAAAGTACATTACCTCATCTTTTGCAAATCCATCAATAAATATCAAATAGCCATTTCTGCTGCCGACTTTTATTTCTCTTCCTATTAAATCAAAGCTTTCTGAAATTGGCAGTTTATTTTTCAAATTTTGTATATTTTGTGTTAATTCTTTTTTTAAATCCACGATTCTCACCTCATGTTTATTTTTAACATTATATATTGATTTATACTATCACTTTAAAAATAGGTAATTGCAAAAACAAAATTTAGTGGTATAATATAATAAATTTCATTTTGAAATATAAGAGATTATATCTAAATTAAAATTTTTAATTAGATTTAAACTCTAAATTTAAAATCTTGGAGGTAGTATTGATGAAACACATCAAAACATTAAATAGTAAACTATTAAAAAACACAATAAAAACAGGCGGTTGTGGCGAGTGTCAAACTTCATGCCAATCTGCGTGCAAAACATCTTGTACAGTTGCAAATCAATCTTGTGAAAAATAGTATTTCTATAATTAAAATAAGTCTATGAGGAGTGCTTAATTATCACTCCTAGTAAATCCACTTTAAGAAAGGGTAGTTTTGTTTTAAGCCTTTTGTTATAAGTGGATTTCTTTATGAAAGGAGTTTCAATAAATGATACACAAATATAACATGAATGGTTATAATATTCTAGTAGATGTTAATAGTGGGGCTATTCATGTAGTTGATGAAATAGTGTATGATATTTTAGACTATTATAAACAAAAAAATAAAGAAGAAATAATTTTAATATTAAAAAATAAGTATGAAGAATCTGAAATTTTTGATGCAATAAATGAAATAGATGAATTAATAAAAAATGGTTTGTTATTTTCAGAAGATGTTTATGAGAATTATATTAAAAATATAAATGAAAGAAATCCTGTAGTAAAAGCTTTATGCCTTCATATTGCACATGACTGCAACTTAAAATGCAAGTATTGTTTTGCTGAAGAAGGAGAATATAGAGGCAAGCGTTCATTAATGAACTTGGAAGTTGGTAAAAAAGCAATAGACTTTGTAATTAAAAACTCGGGTAACCGAAAAAATTTAGAAATAGATTTTTTTGGCGGAGAGCCTCTCATGAATTTTGATGTTATTAAAGGAATTGTAGAATATGGAAGAAGTCAAGAAGGTTTATACAACAAAAATTTTAGGTTTACTATTACAACAAATGGTATATTATTAAATGATGAGATAAAAAAATATGTAAATGAAAATATGCATAATGTTGTGTTAAGCCTAGACGGAAGAAAAGAAGTTAATGATAATATGCGTAAAAAAGTTGGAGGACAGGGAAGTTATGATTCAATTGTACATAAGTTCCAATCTCTTGCAGAAAGCAGAAGTCAAAAAAACTACTATGTACGCGGAACTTTTACAAGTGAAAACCTAGATTTTAGTGAAGATGTATTACATTTAGCGGAATTAGGGTTTAAACAAATCTCTGTTGAGCCTGTTGTTGCAGATGAATGCGAGAGTTATTCATTAAAAGAAAGTGACTTACCTCGTATTTTTGAGGAATACGAGAAACTTGCTATTGAAATGCTCAATAAAGAGAAAATAAAAGAAGACTTTAATTTTTTTCATTTTATGATTGATTTAACAGGAGGACCTTGTGTTGCAAAACGCTTAGTAGGTTGTGGTGCAGGGACAGAATATTTAGCAGTAACACCAGAAGGCGATTTATACCCTTGCCACCAATTTGTAGGAGATGAGAACTACAGAATGGGTAATGTTAATATAGGGGTAGTAAGAGATGATATCTACAACAAATTTGATAAATGTAATGTTTATGCCAAAGACGAATGTAAAAAATGTTGGGCAAAATTTTATTGTAGCGGTGGCTGTTTAGCAAATGCACATCAAAGAAATGGTGATATTTTGAAGCCATATGAAATAGGTTGTCAATTACAAAGGAAAAGAACAGAGTGTGCAATTATGATGAAAGTAGCAGAATTATAAGGTATTATTAGGGCTTTCAGTCCCAAACCCCAACTTCTTTCTTGAAGGAAAGAAGCAAAGAACTTTTGTCTACATTCTTAACTTTTTTAATAGATTATTTAACAAAAGAAAAGGAGGATTATTTTAATGGCAAAGCGTAAAAGTATTTTAACGTTATTTATATTAGTAATATTTTCAATTTTATTATGTTGTATATCATATTTTGGTATAGGCGAAAACAAGCTATTGGGTATTCAAAATATCAAACAGGGGCTTGACTTAAAAGGTGGGGTAAACGTAGTATATGAAGCTATAGATGGTATCCCATCAGAAGAAGACATGAAAATTGCTTTATCAGTAATACAAGCAAGGCTTGACAGAAAAAATTATAATGAAGCAGAGGTTTCCAAACAGGGTACAAATCGTATTCGTGTTGATATTCCAGGGATAGATAATTCTGAACAGGCTGTTGAAACAATAGGAAAAACTGCAAAACTATCTTTTAGAGATGAAGAGGGTAATGAACTGCTTTCGGGAAGGCATGTTAAAACTGCCGCTCAAGCTGTAAATAAAGATGCTACAGGGATTTCAGAAGTAGTTGTTACTCTCGATTTCAACTCTGAAGGAGCAGTACTTTTTGAGGAAGCAACATCAAAAAATATTGGTAAAACAATAAGCATTTTTCTTGACGAAGAATTATTGACGAGTGCTAGAGTTGACCGTTCAATATCTGGTGGAAAAGCACAGATACAAGGAGGTGCAAATGGTGGTTTTTCTATTGAAACAGCCACTGAACTGGCTACATTAATACAAGATGGAGCATTACCTTTTGAATTGGAAGTAGTAAGTTTAACAAATGTTGGTGCAAGATTGGGTGTGTCCTCATTAAACACAAGTATTATTGCAGGTGCAGTTGGTTTTGCTTTAATACTTTTACTAATGATTGTACTATATAAAGTATCTGGTTTGGCTGCTGACTTGGCTCTTTTTATTTATTTAGGGCTTGAACTTATCTTTCTTAGTTTATTTGGGATAACTCTTACTCTTCCCGGAATAGCCGGAATTGTGCTTTCTGTTGGAATGGCTGTAGATGCAAATATTATTATATTTGAAAGAATTAAAGATGAACTTAAATCAGGGAAATCTTTAAGATTAAGTAATGAGACAGGTTTTAAAAGAGCTTTTCCTGCTATACTTGATAGTAATGTAACAACGATTATTGCCGGGGTAATATTATATTGGCTTGGTACAGGGCCAATAAAAGGCTTTGCTCAAACTTTAGTAATAGGTATTCTTATTTCTATGTTTACTGCTACTGTTATAACAAGGTTTATACTAAAAAGCTTGATTGATTCAGGTTTAAATAACCCTAAACTTTATGGAGGAAAGTAATAGGTCTTTTTTATAAAATTACCCAAAAGAAATTATAAAGTAGGAGGAAAAGTTGTGAAAGTAATAGAAAAAAGAAATTTAGTATTTATTATATCTTTGGCTATAATTCTTATCGGGACTGTAGTTATGTTTTTAAATATATCTTCTGGAAAAGGAGCATTTAATTATAATGTAGAATTTACAGGAGGAGCAGAAATAGTAGTAGATATTGGAAGAGATTTCGAAAATGACGAAATTACTACAATTATTACCGAAAGTACAGGGCAAGCAAACCCACAAGTTCAAAAAGTAATTGGAACAAATCAAGTTACTATAAAAACAAAATCTTTAGATACCGAAGAAAGAAAAAACCTTATTAAAGTATTTAATGAAAAATTTGAGATAGATGAAGATGCAATTTCTATAAATGATATTAGTGCTTCTATTAGTGAAGAAATGAAAACTACAGCTATTTTGGCAGTAACATTAGCTTGTATAGCTATGTTAATTTATGTATCATTAAGATTTAGAGATATTAAAATAGGAGGAAGTGCAATAATAGCTTTAATACATGATACAATACTTGTTGTTTTGTCTTATGCAGTTTTTCGCATTCCTTTAAACTATTCATTTATTGCGGTAGTTCTTACTGTTTTGGGATACTCAATAAATGCAACAATTGTTATTTTTGATAGAATACGTGAAAATAAAGCTACTATAAGAAAGCCTGACGAGTTAGTCAATATTAGTATTACACAGACATTTAAAAGATGTATGTTTACTTCACTTGCTATGCTTATTTTAACTTCATGTCTTTATATTTTCGGTGTTAGAGCGATAAAAGATTTTGCTTTACCAATTATTATTGCTGTTATTTGCGGCACATATTCGTCTGTATTTATTACAGGGAATTTGTGGCACATTTTTACTATAGGCTTTAAAAAGACTTTTAACTAAAATCTACTGTCTTTATTGCTTTAACTATAATAATTTTACAGCACAAAAAATTTAATATAGAAAGAAGATTTTATAATGGTGGCAATATTACTAACTTTAGTTATATTAATTATTACAGTACAGAATATTTGCTTAAAACATTTTAATATACATTTTATGAAAAATGAGGCATGTTATTATTTATATAATTTCTACTTTACACTAGTTGCAGCAATAATACTATCTTTTGGATTAAAATTTCAAGGTGTAAGTCAGATAACTATTTTACTTGGAATAACATATGGTGTTTTGTTCGTTTTTACATTTTATTTTTTTACAAAAGGATTGGAAAGTGGGCCTTATTCCTTTACAAATTTAATGTTTTCATTCTCTTTAATAATACCTATTTTTTTTGGTTTAATACTGTGGAATGAGAAAATTAGTATTTTTCAAATAATAGGACTAGTTTTACTTTTATTTACTTTTTATTTTGGAAATGCAAGTACAGAATCAGACGGAGCAAACAAAAAAACTAATATAAAATGGTTTATTTATTGCCTTGTAGCATTTATTGGAAATGGCTTTTTAATGTCAACTTTAAAAGGTCAGCAAATGGCTATGCCAGGAAAAGAAATAAATGAATTTATTGTAATAGGATTTTCGAGTTCTTCGATTGTTTCAATAATATTATGGGCATACAAGAGGCACATAAAAGGAGAATCCACATCACATTTAAAGGATAAAAAATTTATTTATTTATTTTTAATTTATGCCGTAGCACTTTCGGGTTCAACTTTTTTAAATTCATATTTGGCTGGTATAACTCCGGCGGTTATACAATATCCTATAATGAATGGTGGTATAATAATTGTAGCCGCAATAATATCAGTATTTGTATATAAAGAAAAAATTACACAGAAGAAGTTAATAGGCTTGATTTTAGGTTTTATATCAATCATTCTGCTTTGTTTATAGGTTAACTTTTGTTGGAATGACTTAATTCTAAATGGCGTTCCCTAAAGTTTTTAAAGAATTGGGAAACTTTTTTTAAAAGTTTCCCAAGATTTTTTATCCCTAATAAGAATAATGAAATTTTAAGAAGGTGTAACTTTGCAAAAAAATAGAAAAAAAACCAAAGAAATATTAATTGGAAATATTAAGATAGGGGCTAATAACCCTATTGCTATACAATCAATGACAAATACAGATACAAGAAATGTATTAGAAACTATTTCCCAAATTAAAAAGTTAGAGGAAGCAGGATGTGAAATTGTTAGAGTTGCCATACCTGATATGGAAGCAGCAAAAGCTGTAAAAGAAATAAAGAAAAATATTAACATACCATTAGTTGCAGACATTCACTTTGATTACAGGCTTGCATTAGAAGTTTTAGAAAATGGAATAGATAAACTTAGAATTAATCCCGGAAATATTGGAAATGAGCAGAATATAAAGCAAGTTGTATTAAAAGCAAAGAGCAATAACATACCCATAAGAATTGGTGTTAATTCAGGTTCTCTTGAAAAAGATTTATTAAAAAAATATAATGGCGTTACCCCAGAAGCACTTGTTGAAAGTGCCATAAGACATGTTGAAATATTGGAAAATCTTAATTATGAAAATATTGTAATTTCACTTAAATCTTCAAGCGTACCTTTCTCTATTGAAGCATATGATATTATTTCAAATAAAACAGATTACCCTTTACACATAGGTATAACAGAGGCAGGTACTGTTTATTCAGGCTCTATTAAGTCTGCTATTGGTATAGGTTTGCTTTTATCTAAAGGCATTGGAGATACTATTCGTGTATCATTAACAGGTGACCCTGTTGAAGAAATAAAGTGTGCAAAAGAAATATTAAAAACATTAGAAATTAGAAAATTCGGAATAGAACTTATATCATGCCCAACATGTGGAAGAACAGAAATTGATTTAATATCTATGGCAAATCATGTTGAGCAGTATTGCAGTAAAATTAATAAAAATATTAAAGTAGCTGTTATGGGTTGTGTTGTTAATGGTCCCGGTGAAGCAAAGGAAGCAGACATAGGTATAGCCGGAGGAAAGGGATGTGGTATAATTTTTAAAAAAGGAAAAATATTAAAAAAAGTTGATGAAGATAAATTGCTAGAAAGTTTGTTACATGAAATAGAAAAAATGTAATTGGGTGGTTAGTATATGCAAAGTTCCGCTAGAAAATTTAATGATGTTTTCTCTAAGCTGTCAGTTTCAAAAAATATTTCTAATGTATTAGCAAATGCGGAAGTAGAAAAAATTAAAATTAATAAAAGTACTTGTAAAATGGAAGTTTTTTTAAGAAATAATGAAATAATAAATGATAATTATTTAAAAGATTTTGAAATCCAACTTAAAAAACAAATTCCAGTATTAAATGATGTACAAGTAAATTTATTTTATAAAATTAGCGAAACAAATCCCGAAAAAATTATTTCAATGTATTGGAATAACATCTTAAATACAGTTCTTTTGGAGAGTCCTATTTGCCATAAAATATTAAGCAATTCAAAGTGGGTTGTTTCGAAAAATATATTAACTGTTTTTCTAAAAAAGAATAGTTTATTTTTGTTTTCTAAAAAGGGTATAAGAAATATAATACAAAGTAAATTGGATAGACAACTTAATTTAGGTTTGAGGTTAGTTTTTGAAAATGAAAGTATAGATGATAAGTCAGTTACTAAATATGAACAAAATTTTATTGAAAAGCAAAATGAAATGATATTACATGCATTAAAAGAATCAGGAGAAGTATCACCTAATAAACCAGATACTTTACAAAAGCCTGAAAAAACTATTCAGAAACAAAAATCTAGTTCTTCTAAAGATTTTGTTGACTTTAAGGGAAAAAAAGGAAGAAGAAAAACTAAAGTAAACAATGATTTATCAGGAAAAATTTTAAGTTTAAGTGAGAATTTGCAAGAAGATAATGAAATTTTGGTAGAAGGTCATATAATTGACTTTGAAGTAAGAGAAACCAAAAGCGGAAACAATTTGGTAACATTCGATATGACAGACAAAACAAACTCAATAACAATTAAATTTTTTACTGCGAAAGAGGAATGGGAAGAATTTAAGCATTTAATTAAAAAAGGAAATTTAGTAATAGTTAAAGGTAAAGTCCAATATGATGAATTTTCAAAAGAATTAAATATTATGGCTTGGGAAATCGGAGAGTCAAAACAAATATTAGCCGAAAGAATGGACGACTCTGCTCAAAAAAGAGTAGAATTACATTTACATACTCAAATGAGTTCAATGGACGGCATAAATTCTGTTAAAGATTATATAAAAAGAGCAGCAAAGTGGGGACATAAAGCTATAGCTATAACTGATCACGGAGTAGTTCAAGCTTTTCCAGAGGCGATGGAGGCGGCTAAAGGTACAGGAGTAAAAATTATTTATGGTGTGGAGGCTTATTTGGTTGATGATTTGGGGGCAGTTGTCCAATGCCCTAGAGGGCAAACAGTTTCAGATAAATTTGTTATTTTCGATTTGGAAACTACAGGGCTTTCTAAAGATAATGACAAAATCATTGAAATTGGTGCTGTTAAGGTTGAAAATGGATTAATTACAGATACTTTTTCAACCTTTGTAAACCCCAAAATATCTATAAGTTCAAATATTACTAAGCTTACATCTATTGATAATTCTATGGTTAAAGATGCACCAACTATAGATGAGGTTTTACCTAATTTTTTGAAGTTTGCTGGGGAAAGTGTTTTGGTTGCACACAATGCCAATTTTGATGTTGGATTTATTACTACAGCAGGAAAAACTATTGGTTTAGAAATTAATAATACAGTTGTTGACACTTTAGAACTTTCAAGAACACTTTTTCCAGAACTTAACAAACATAAATTAAATATTGTAGCAGAATATTTAGGTATATCTTTGGAAAACCATCACAGAGCCGTAGATGATGCTCAAGCGACAGCAGAGATTTTTATAAAATGTATAGATATCTTAAAGCAAAAAAATATTAATACACTTGAAGAAATAAATATTCTTGCAAGCGAAACAATAGATAAAAAGAAATTGAAATCTTATCATTCAATTATATTGGCAAAAAATTACAGTGGATTAAAGAATTTATATGAGTTAGTATCTAAAGCGCATATACAATATTTTTTTAAAAGACCAAGAATACCAAAATCAGAATACCTGAAGCTTAAAGAAGGCTTGATAATAGGTACTGCTTGTGAAGCAGGAGAGTTTTATAAAGCCGTTAGAGATGACAAGCCTGACGACTATATTAGACAACTTTCGGAATTTTATGATTATTTTGAGATACAGCCTGTTGCAAATAATATGTATATGGTTAGAAATGGTCAGCTATCCTCTGCTCAACAGCTAGTTAACATAAATAAAAAAATAGTTTCGTTAGGAGAAAAATATAATAAACCTGTAATTGCGACATGTGATGTACATTTTATGGAGCCGGAAGATGAAATTTTCAGACGTATTATAATGTTTGGAGAAGGCTTTAAAGATGCGGATAACCAAGCACCATTATACTACAGAACTACAGAAGAAATGCTTAAAGAGTTTGAGTATTTAGGTAAAGAGAAAGCAAATGAGGTTGTTATTACAAATACAAATTTAATTGCTGACATGATAGATGAATTAAAACCAATACCAGACGAAACTTTTCCACCTTTTATTGAAGGTGCTGAGGAAGAGCTTGTTGAAATTACAACAATGAAAGCAAAAGAACTTTATGGTGAAAATTTACCAAAAATAGTAGAAGATAGACTAGAAAAAGAGCTTAATTCTATTATAAAAAATGGATTTGCTGTTCTTTATATAATTGCCCAAAAGCTTGTTTGGAAATCTATGGAAGATGGGTATTTAGTGGGTTCACGTGGTTCTGTAGGTTCTTCTTTTGTCGCTACTATGGCTGGAATAACAGAAGTTAACCCTTTACCACCTCACTATTATTGCCCCAACTGTAAATTTACAGATTTTGACTCGGAAATAGTAAGAGAGTTTGCTGGTGCTTCTGGTTGTGATATGCCTGACAGAAAGTGCCCTAATTGCAGAACAAACTTAGGCAAGGAAGGGCATGATATTCCTTTTGAAACATTTTTAGGGTTTGATGGAGACAAAGAGCCTGATATAGACCTTAATTTTTCAGGAGAATATCAGGCTAAGGCCCATGCATATACAGAAGAACTTTTTGGAAGCGGAAACGTTTTTAAAGCTGGAACAATTGGTACTCTAGCTGATAAAACTGCATACGGTTATGTTAAAAAATATTTTGATGAAAAAAATGCTTCACTTAGAAATGCAGAAATAAATCGACTTAAAATTGGGTGTACAGGTATTAAGCGTACAACAGGGCAACACCCCGGAGGATTAATGGTTTTACCAAATGGTCATAGTATTTATGAATTCTGTCCTATCCAACGACCTGCAAACGATACAAAATCAAACGTTACTACAACTCATTTCGATTATCATTCAATTAGCGGAAGACTTTTAAAGCTTGATTTATTAGGTCATGATGTACCTACAATAGTTCGTATGCTCCATGATATGACTGGAATTGACCCTAGAACGGTTGATTTAGGGGATAAATCTGTTATGTCGCTATTTACTTCACCAGAAGCTTTAGGAATTAAGGCAGAAGATATTAACTGTAAAACTGGCTCATTAGGGCTTCCTGAATTTGGTACTAACTTTGTAAGAAATATGTTACTAGACACAAAACCAAATACATTTGCAGAACTTGTGAGAATTTCCGGATTGTCACATGGAACCGATGTTTGGCTAAATAACGCTCAAGAACTTGTAAGAGAAAATATTGCAACATTAAAAGAGGTTATTCCTACTCGTGATGATATTATGGTTTATCTCATTAATAAAGGGGTTGAGAGAAAAGCCGCTTTTAAAATTATGGAAAATGTTAGAAAAGGTAAGGGGCTAAAAAAAGAAGAAGAAGATATTATGCTTGAAGCTAATGTTCCAAAGTGGTATATTGATTCTTGCAAAAAGATAAAATATATGTTTCCAAAGGGGCACGCTGTAGCTTATGTAATGATGACTGTAAGAATTGGATATTTTAAGATTTATCACCCTTATAGTTTTTACGCAGCAAGTTTTTCAGTTAAATCTGAAGATTTTGACTATGAACTAATGTGTAAAGGTAAGGAAGTAGTTTTGCAGGAGATAGGTAGAATTAATTCCTTAGGAAAAGATGTAAGCACAAAAGAAAAAGGTACTCTTACAATTTTGGAGTTAGTATTAGAAATGTATGAGAGAGGTTTAAAGTTTGTAGAATTGGATTTGTATAAATCAGATGCATTTAAGTTTAAAGTAACTACTGATGGTTTATTGCCTCCTTTATGTTCTGTTCAAGGATTGGGAGCAAACGTTGCACAAAATATTGTAGAAGCAAGAAAAGATGGTGAGTTTGTTACAATAGAAAATTTTAGAGAGCGTACTAAAACGAATAAAACAGTAATAGAATTATTGAAAAAAAACAATATTCTTAATGGTATTCCTGAAACTAATCAACTTTGTTTGTTCTAATACTTTTTATTCCTTTTATAAAGAATAAGTTTAAAAATTAGTTTAGCTATTAAAAAATAAATTTACTAGGAGATGGTATTTATGGAGTTGGGTAAAAAAAGTGTAAAGAGAAAAGGAGGTTTATCAAGAAAAGTAAAAATTAGTATTAGAAAAAAAATTCTTACTACTATGATTATAACTATGATAGTATCTCTTACACTGGTGACAATACTCACAAACAGAGAAAGTAATAAATTAGTAAGAAAAAATGTTCAAGAGATTTTGGAAAAAGATGTTGAGGGTATGACGATAATTGTTGAGCAGTGGTATGAGCATACAATAGCTATGCTTGATGCTGCTCATGAACTTAAAGCAGTTCAAGAGGCAGCAAGAACGAAAGATTATACTAAAGCAGGAGATGAACTTGCAAAATTATTTAAAGCTAATATTGATTTAGGTGGATACCCCCTTTACGCAAATATAGTCTTACTTGATGAAAATTTCATTGTCAGAGCAGGTGCAAAAAGCGAGGGCATTGGATTAGATGCCATGAAGACTCCTTTTGTAGAAAATTGTAATCAGGCTAAACAAGGGAACTCATGGACAAGTAATGTAACAGCTTCACCTGTTACAGGTCTAATGGAACTTTGGATTTCCAAACCTATTATGGATGGAAATAAATTTCTAGGAATGGTTGTTATACCTGTACACACTCAGGGTATAGGAAAATATGTTGAAGAAAATGCTACTACTAACTCTATAACAACACTCATTGTCGTTGATAAGGTTGGAACAATAGCAGCATCATCAGATCAAGATTTAGTTAACAAAACCAATTTAGGAATACAAAATGATGGTATTACTGATGATACTAATTCTGCACACTTTACTTTTAAAGGTCCTAAGGGTAAAAACAAACTAGCATTTTTCCATATTAGTGAATCATTAGGTTGGTATATTATAAGTGAAGTAGATGAAGATTTAGCAATGCAATCACATTTCTTTGATGTAGCAGCTATATCTAGTATATGTGTTCTTGCTGTATCATTAATTATTATGTTTATTTTAGTAAGCAAAATTACACGACCTATTGTTTTACTAACAAGCTTAGCCAAGAGACTTGCAAAAGGTGATACAGATTTTGATATACAAATTAATACAAGTGATGAGGTTGGAGTTTTATCACAATCATTTCTTGAGGTTAAAGATAGTATAAATAATTTAGTTACAGGTTTTTTGGAAGTTAAGAACGATATTGTAGTAGGAAATATTAATGAAAGAGGTAACGAAGATGCTTTTGATGGAAGCTATAAAGATATAGTTAAAGGTGTAAATAACATTATTGAGACTATGCATGGTTACCTTGAATCTATTACTATGCCTATTATGATTGTCTCTGTAGATTATAATATTAAATATGCTAACTCAAGTACAGCAAAACTGTTAGGTACTATTAGGCAAAATATTGAAAACGCATATTATTTTGATTTTTTTAAAATGCCATTAGAAGAAGAAAAAACTTCTTCAATAAAAAGCACAATATCAACAGTGAAGCCATCATATAAAGAAATTATAATTAACATAGGGCAAGATGAACATTATTTAGAATTCAACGACATTCCTATAAAAGACGGTCAGGGTAATATTGTTGCGGTATTAGAATTTATTAACGACATTACTAATATAAGAAAAGCTCATAAATTAGACGAAAAACGTTCACAATATCAGACACAGGAAATAAACAATATTATCGAAGGGCTTAATCAATTATCGAAAGGTGATTTAGCAATTAAAATTGAACAATCAGAGTTTGATGAGGATACAAAAGCTATATATAATAATTTTAAAAAAGTTGAAGAGAGGCTTGAACATAGTGCAGTAACTATAAAAAGCTATATAGATGAACTTAATGAGAAGTTAAGTGGTATTTCATCTAAAAATTTGGATTTTGAAATTACTCGTGAATATATAGGAGATTTTATAACAATTAAAAACTCTATAAACAATATTATAAACAATTTAAATGAAGTTTTTGAAGAAATACAATTTTCATCTAAGCAAGTACAAGAAGGCTCTAATCAGGTTGCAATAACAACACAAGACTTAACCTCTTCATTATCCGAGCAATTAGTAGCGGTTAGCAAAATTAGCAATATAGCAAAGGCAGTTGCTGATAAAACAAAATATAATGCTGAAAAAGCTGAAAAAGCAAGCAACTTGTCAAATAGTGCCAAAAATGCTGCCGAAACAGGAAACCAACATATGGAAGAAATGGTTTTGGCAATGTCTGAAATAAAAGATGCTTCTAATGGAATTGCTAAAATAATAAAAGTAATAGAAGATATTGCATTCCAAACAAACCTTTTAGCCTTAAATGCGGCAGTCGAAGCAGCAAGGGCAGGTGTACATGGAAAAGGTTTTGCTGTTGTTGCTGAAGAAGTTAGAAATTTAGCAGCTAGAAGTGCTTCTGCAGCAAAGGAAACAACAATAATGATTGATAATTCTCTTAATAAAGTATCAATCGGTTCAAATATAGCAGAAGAAACTGCAAAATCTTTTGAAGTAATAGTTAATTCAGTAATGGATACAGCTGCTGTAGTTAAAGATATAGCAATTGCCTCAACAGAACAAGCTACTGAAATTGTAAACATTGAAAATGGTATAGAGCAAATTTATAAAATTACACAGTCAAATACAGGATTAATACAACAGAATGCATCTGCTAGTGATAAGATGACTTCACAAGCACAAATACTTGAAGATATGGTAACACAATTTAAACTTAGGAAAAAGTAGACTTAATAACAATTTGATAAACTTCCTCAAAAGATAGTTTTATCAAATTCTAATAAAAATGTAATAATTTTTAAAAATAGGCTCATAATAATATCATAATACTTATTATAACGTGAACTCAGAATAAAAAACCGAACTTTGCTTCACGCTTTTATAATAAGTATTAAGATAATATTATCCATTTATGGGAGGAAAAAGAAATGCCAGATAAAAATAATAAAAAATCAAACAATAACAAATCTAAAAAGAATAAACAACAAGATGTTAATGTAGAATAGGGTTACTTCTTAACATCCTATACTTTAGTAAACATAAGTAGTAGCAATTATATTTTAATGTGGTTTCAATAACCCCAAACAATTATATTCAAATATTAATTAAATTGTTTAGTAATTTTCTTATTGCGAGTATAAATTTGTGTTTGCTCTTTCACAAATTTATACTCATTTCAGTTATATTATATTTTTGTTAACACACTTGCTATTATTTTGTTAGTATTAATACTTTCCTAAACTCTAAACTCCTATTTTTTGTTGTCTTGCATAATGAAATAAATATTGCTGTGCAAAACCAGCATTTTTACCAAATTTATTTTTGGCAAATTCATGTATTTTTGTTACAGTAGTTTCATTTCCATTAAAATAAAAGTGTTCCATTACCCTTTTAACCCAAACGTCTGTAGGGAAAACCTCTTGCCTTTTACATGAAAACAATAAAACACAATCAGAAACTTTAGGTCCAACACCATGTATTGTCATAAGTAAATCCCTAACCTCGGAAGTAGTTTTATCTTTAAAACTTTCTATATTAATGTTTCCATTACTAATTTTTGAAACAGCATCTAATATGTATTTTGCTCTAAACCCAGTTTTACAAAGCATTAATTCATCTATATTTGTTTCTTTTAGCTGTTCAAATGTAGGAAAGGAATAGTAATTGTCATCTATTTTGTTTCCATATTTTTCTGATATGTTCTTTATAACTTGCTTAATCATTGGTATACGATTGTTTTGGGAAATTATAAAAGAAATTAAACATTCCCAAATTTCTTGATTTAAAATACGAATTCCGCCAGCATAGTTTATAGCTTCTTTTAAGATTGGGTCATTCTTAGACAAATCCTTTTTAATTTGATGGTAGTCTCTTTTTAAGTCGAAATAATCAATCCATATATTTTCAAATTCTTCTGTTGTACATGGATAAAATATTGTTTCATTAGCGCCTTGTTTTATGTGAAGTACTTTAGAAAAAGCTATTATTACATATTCATTTTCAGCAATTTTTGTAAATCTAAAGCATTGTCCACATTCCAATGTTTCGCCTATATTAAAGCTATCTTGTTCGGTTAATATAACTTTATTTTCTATTTGTGTATAATTCATATTTGCACTTCCTCTTTTAAAATAATATATTAATATAGTATAATTTTTATTATACAGCAAGTTTAAGATTTTATCTCTATAAATATTTTCAAAAAACAGTAAAGGAAGGTATTTTATTATGAAAGAAAAAATTTATACCATACCAGTTATTGATGGATTTAAGGAAAAAACTGAATGTCCGTTTTGTAAAATTTATAAAACACTTGATGATGATGCCACTAGCTATATGTTAGGTTCATCATATATGGAAGATGATATTAGAATGGATACTAATGAACAAGGTTTTTGTCAGAATCATTATCAGAAAATGTATAAAAATCAAAATAGGCTCGGTTTAGCATTAATGACATATGACCACCTGTTAAATATTAATAAAAAAATAACTAATTTAACGAAAAAAACTTCAGTTGGAGTGAAACCTAAATTTAATTTTCTTAATAAAAATAAAGCCAAAAATAAATCAGGCATACAACTCCTCTTAAAAAAAATACATAATTCCTGCTATATTTGTAATAGAATAAACAAAACATTTGATAGATATGTTGATACATTTTTTGTACTATGGAAGCAAAACAAAGAAATTGTTGAGTATGTAAAACAAGGCAGTGTGACACGTTCCTAATTGAAAAGATTAGGCTTTGTATTAAAAACATACAAAAGAACTGATAATTTGATTAGTCAAATGATTGGGTAACGCCTTGAAGGGCTAACACTAATACTCCGAATAGCATATAGTAGTGGGGTGCTTTATGTTATAAGCTCGGTGAAGTCGACTGAGAACCGCCCTAACGCAAGGACGAGGAAATGCGAACCAGAGGTGGTCGAGCGGTGATAGGTCGGGTGTCTATAAAATATCTATGGTTAGAATTTGCATAAAACAAGGACAAATTTCCGATTTACAACTCTAAAGTTTTAAGAGATATAAATGTTTCTTTGTGATATTAAATCACAATTCCAGAGGTAAAGTAAAAAGTGCCTTTATGAAATACCTTGTGTCGTTATAGGCGACTCTGTTGGAATAGGGTTATAGGAAAGACCTAATGATATATTCGAACTGGCTTTTTGTTTTTAAAAGTTAGTTTGCAGATAGAATTATCGGAACGTGGAAAGCTGGAAACGTTTAGAGTGCCCACATATTCATTGATGCGTTTTTAAGGAAACAGTGTTTTATAACTGATAACTTAAATTTATTCCAGTGAGAGAGGTGCCACAGTACCAATGAAACCATGATAATAAATGGCGGAGGGATAGGCACTAGTCAATATTTAAAAAATAAATATTGATGGCAAGCCGTGTGAGGTGAAAGTCTCATGCACGGTTTAGAGCGGGGGAAAAGATAGAGATTAAATCAAATTCTTACCTATCGCTATACGGTTTTTGTTTAAATCATTTTTCTATGATTCTGGAAATAGGTGAAATAAAGTTAAATGATAAGGATTTTAGTGATTTTGAGGAAATTATAATATCTGTTCAGATGAAAAACTTAAAACGAATAGAAGAAGAACTGGATTGGTTTATAAAAAAATTTGATTACCGGAATAGTGACAAGCCTTGGGGCAACTCAAGGGATTCACTTCTGCGTACTATAAATAAAATTGCTTCCATTATTATTTGCGATGAGTAATACCAACTTTGGTTCAAAGTAATATTAATATAGTAAGAAAGTTGCTTGCTATTTGTTTAGATTGAAAACTGTTGTAAAAGGTTGTGCACTAAATTTGTCGATAAACCTTTTAAGTGCTGAATTATAGGTGGAGTTTAGCTGTACAACCAACAAATTAAATATGCAACTGATGTAAAATAATTTTTGGAAAAGTATATAAATTTTTAAAACTACTAACAAAAGGAAGAATAATATGGAGAAATTAGGATTAGTCAATAAAATAATAAAATTTAGTTCAGTAGATGGAATTGGAAACAGAAGTGCTATTTTTTTGCAAGGCTGCAATTTTAACTGCACGTATTGTCATAACCCTGAAACAATTAACAATTGCAAAAACTGTAGTATTTGTCTTAATAAATGTCCTGTAAATGCTTTATTAGAAAAAGAAAAAAAGATTATTTGGGATAATCTAAAATGTATAAATTGTGATAACTGTATAAAGGGTTGCCCTCATTTCAGTTCTCCTAAAACAAGGTTAATGTCTTCAACAGAAGTTTTTGAAGAAATAGGAAGTACTATTAAGTTTATACGTGGGATTACTGTTTCGGGAGGGGAATGTACAATACAAAACGAATTTATTACAGAACTTTTTAAACTTGCAAAGCAAAAAAACTTAACAACATTTATAGATAGTAATGGGTATTATGATTTTTCTAATGATAATAATTTGCTCAGCGTTACTGATTCGGTAATGCTTGATGTAAAAGCATTTAATAATGAAGAACATTTAAAAATTACAGGTAAGCCTAATGATATAGTCTTAAAGAATATCTCATTTTTAGGGGAAATAGGAAAGCTTTTTGAAGTAAGAACAGTTGCTGTACCACTTTTATTTAATGTTGAAGAAACGGTCAGAAAGGTATCACAAATAATAAGCAAGTATAAAATAACTAGATACAAGATTATTAAATATCGTTCAATTGGTGTTAGAGAAGAATTTATTAATTATGAAACCCCATCTGATGAATTTATTAAAAAACTTAAGAAAATAGCAATTGAAAACGGGGTTTGTGAGGTAGTTACTATTTAACAAGAGGCTGATGCAAAGCAAAAGATAAAAAAAGAAAAAGCTGTTCTGAACATTTTTTAGTGTAAGTGAAATAACTATCCGAAATTTAGTTAACACTTATACTATGATGAAACAGGTCAATGCTGGAGAGCAACCCGACGCATGTCGTGGCTATATAAGGTAGACCCCAGGACGTTTGTTCTGCAGTTTTGTTTTTAAGCTACCAGTAATGCCAAAAGCGGATAAACTTCCGGTGCGGGCAACGCTCACGGTTTTAAGATGCAAACCTGTTGACGAAGAAAACTTTAATTTGGCTGTACACCATACCCCAATCCCTTGCCGGTTGTGTCCATTTTTTTGTGATTTCTTTGACCGAAAGAAAAATAATTTTGCGGATTGAATCGTCAGTCGGTAGAATAGATTTTGTTTTTGTAAACTTACGAACCATTCGATGATAGGCTTCAACCACATTTATAGGGTAATGTTATAAATTATACTATTTCCAAAGAAATTTTCTTGTTTTGCCATATGCAAATACTGTGTGTATGAATTTGTTTCTAAGAGAA
>CAYYRV010000036.1:0-20897 GCA_964474135.1 uncultured Defluviitaleaceae bacterium
TCGTCGTGCTAAAAGTATTAACAAATTTTTGGAGAATTATTCTATTTACACTAAGGAATGTTCACACCTAATATTGTTGAAAAGATTTTAGACAGGCTCTAAGTATTTGTCTTATATCTGCTTTTATTTTACCATATCTATTTGCCTTCTATATCTTGGAGCAAATACTATATGATATTTGCAAGTGCTAAACTCTTTATATTCATTTGGATAACCCTCATTAAGTAAATTAGATTGGCTGATGAAACCACTTCTATTTTATCAAATGGAGGTTTTTTATTAAAACATTTTTGCATAGCTATAAGCGCTTCTAACCACCAGCATAGCCGATGGCTTTCATAGTAACAATAAAAAACCTTGTAAACATTAAATTTACAAGGTTTTAAATAAAGGCGCCACCCAGATTTGAACTGGGGATAAAGGTGTTGCAGACCTCTGCCTTACCACTTGGCTATGGCGCCATATGATTCGTAGGGGAATCGAACCCCTGTTACAGCCGTGAAAGGGCCGTGTCTTAACCGCTTGACCAACGAACCAATAAGTAATTAATTAATATATTCCCTAACATCTTACAAGTAGAGATTATATATGATTTCTTATATTATGTCAAGTAAAAATTTATATTTTTTTCTGTTAAAATAAAATAAAAAATATTTAAAAAAAGGCTTGCCAAATTATAAAATTAATGTTATAATTTCAAACGTTGTAGAAAATACAATAATTTATGTACGTGTAGCTCAGTTGGATAGAGCGTCTGGCTACGGACCAGAAGGTCGTGGGTTCGAATCCTGTCACGTACATTGTATAAATTATGTATATAAAAAAAATAAAAACCCTTGAAACTATTTAGTTTTAAAGGTTTTTATTTTTTTTATATACATAATTTGAAACTGCAAATATCATATCTAAATAAATATTTAATATCAAAAAATATTATTAAGTTGAGTTCAATGTAGTCGAATCATCTTTGTGAAAGAAAACGAAGATTATAATATTTTTCATGCTATAAGCATAAGTTCAGTATTACTTAAGATAAATTTGTGTGAATATTATCAAAGGTTTGAGGAAAGCAGAACCTAAAAATTTTTTACATTATCTAATAACCCCTCCACATAATATATAACCTTCATTATAAGCTACAACAGCCTGACCAGGAGTTATCGCTCTTTGTGGCTCATTAAACTTTAAAATCATTTTATTATCTTGGCTTATTTCTATAGTACATTCCGCAGGTTTATGTGAATACCTAATTTTAGCTATTGCCTTAATTGGTTTACTAATTTTATCAATAGCCATATAGTTTACCTGTTCTGCTTCTAATACGCTATCAAAAACTTGCTTATCATCTGCTAAAACAATATCATTTGTTTCCATATCAATTTTCTTAACAAACATAGGCTTCCCAAAAGTCCCGCCTAAACCTTTTCTTTGTCCAACAGTATAATAAACAACTCCCCTATGCTCTCCAATAACTTTTCCGTTTATATCAACAAAATTGCCTTTTTTAAATTCTTTATTACTATAGCCCTTAATAAACTTACCATAGTCATTATCAGGAATAAAGCATATTTCTTGGCTATCAGGTTTGTTAGCTACGGATAATCCAATTTTTTGGGCAATTTGTCTTATTTCATCTTTTGTATAATCTCCTACAGGCATAAGAGTTTTTTCTAATTGAAATTGAGTTAGGTTATAAAGCGCATATGTTTGGTCTTTTTCAGATGTAACAGAAGTCTTAATTGTAAATCTACCCGTCTCTGGGTGTTTTACAATTCTTGCATAGTGACCAGTTGCAATAAAATCTGCTCCAATACTTATTGCTTTATGCAACATAGATTCCCACTTAACATATCTATTGCAAGCGATACATGGATTAGGTGTTCTTCCTTTTGAATATTCATCAACAAAATAGTCTATTACATTTTTTTTAAAATCATTTTTAAAATTCATTACATAATAAGGTATATCTAAAATATCAGAAACTCTTCTGGCATCCGAAACTGCTGACAAGCCACAGCAACCTCCATCATTGCTGTAAGCCTCATCATCGTTATCTTGCCATATTTGCATTGTTACACCTATAACTTCATATCCTTGTTCCTTTAAAAGGTATGCCGCAACCGAGCTGTCAACACCCCCCGACATACCTACAACAACTTTTTTTTTCATTTGAGACACCTTAATATTCCTCTACAAATTCTTCATGCTCACCTATGTCCTCAACAGGTGGTTTTAAGCCTTTTATTTCAATTCCATTTTTTTGAGCATAATCCCAAAGAGCAGCATGTAAAGCTTCTTCTGCTAGGCATGAGCAGTGTACTTTTACTGCCGGTAATCCGTCTAAAGCTTCCATTACAGCTTTATTAGTAATTTTAATTGCATCTTGAACGGTTTTCCCTGTTACTAATTCTGTAGCCATACTGCTTGTAGCAACAGCAGCACCACAACCAAATGTTTTAAATTTTGCTTCTTTTACAATATTATCTTCAATTTTTAAATATACTTTCATAATGTCGCCACATTTAGCATTTCCTACTGTTCCAACGCCACTAGCGTCTTCAATTTCTCCAACATTTCGTGGGTTCATAAAATGGTCCATAACTTTTTCACTATATAACATATATATACACCTCTTTTGTAGTAAAATTTTAGCTGTTGCTTTTTATATAATCCTCATAAAGAGGAGACATTTCTCTAAGTTTTTTCACAATTGCAGGAAGCTCTTTAATTACTAAATCTACGTCTGCCTCTGTATTGTTTTTTCCAATAGAAAGCCTTAATGAGCCATGAGCCTTCTCATGAGGCAAACCAATAGATAATAATACATGGGAAGGGTCTAAAGAACCAGACGTACATGCAGAGCCACTTGAAGCAAAAATACCTTTCATATCAAGTAATAATAATAAGGATTCACCTTCTATAAAATCAAATGAGATATTAGCGTTTCCAGGAAGTCTGTTTGTTGGATGCCCATTAAGCCTAGTATGTGGAATTTCTGAAATAATACCATTAATAAGCTTATCTCTAAGTGATGTTATTCTCAAACTTTCTTCTGCCATTTCATTTCCAATTAAATCTATTGCTACGCCAAGCCCAACAATATATGGTACGTTTTCAGTTCCGGCACGGCGATTTCTTTCTTGTGAGCCTCCATGTATAAGAGGTCTCATTTTTGTACCCTTCCTTATATATAAAGCACCTATTCCTTTTGGAGCATAAAGTTTATGCCCAGTAAGTGAAAGTAAATCTATATTTAAATCATTAACATTAATAGGAATATGCCCTACTGCCTGAACAGCATCTGTATGAAACAAAATATTTTTTTCTTTTGCAATTTTTCCTATTTGTTCAATTGGCTGAATAGTGCCAATTTCGTTATTTGCAAACATAATTGATATTAAAATTGTATCTTCTCTTATTGCATTTTTTAAATCATCTATACTAATAGAACCAAATTCATCTACAGGAAGATAAGTTACATCAAAACCATTATTTTCTAGAAATTGACAAGTGTGGAGTACAGCATGATGCTCAATTACGCTAGTTATAATATGATTACCTTTATTTGAATTAGCTTGTGCAGCCCCAATAATAGCCCAGTTATCTGCTTCTGTACCGCTTCCTGTAAAATATATTTCTGAAGCACTAGCCCCTAAAAGATTAGCAACTTTTTCTCTTGCTTCTTCAATTGCTTTTTTGCTATCTCGTCCAATTTCATAAACACTGGAAGGATTGCCATAAAAGTTCTCAAAATAAGGTTTCATTGCATCATATACTTCAGGTCGAATTGCTGTGGTAGCAGCATTATCAAAATAAACCTTATTATTCATTGTCAAACACCTCTAATTCTTCTTTTTTTAATATATTGTAATTATCTACTAAATTATCAAGTTTTGTGTTATCTAAAATAGAATTTAAGCTTTCATACATTTTTTTCCATATAGGTTTTGTTACACAGGTATCGCAATTTGAAATACCACATACACAAGAGTCTTCCTCGTCTGACAGGCACTTCACTGGATAGAGAGACCCTTCCAAAACTTTTAAAATATCGCCCATCGATATTTCATTTGCAGGATAGTTTAGGCGGTATCCACCTTGAGCTCCTCTAACACTTTTTACAAAACCAGCTTTTTTCAAAAGTGTAATCAACTGTTCTAAATAATTCTCAGATAAACCTTGTCTTTTTGCAACACTTTTGAGATTAACACAGCCATCTTTTTCGTGTGAAGCAATATCAATCATTGCAAGAAGACCATATCGCCCTCTTGTAGAAATTTTCATATTTATCACCTCGTAATTCTTACTCAAAAAGACGAGTTCAATTTAACGTGAGTTTTACGGAGTCTTTTCTCTATAATTTACGTTAACATAATAACAATACCACTATATTTTTTTAAAGTCAAGTATTTTACTAAGAATTAAATTTTATAAATATAACTAAAAATACTAATTCTTTTTATATATTTTTTTAGCATAATTATGATTAAATATAAAAATAAAAAAATTGTAATTATTAGAAGGATTTTATGTTATAATATAGAATATTAACTTTATACTTTATAATTATTACACTGATTCGTCAGTGTGGAAGGGGTTGTTATTATGCGTTATAATTTCACAGGAAAAAATGTAACAATAACTGAAGCAATGAAGGACAAGGTAATTCAAAAGATTGGAAAATTGGAAAAATTACTTCCCGAAAATACCGAAGTTTATGTGACAATAGGAGTTGTAAAACTAGACCATACAATAGAGGTTACAATTCCTTTACCAAAGCGTATTTTGCGTGCGGAGGTTACAACCGAAGATACTTATTCAGCTATTGATGAAGTAGTTGATATATTAGAAAAACAAATGGTTAAATATAAAGGTCGTTTACGTAATAAGATTAAAAAGGATTCTGTTTATAAAGATGAATTTAATGTTATTTTTAAGGACGATGATTCATCTGAAGAAAACGGCATAAAAATAGAAAAAACCAAACGCTTTGCTTTAAAGCCTATGGATGCCGAGGAAGCCGTTATGGAAATGGAACTTTTGAACCATAATTTTTATGTTTTCCGTAATGGCGATAGTGACGAGGTTAATGTTGTATATAAAAGAAAAGACGGCAGTTATGGTTTGATTGAACCAGAGTTTTAAAATTTTTTAGAGGAGTTTTTAATGGAAATCATTTTTGCTACAAAAAACATAAATAAATTAAAAGAAATACAAGAAATTATGTCTGGTACTCAATATAGTATAATATCTATGAAAGATGCTGGAATTGATATTGAAGTAGAAGAAGATGGGGAAACGTTTGAAGAAAATGCAATAAAAAAAGCAAAAGAGATTATGCTTGTTACAAATAAAATATGTATGGCAGATGATTCTGGTATAGAAATTGATTTTTTGGATAAAAAACCAGGGGTTTATTCAGCAAGATTTTTAGGAGTGGACACGCCTTATAGTGTAAAAAATGAATTAATATTAGAACAAATGAAAAATGTACCTGATGAAAAAAGAACTGCAAGATTTGTTTGTGTTATTGCTACTGTTTTCCCTAGTAATGAAACAATAATAACAAAAGGTATAATAGAAGGAGTTATTTCAAAAGAAATAAAAGGCGAAAATGGTTTTGGTTATGACCCTATTTTTTATGTACCTGAAGAAAAAATGACAACTGCCGAAATGTCATCAGAACAGAAAAATAAAATAAGCCATAGAGGAAAGGCATTAAGGCAAATGAAAAATGAGTTAGAACGTTTAAATAATATTTTATAAACATCAATAATAAACGGCACATTAGTGCCGTTTATTATTGATGTTGTAAAGTAAATGCGGAGGATTATTGATGAAAATATTAATATTAAGTGATTCTCATAGATATTTACAATATGTTAATGATGTATTTGATAGAATAGGAAAGCATATTTCTGCTGCTATTCATTTAGGAGACGGATGCAATGATTTAGATTTACAAAAAGAAAGATATAAAAATATTGTGTTTTATGGAGTGGCTGGTAATTGTGACTCTTCTGCAGATTTATATTCAAATAATATTGTCAATATTAGTGGTAAAAAGATTTTAATTACACATGGACATAAATATAATGTAAAGATGAGCTATGACAGAGTTAGTTATGCTGCGAGTGAGGAAAATGTAGATATTTGTCTTTTTGGACATTCTCATGTACCTATTATTTTTTATTACGAGTCTATATTATTTATGAACCCTGGTAGCATTTCTTTGCCAAAGTCAAATAGTTATCCTTCATATGGTATAATAGATATTTCTGAAAAAGGTATAATAACTCCATCTATTGTTTGTATAGAAAATAATGTATATAAAAATGTTGACTTTTATTAAATTTACTAATAAGTAAATTTTTAACAACATTTTTTTACAAAATAAATATTGACTTTTTATTATTTAATTAATAAAATGTAGGTATTAATAATACAAATAAAATATTTTTCATAACATAATATTAAGTTTATTATAATTTATTATTAAAAGAAAGACCATAATAAATGTTTTTAGGTGTATACAAATAATATTGGAGATATGGAAATAATTTTTAATAAAAGAATTACAAAACCATATTCAAATTCTTTATGTGGCATTATAATTGAAAGTTTGGGATGGGCTTAAAACTCCTAAATTATTAATTGTCTGTAATCTGATAACATTATTAATGGTTTGTCTTACATATTTTTGTTATATGTTTATTTTATAGGGATTAACAATATTAATATAAGCGGGTGTGGTTCAATGGCAGAACGTCGGCTTCCCAAGCCGAAGACGTGGGTTCGATTCCCATCATCCGCTTTTTTATTTAGTTTTATTTTACCTATAAAAACAATATATTTTTTAGGAGTAAAGCAATGTTGGATAAGTTAAATCAAAAAAAATTTATATCTCCTCGCTCTTTTATCATCATGATTACAGGTATTACTGTAGCTGTCTTTTATTTAATTTTTTCTTATAATTCTCTACAAAAATTACTTTTGGAAATGCTAATGAACATTTCAAATCAAGGAGTAGTCGCAGTTAAGTCAAATATAAATGAAAAAGTATCTATAGCAGAAATTATATCAAACTCTAAATTATTGAGTAGTAACGATGTACCATTACAGGAAAAATTTAGAAAAATTGAAGAATTAACCAACTTTAAAGAGTATCATGAATTTTATATAATAGATTTATTGGGAAAAGCAATTTCAAGTGATGGCAGGGAAATTGATGTATCTAAATTTAACTTCTTTAAAAAAGCTGTTTCAGGCGTTTCTAATGTATCCCAACCTATAAAACTTAGTGACAATGATGAATGGGTTTCTTTTATAGCTGTACCTAACAGAGATATAGACGGAAAAATAATTGGAATACTCGCTTATTCAATTCCAGCTGAAATGCTTGATTCTCTAGTTGAAAATATATCTCTTATGCAAGAGGGTACATCTTTTATTGTTGATAGAAGCGGTAATATTGTAGCTGGAGACGTAAAACATACAGTTGATGCTATTACTAGCCCTACACAAAAAAATTATTATACTGATACTAATTACTCATCATTATTAAATTTTATAGATGAAGTAATAACAAACTCTACGGGTTTTGGGGAATATAATTTTAGAAACACAGATAGAATAGCAGTATACCAACCTATTGAAAATACAGATTGGCTTTTGGTTACATCATCACCAAAGGATATTGCGCTTTCTAGTGTTTGGCATATTTTTATAATATTATCTATTTTTGTAATTATAGTTTTAATATTGACATTACTTTTATCATTTTATTTAATTAATTTAAGTAAAACTCTATCAAAAGAAAAAAGGAAATCAGATATTGCGATATCTGCTGCTAATCTTATTACAACAGAAATTAACATTGATGGTACAGTTATTTATGTTAATGATTACTTCCTTACTACATCTGGATATACTGAAGAGGAAGTAATAAATACAAATTTTTGTGACCTAATACCAGAGGGATATGTAGAGCTTTATAAACAATATTTATATGATGTTATTAATGGTACAGCCATTTCCGATTTAGACCTTCCAATATTAAAAAAGGACGGAAGTTTAATTCATGTTTTATGGAACTCAAGTTTTGTTACTCAAAATGGAAAAATTGAAAGATTAGACTTTGTTGGAACTAATATTTCCAAATTAAAAGAATATCAAAGTAAAATTCATAAACTAGCTTATTACGATACTCTTACAGAACTTCGTAACAGAACGTCTTTGGAAGATTTTGTGAGCAAAACAATAAAAGAAAACATTAAAATGGCAATTATGTATTTAGATTTTGATAATTTTAAATTTATTAATGATTCTTATGGGCATATGTTTGGAGATAAATATATTATTGAAGTATGCAAAAGAATTTTAAGTCAAAGCACAGACGATACATTTATATTTAGAATAGGCGGAGACGAAATTGTAATTGTTTATAAAGACCCAGAGGATTATAGTGTAGTTGGAGATTTTGGTAATATTATACTAAACTTAATATGTTCAGAATATAATATAGATAATATTAAAATATATACGACTTGCAGTATGGGAATAAGTATGTTCCCTAATGACGGAAACGATTTTGGTGAGGTATTTAAGGCCGCCGAAATAGCAATGAATAAAGCAAAAGAGATGGGTAAAGCCAGAATAACTTTTTACAATTCTAATATGAAAAAAGAACTTATTGATGCTGTTTTATTGGAAAATGATTTGAAAGAAGCCGTAAAAAATGATGAATTTATTCTTTATTACCAGCCTCAATATGATATTGAATCTGGAGAGCTTTGCGGTTTTGAAGCACTTATAAGGTGGATTAGTCCAACTAGAGGCTTTGTATCACCGGCTGTATTTATTCCTGCTACGGAGAAAAATCAACTTATTATTCCTATTGGCGAAACTGTACTTAGAAAATCAGCAGAATTTGCAAAGGAAATCTCAGAAATGACTTCTCAGGAAATTCCTATTTCTGTAAATGTTTCATTTGCACAACTTTTAAATGATGAATTTGTTGCTTCTATTATAAGTACAATAAATAGAGTTGGAGCAAAGTTTAGTACAATTAAGCTTGAGCTTACAGAATCAGTATTGATGGAATCAATTGATATTGGGCTTTTAAAAATTAATGAATTGCATTCTAAAGGAATAAAATTTGCTTTAGATGATTTTGGAACAGGTTATTCATCTTTGACTTACTTAAAAAAATTACCAATACAGCTTTTAAAAATAGATAAATCATTTGTTGATACTATTTTAGATAGTCGTGACGAGGACAAAGAAATTTTATCTTCTATTATAACTTTGGCACATAGTATTGGAATAAAAGTAGTTGCAGAAGGTGTAGAAGAAAAAATTCAGCTTGATTGGCTAAGGAAAAAAGAGTGTAACATATGTCAGGGATATTATACAGGAAAACCAATGCCTAGAGACGAAGCCATAAAACTTATTGGAAAAAATATTTATAGTTAAACTATTAAAAGTAGATATTACAAAAGCGCAAGTTGGGAGAATATTTTAAAGTTTCTCCCAATTTTTAATTAGAACAGTTAACGTTAAAATTTTAGCAAATGGGGTAAAAGCATGATAATTAAATATACAAATGAATATTTAGATGAATGTGTAAATTTATTTTCTGATATATTTATAAACGAGCCTTGGAACTACCAATGGATGACAAAAGAAAATGTTTTAAGATACTTTAAGGATTTAGAAAATACTCCCTGTTTTATTGGAACAATATTTTTTATTGACAATATATTGAGTGGCTTTTGTTTTGGGGTAACAAATAATTATTTTGGAGGAAACATATTTGAGATAAAAGAAATTGCTGTAAAAAGAGAGTTACAAGGAAAAGGTTATGGTAATATAATGATTTCCGAAATAGAATGTTTTTTAAAAAAAAGTTATCAGGTCGAAATGATTACATTGTTTACTCAAATGGAACTGCCTGCATATAAGTTTTATTTAAAAAATGGTTTTACTGCTCCAGAAGGGGCTGTTTTTATGAGTAAGGTTATTGACCAATAATAATATTTATTTTAAATGATATTTTTTAAACTGCAGAATATTAGGAAAAGTATAAAAAAACATTTTTAAAAACAAATATAAAAATATTTTTTTATACTTAACACAAATTAAACTGTCTTTTGCATATTATAAATCACGCTATCTTTTTTAGGAGTGATAAAATGTATCCTTATAACTCGAATTTTAATAATGAGGAAGATATGACTGCAGAAGTTTTTAAAGAAAGTAATCAAAAAAATAATGATCATCCCCTTTTTCTACACACAGAACAGAAAAGGCCTCCTACTGGTGGAGGTTTCAATCCTTCTCAACCATTTTTTCCGCCAAATTCTAATTTCCCACCACAAGGAAACTTACCACCACAAGGAAATCAGCCTCCAATGGGAAAACCGCCACATCAAAAGCCACCAGGAGAGCCACCAGCATTTACTCCAAAAGAAAGTCCAGGTTTAAGGGCAGTTGACCCTGGTGCAATTAGGAACTGCTTATTTAACTACACATATATTTGGTTTACAAATGGCAGAGGTTTTTGGATGTATCCAACATTTGTTGGCAGGACATCTATATCAGGCTATCGTTGGGGACGTTTTGGCTGGTCATATGTTGGTTTTGATTTAGATATGATTAGGTCTTTCTACTGTGCATCTTAACATACAATTCTAGCATAGCTTAACAATGACCCTTAACTTCTTTCTTTCAGAAATAGGTTAAGGGTTAAGAAATGACAGTTCAAAAACTTTAATTATTAAGACTTTCATAAATGAAACTTAAATAGTTTCCATAATTATAAGGAGTGAAACTATTTTGTCTAACGAAATATTATTAAATAATAATGAACAAAAAAACGAAAATAATAAAAGGGAAGAAATTATTGTAAAATATAACGGCAACTTATCCGATATCGAAAAAAACCTAAACGCTGATGTTGAACTTTTAAACGAAAATTATGCAATTGTTACGTTAGACAAAGACCAAATACCTTTATTATATAAATATAAGCAAATAGAATATATTGAAGAACCAAAAACACTTACTTACTCTTTAAACCAAAGTATAATCTCATCTTGTATCAGCCCTGTTCAAAACAATTTAAACCTAAGCGGCAAAGGTGTAATTGTAGCAATAATTGATTCAGGGATTGACTATACACATCCAGATTTTAGAAACAATGATGGTACATCAAGAATATTATTTTTATGGGATCAAACAGGAACAGGGCAACCGCCAAATGGGTTCAAGGTAGGCTCGGAATATACCAAATCTCAAATTGACGAAGCATTAAAAATGAATATTCCATTTGAATCTGTTCCTCAATTTGATGCAATCGGACATGGAACAGCGGTGGCAGGAATTGCAGGAGGTAACGGAAGAGCCAGCAACGGTCAAAACAAAGGTGTTGCCCCAGAATCATCATTTATTATAGTAAAGTTAGGACAAAAGGGAAGGGAATCTTTTACAAGAACTGTAGAATTGATGAGGGGTATAAAATATGTAATTTCAAAAGCAGAGGACTTGAATATGCCTATTTCTATAAATATTAGCTTTGGTACAAATAACGGTTCACATGATGGAAGGTCTCTTTTTGAAACATATATAGATGATATGTGCCAACAGTGGAAAAACGTTATTGTTGTAGCGACTGGAAATGAGGGCTCAAGTGCACATCATTATAAAGGAAAGTTAAAAACTAATGAAACAGTTGATGTAGACTTTATTACAACAGGAAATCTTCAATCATTTTTTATTAGTTTGTGGAAAAACTTTGTAGATAGCTTTACTTTTGAGTTAATAGCTCCAAACAGAAAAAGCTCTGGAGTAATAAACTATTCTCAAGTTTTTAAAAGAATGGTTCTTGACAATGTAAATATTTTTATATATTATGGTCAACCGACTCACTATAATGTTGACCAAGAAATTTTTATACAATTTGTGGCAAATTCACAGTATATTCCACAAGGTATATGGAAGCTTAGAATAAATGGAAGAAGTGTCGTTGAGGGAAATTTTAATATTTGGATGCCTGTAAGCGAAGCCTCGACAGTAAATTCAGCTTTTTTAACCCCTTCAGTTGAAACCACACTTACTTTGCCTTCGACTTCCCAGAATGTAATATCAGTAGGAGGATATAATGATAGAATAAATAGTACGGCAGATTTTTCTGGAAGGGGGTATACTAGAAATGATGTTTATGTCAAACCTGACTTGGTTGCACCTGCCGTAAATATACTTACAGCAAAATCAGGGGGAGGGTATGATGCATATACAGGAACAAGTATGGCAGCACCTTTTGTTACAGGTTCAGCAGCACTTATGATGGAATGGGGTATAATTCAGGGTAAAGACTCCTTTTTATATGGGCAAAGAATAAAAGCGTTTCTGAGAGCTGGTGCAAAAAGAAATAATAATGTTGCTTATCCTAATAATAAGTGGGGTTATGGCAGTCTGTGTTTAGATAAATCAATGAGCATTCTAAACGACTTTCTTAGAGGGTGATAAAAGTGTCTCAATCAAAAAATATATTAAAAATTCAAGCACAAGAGGATGAGCTAAAGAATTTAAGTTTTGAGGAATTTATTGCATATCCAGGTATAGCTGATTTTTATGCAAAGTATTCTGACAGATTTAAAGAATATGTACGCAATAACCCACTTGTTAGGGTTGGAAAGGTATTAGCAGGCAATTTTGTTATAGCTTATACTCCTATTGATAAATTTCGTGATTTGGGCAGTTTCTTAGCAGAAGATTTAATAAGTATTTTTCCTATAGTTTTAGGATTACTTGATAGGGAGAGCCTTGTAGAATCAGGAATAATACAAGTACAAAATCAACCTTATTTAGATTTAAAAGGTCAGGGAGTTATTTTAGGGTTTATAGATACAGGAATTGATTATACAAAAGATGCTTTTAAATATGAAGATGGTACAAGTAAAATACAATATATTTGGGACCAGACTATAAAAAATGAGAATCCTCCAAAAGATTTTAATTTTGGTACAGAATACTCAAATGAAAAGATTAATGAGGCTTTGGCTTCAGAAAATCCATTTGAAATTGTACCACACACAGATACAGTTGGTCATGGAACTTTCCTTGCCTCAGTTGCAGGAGGACGTGAGCAAAATGAGTATTTAGGAGCTGCACCAGACGCTGATATTGTAGCTGTAAAACTAAAAAGAGCAAAACAAGAATTTTATGCTGCTTATAATGTTCCAGAAACTCAAGAAAACGCTTACCAATCAAGTGATGTTATGTTAGGAATACAATATATTATTCAGAAAGCACAAGAACTAAAAAAGCCTGTAGCTATTTGTTTAGCTTTAGGGTCAAATTACGGGGGTCATGATGGATTAACATTTTTTGAAGAATACATTTCATATGTTGCCTCAATTAGCGGGGTAGCTATTTGTACTGCTGTAGGAAATGAAAGTAACGCGAAACATCATACAAAAATAACAATGACTAAAACAGGAGAATCTCAAGAAATACTTTTAAAATCAGGGGAAAATGAAACAGCATTTAATGTTTTTTTAGTTAACTATTCTTCTGATAGGTTTTCCATTTCTGTAAAATCTCCTGCCGGAGAAATTGTTGCAAAAGTTCCAGCAAAATCAGAAACTGACTTTAGAACAAAGCTAATTTTAGAAAAGTCAACTGTATCAATTAGATATTATTTCCCTATTGCCCAAAACGGAGGACAATTATCATATGTAGTAGTAAAAGACCCTACCCCTGGAATTTGGACAATAACAGTTTATGGAGATATTATTATAAATGGTACACTACATGCATGGCTTCCAATGACAGGGTTTATTGACCCAGAAACAGTTTTTCTGACACCTGTGCCAGAATATACTGTAGTTTCACCAGGTACAGCATTTGCACCTATATGTTGTGGAGCTTATTCTTCAGCTGATGGAAGCTTGTATGACTCGTCGTCGTGGGGTCCTACAATGGGAGGTAGGCTTGCACCTGACTTAGTTGCTCCTGGAGTTGCTGTAAAGGGTGTCCTTCCAACCGGATATGGTACAATGACAGGAACAAGTGTTGCGGCTGCTATTACAACAGGCGCATGTGCTTTGATGCTTCAATGGGGTGCTGTAGAAGGTAATTACCCTATATTAAACTCATTACGTATTCGCTCATTTTTAATACGTGGTTGTAAAAGAGATCCTAATATGAAATACCCTAATAATCAATGGGGGTATGGTAAACTCGACCTTATAGAAACTTTTAATGCCTTAAAATCAACTTAATTTTAATTATATATTAATATTAGTTTGATACAATAAATACTGTATCGAACTAATATTAATATAATGTGAGTTCGACGCAATAAAGCTGCATCGAACTTTTGATAATATTCGCACAAATTTAGCCAAAATCAGGCTGAATTTGTGCTCATAACGTAAAAAATCTTACGATTTTCGGCTTGTTTCACAAGCCGGTTCGACTACGTCGAACTCACGTTAATATAATAAAACTATCAAATATTAAATTAAAGGAATAATATATGAATTTGTTTCAATAGTAACCATTTTGGCATCTACTCCATATATTCTCTTTATAGTCTCAGGTGTTATAACTTCTTTACTTTTACCGCAAAAAATATTCCCATTTTCTACAAAAACGACTTCATCACAAAAAATCAAAGCTTGTGAGGGCTCATGTAATGTCATAATAATTGTTTTTCCGTTTTCTTGATTTAATCTCTTAATAAGATTCATAACTTTAGACTGGTTTTTTAAATCAAGATAAGATGTAGGTTCGTCCATTAAAATGGTCGGAGTATCTTGAACAACAGCTCTTGCTATATTAACCATCTGTCTTTCGCCACCGCTTATCTGAGAATAGTTTTTATTAATAAGATGGCTAATTTCAAGCTTTTCCAAAGTATCTTCAACTTTTATTATATCTTCATTCCTAGGATTAAAACCCATATAAGGGTTACGCCCCATTAGTATAATGTCTTTTACTAAGAAATCAAATGCTGAGCGCTGAATTTGTGGTACAAACGAAATATATGATGCTAATTTTTTTATTGGGATATGTTTTATATTTTTATTATTTACAGTTATTTCCCCAGATTTTAATCTTTTAATATCAAAAATAGTTGATAGAAGTGTTGTTTTTCCACAACCATTTTGCCCTAATATTGCCGTAACAGTTTTTTCTCTAAATGCTAGATTAATTTCTTTAAATATAGTTTTGTTTGTATAACCTATTTCACAGTTCTTAAATTGTATCATAATTTTTACCCCGTAATTTTTCTTCTTAATAAAAAAATGAAAAACGGTGCGCCAATAATTGTTGTAAAAATACCAATAGGTACTTCAAATGTAAAAAGTGTTCTTGAAAAAATGTCTACAATTGTTAAAAATGATGCTCCCACAATTATTGATATGGGTATTAAAGTTCTGTTATCAGCCCCAAAAATCATGCGGACAATATGAGGGATAATTAAACCAACAAGGCCTATTATACCAGCAACAGAAACAGAGGAGGTAGCTAAAATGCTTGCAGAAATAATTAATATAACTTTATCTCTTTTTACGTTTACCCCTAAAAAAGCGGCCTCCCTATCATCAAGTGCAAGTATATTGAGGCGCCACCGCATAACAAATATTACTGTAACAGATATTAAAATCCATGGAAAAACACTTACTATTTTGTTCCAAGAAGCCGTATTAAATGAGCCCATCGTCCAATAAATAAGACTTTGTAATCTTAAGGGGTCAATTATTAATTGGACAATAGAGAGTAATGAAGTAAAAACCGCTGAAACCATAACTCCGGCTAAAACAAGAGCAAGAGAAGAGGTTTCATCTCCTCTTGATGCAAAGCCATACGATATACCTACAGCCAAAAGCCCAAAAATAAATGAAGATATTTGTGGGTGTAATACATTTAACATAATAGAAAAAGCAGAAACACCAAATGCAGCCCCTGAAGATAAACCAAGTATATATGGGTCAACTAAAGGGTTTTTAAGCATGGATTGAAAAGTTGCACCAGATACCGATAAACTCATTCCGACTAAAAAAGTCAAAATAATACGAGGAAGCCGTATATCCATAAGAACACTTATATTAACAGAATCAAGTTTAGCTTCAAATATAGTTTTATTAGTAATTTTATAAAGTAAAATATCTATAATTTCAGTAATAGAAATATATTTTCCACCTAAAGAAAGAGCTATAAAAAAAACAGCAAAAGGTAAGAAATGAATAGCATATTTAAGCTTTTTATTCACTATTTTACAACTCCTTGTTATATAAAAATTTTATAATTTCTGCTTCTTCTTCCTGTATATTTTTGTTCCCAAATGCCTCATTATAAAAAGTATTTGCAATAATATTTATAGAGTTAATATATTTTACTGTCCAAAGGTCGCAATAAAAATTGCTTGGTAGTTCAAGTATAGCATTGTTTTTAACGGCTTCAACATCTTTCCATTGGCTATTATTTTTTATGTCATTAGTATCAACAGCCAGACTATGCCACATAACTATTGTAGAAGGATTCCATTCTACTATTTGCTCCATTGTTGCTGCAAAATTTTCTTGATTAACAGAATCTGCAACATTAGTAAGACCACTTTTTAGTAAAATACTATTCCCAGTGCTATCATTTCCGGCATACTGCCCTTCTTCCCATACAAACAAAGAAGATTTTTTTTCATTTTCGCTTATAGCAGAAAGAGACTTCTCAATATTTTCTAGCTTATCGTTACAATATTTTATTATTTCAGAAGCACGCTCTGTTTTTCCTGTAATAGCTCCCATTATTTCAAGCTTTTTATAAACATCATCAAAATTATTTACTTGTATCCCTATAACTGGTATTCCCTGCTTTTCCAAAGCTTCAATTTCTTGATTTTCTGCCCACATTATTACAACATCGGGATTCAGTGCAACAATAGCTTCAACATTTCTATCAACAGCAGGTATGCTCTTATCTGCAATACGGCTGTCAATTTTTGATGTTATTTTATAAACATCTTCTGTATCATAAGTCCATTTATCTATTCCTACAACAGTCTCCCCAGCACCTAACATATATAAATCGTTTAATGCACTGTTTAGAGTACAAACAACTCTTTTTACAGGATAAGATACAGTAACCTCAACTCCTCTTGAATCTGTAATAGTAACGCTTTCGCTATGTTGATTATTTTCTGATATTTCTGCTTCTTTACAAGATGTAAAAATAAATATAAATATTAAAAATATTACAAAATAAGTTTTTTTCATTTGTTAATCCTCCTAAATATATTATCTCTTTGTAATGCCTAATTAATTTTAAAACAAAAAATACTCATAGAGGGAGACAAAGTCTGCACCCTTCATGAGTACTAATAAAATCATATCAAAAGCCATAATAATAAAAACATTGTGTTTTTCATAAACACATTTACAATAAACTACATATATTCTAACAAATATTGTAAAAATTGTCAACGAGTAAATTTTTTAAGCTGTAGTACCATTCTGGAATACCGCAAACCATTTTGCAGGAAAAGATAAAATAATTATTATACCAATACCTATAACTCCAGCTATTTTAAATGTATATATACCTGTAGTCATAGCCATTATAGATTCTCCGATTATAATATTATACATAGTATCATAAATTGCTGAACCAGGTACAAGAGGCATTATTCCTCCAACAAGAAAAATAGTAATTGGCATTTTTCTTGTCCTAGCTAAAATCCGACAAATGAGTGTTACTGAAGCTGTAGCAAAAAAAGTTGCTGAAACGGTAGAAGTAATATTTGTAGTTAAAGAATATACAAGCCATGCAATAGTGCCAACAGTTCCGCAATAAAAAAGCTGGTTCTTTGGAGTATTAAATAAAAAACAAAATGCATATGTACCTAAAAAAGCCATTATTAACTGTATAATCATATAACTAGTCCTCCAAATGTATTTAACCAAAATTGTATAACTGTACCTACTCCTGATGCTATAGAAACAGCAATTAAAACAGCATCAAGTATTCTTGAACTACCCGACAAATAGTCTCCCTCTAAAACGTCTCTTATTGCATTTGTTATACCGATTCCTGGCACTAAAGGCATTATCGAACCTATAATAATTTTATCAAAATATGTAGAAAGAAATGGAAGGAAATTAACAAGTATTAACGCTACAAGCGATATTAATCCACCTGATATAATATTTTTTAATACAGGTGACTTATTCCATTTACTTAGAGTTATCATAAAGCTATACATAATCATACCTGTGACAAGAGAAGCAAAACATGCAGCAAAACCTCCTCCCACAAGATAACAAAAAGCAAAACAGCTTATCCCACCAGCAATAACACATAAATGTGAAGGATATTCAGGGGTTTTATCAATATCATCTAATCTATGTAACGCCTCAGAAACACCAATGCTACCGCTTACAATTTCTCTTGATAGGTTATTAACCAAAGCAACCTTTCCTAAATGATAACTCCTTATTTTTATACGCTTTAATATTGTTTCAACTCCACTCTCCTCACATTCTACACTAACAAATATTCCTGTAGGAGTAACAAATGTTTCACATAATTTTACACTATATGCTTTTAATATCCTGCTCATAGTGTCTTCTACTCGCTCTGTTTCAGCACCATTAGAGAGCATAATTTGTCCAGCATATACAGCTAGTTTTAGTATTTCTTCTGATTTCATTTAAAACACTCCATGTTTTTATAAATAATGTTACTTAAAGCTAATTTATAAAATTTTTTAAAAAGCTTAACTGTATGTATATATACAACATTTATATAAAAATAATTTACTTTTTATTTCAAAATTTTTATATAGTATAGATATATAACACCTAGTATGATATAATGCATTTTATTCCTTTGTCAAACATTTATTACAGTTAATGTTAACCAATCTTTTTGTATTAGGAGGCAAAAATATGTATGATATTAATGATATTAAAAAAGTTGACCCAGATATAGCACAAGCTATAGAAAGAGAACTAGAGAGACAGCGTAATAAAATTGAACTTATTGCATCTGAAAACTTTGTGTCAAAAGCAGTTATGGCTGCAATGGGTTCACCTCTTACAAATAAATATGCCGAGGGCTACCCACAAAAAAGGTATTACGGTGGCTGTGAAGAGGTAGATGTGGCTGAAAATTTGGCTATTAACAGAGCAAAGGAACTTTTTGGTGCTGAACATGCAAATGTACAACCTCACTCAGGTGCACAAGCTAACATGGCTGTTTATTTCTCCATGCTTGAGTATGGTGACACTATTATGGGGATGAACTTGTCTCATGGAGGACATTTAACACATGGCAGCCCTGTTAATATATCTGGAAAATTTTATAAAATAGTTGCTTATGGAGTAGATAAAGAGACAGGATATATAGATTATGATGAATTAAGAAAACTAGCATTAGAACATAAGCCAAAAATGATTGTAGCAGGTGCAAGTGCTTATCCTCGTACAATTGATTTTAAAAAGTTTGGGGAAATTGCAAATGAAATAGGTGCATACTTATTTGTTGATATGGCACATATAGCTGGGCTTGTTGCTACAGGTCATCATCCAAACCCTGTGCCACATGCACATTTTGTTACTTCTACTACGCATAAAACACTAAGAGGCCCTAGAGGTGGCTTAATATTATGTAAAGATGAATATGCACAAGCTATTAATAAGGCTGTTTTCCCTGGTATTCAAGGAGGTCCTTTAATGCATGTTATTGCAGCAAAAGCTGTTGCTTTTAAAGAAGCATTAGATGATAGTTTTAAGGTTTATTCAGAACAAATTATTAAAAATGCAAAAAGTTTATCTCAATCTCTTATGGATAATGGATTTAATCTTGTTTCCGGTGGAACGGACAACCATTTAATGCTTGTAGACTTACAGAATATGAATATTACTGGTAAAGATGCAGAAAAATACTTAGATGAAGTTGGAATAACTTGTAATAAAAATGCTGTACCTTTTGACCCACAAACACCTTCTGTTACTAGCGGAATCCGTATTGGTACTCCCGCTGTTACTAGCCGTGGAATGAAAGAGGAAGATATGGTTGAAATAGCTAATATTATAACACTTGTTATAAAAGATTTTTATAAAAATAAAAAAGAGGCAACTGAAAGAGTTCAAAAATTAAGCAGTAAATTTAATTTGTATTAATAACTAAAAAATGCTACAGCAATAGAAATAAGAACTTATATTAAACTGTACAAATGGTAATAATATACAATAAAGAAATTAAAGAGGATATGAAAACATGGGTTATGTCAGAAATTTAGCGTGTGAATAATCTTTAGTGTAAATGGAATTACCATCCAAAATTCTTTTAATACTTTTACCACGGCAAAACAGGGCAATGCTGGAGAGCAACCCGACGCATGTCGTGGCTATATAAGGTAGACCGCAGGACGTTTGTTCTGCGGTTTTGCTTTTAAGCTACCGATAATGCCAAAAGCGGATAAACTCCGGGTGTGGGTAGCGCTCACGGTTTTAAGATGCAAACCTGTTGATGAAGAAAACTTTAATTTGGCTGTACACCATACCCCAATCCCTTGTCGGTTGTGTCCATTTTTTTGTGATTTCATTGACCGAAATAATTTTGCGTATTGAATCGTCAGTCGGTAGAATAGATTTTGTTTTTGTAAACTTACGAACCATTCAATGATAGGCTTCAACCGCATTTGTGGTGTAAATCAAATGTCTAATTTGTTCCGGAAACTCAAAAAACGTTGTAAGTTCAGCCCAATTTGTATCCCAAGACTGTAAAATAGCCGGATACTTCTTATCCCATTTTTCTCTAAATTCTTCTTTTGCATACTCGGCATCGTCAAGATTTACTGCACCATAAATTTTTTTGAGGTCGGCACA
>CAYYRV010000037.1:0-18544 GCA_964474135.1 uncultured Defluviitaleaceae bacterium
TGTTTCGTCGTGCTAAAAGTATTAACAAATTTTTGGAGAATTATTCTATTTACACGAAAGAATATTCACACCCAAACTAGACAATGTTATTGATAATGCCACCATACACATAAAAAAAGGCTTTTTCTACTGATAAATTAAAAACCAGCCCAACTCTATTATAATACTACTTATTTTTTACTAAAACTTCCACTTCATTGCTTATATGAACAGGATTACCAAACACTGGATAATCTCCATCCCACTCGAATTTTTGTAATCTAACGGTTCTACCGTCCCATCCTCCTCCTGAAAATTCATTGGCATGATAGAATATGTAGTCATCCTTTCCATCTAAAGATTTTACAAAAGAACAATGTCCTGGACCATATGCAGTATCTACTTTAGAAAAAACCGGCTTTTCATTTTTTTTCCATGAATTTATATTTAACAAGTCTCCACCTGTGTAAGTTAAAAGACCAAGTGCATAATCATCTGTCCAACTTCCACTTGCAGAATACACTATATGTATAGTATCGTTTTTGTATAATATTTGGGGAGCCTCATTAACAATAGGATTTCCTATTCTCTCCCAATCAAATTCAGGTTTTGAAATTAAAACTCTATCACTAGTTAAAGTATATGGATTGCTCATTTTTGCAATATATATGTTTTGGGCAATATTTATGTCTCCTTCCCAACCCGACCAAACAAAATATAGCTGATTGTCTTTAGTTTGGATGACTGTTCCATCAATTGCCCATTTGTCTGTACTATCTGTTACTTTTCCTTTTAATTTGTATTCACCCATAGGGTCATCAGTTACAGATTCAAGCACATACATTCTATGATTATCATTATTTCCGTCATCAGCAGCTACATAAATATACCACTTATCGTTAATGTAGTGCAATTCTGGTGCCCAATATTCAGATGAATACATTGTATTAGGCTCTCCCTGCCAAACCATATTTGCAAGCTTGTTAGGAAAATCAATAAAGTTTTCAGCTTTAGAAACAAAGACTTCACTTTTGCCATTTGAATAACAATAATAGTAAAAATTATCTTTATAAACAATCCATGGGTCAGCACCCTTCATTAGAGGATTTTTTATTTTTTGTGTAGTATAACTTTCTGCCACATTTTCTATCTCCTTATTATAGCTACCCTTACAAGCAGTTAAAGAAAATATCATTACAAAAATTAAAGTAACAACTTTAAAAATTTTCATAATTACTTACCCTTTCAATATTCTATTAATGCTTTTAATCGGAATTTTCGGCTCTCTTTTTATTGTTAGAAGACCATTTGTCTCTTGCATAACATCAGTTAATTGGGTATAGCAAAAGCCATTTATATATTGAGTTGTATATACGGCGTTTATTAGACCTTCTAATCTTTCTAAAAATTCTTGTGTATCATTTACATCATCGCCATATCCCCAATTCTCTTTATTATTATTTTTCATTGAAAAGCCACCAAATTCCGTAATTAAAATGGGTTGCCCATTGTATTTAGCAGCTGTTGAATATAATATTCTATTTGTTGTTGTATGAGAAACAACATCTTGTTTATTTTGATATCTTTCTAAAAATAATTCTCCTGTAGGTAAGTAATCATGTATTGCACAAATATCACTTTCAACCTGCTCCCAACCGTCATTAGTACTAATTAAGCGAGTAGAATCAAGAGCTTTTGTTAAATAATACATTGCACTAGCAAAGCTTTGTTGCATCTTATCTGTGTAAATGTTTCTTATCCCCCATGATTCGTTTAAAGGAACCCAACATACTATACAAGGATGATTATAATCTCTATCTATAAACCTTTTCCATTCATTTGTAATATTATCAATCTCAACATCATTAAACTCGTATCCACTTGGCATCTCTCCCCAAACAAGTAGTCCTAGCTTATCTGCCCAGTAATAATAGCGTGGGTCTTCAATTTTTTGATGTTTTCTAGCACCATTAAATCCCATTTCTTTTGTAAGATTAATGTCACTAATAATTGCTTCATCATCAGGAGGAGTAAGCAAAGAATCTTCCCAATAACCTTGGTCAAGTATAAGTTTTTGGTAATAAGGTCGGTTATTTAATAAAATTTTGTCACCATTTACACTTATTTTTCTCATACCAAAATATGTGTAAATTTTATCAAATACTAAATCACTATGCTTTATAGTAACTTCTAAATCATAGAGGTTTGGCGTTTCAGGCGTCCAATGATGAATTTCGTCAATATAATCACTTTCTTTAATATAAAATACATTATGGCTTATTTTTGAGTCAATATTTGTATCAACATATTTTATCAAGTTTCCATTATAACTAATTTTAATATTTGCTGTACTATTCTCTATAAATTTATCTAGAAATAAATCCATAATAACTGTCCTGTCATCAATGTTAGGGGTTAACTTAACTTTTTCTATACAACAATCACCACAAAAAGTTAGATAAACAGTCTGCCATATACCTGAAGTAGGTGTATACCAACATCTATCTAGTTTTTCTTTCCAGTATTGTTTTCCTCTAGGTTGAGTTTGCTCATTCAAATCCTCAGCCTTTACAATTAACAAATTTTTCTCTTTAACGTAGTTTGTAAGTTCCAAACTAAAGCATATATGACCACCTACATTTTTTCCTATAAAATTGCCGTTTAGCCATACCTTTGCCACAAAATCAACAGCACCAAAATTTATAAAAACTCTTTTGTTTAGCTGTTCTTCTGTAAGAGTAAATTCTGTTTTATACCACATATATGGGTGATATGAAGTATCATTAATTCCACTCTTTTTTGATTGATAACAAAATGGAACTACTATATCATATTGCTTTTCAAAACCATAACAAAATCCGTTCTTCTCTCCTACATTTTCATCATCAAAAGTAAAGTCCCATTTTCCGTTTAAATTTATAAATTCGTCTCTTCTAAAGTCAGGTCTTGGATATAAATTTTTAATGTCTTCGTTCATAGCGTTCTCCATTCTGAATATTTTAATATATTATCCTTTTACACCAGAGGATAAATTCATGCCTTTTAAGAAATATTTTTGAGTAAATAAGAAAAGTACAAATGTAGGAATTATTGAAACTATAGCACCTGCCATTGAATGTGCTGGGTATGAATCGTATGTACCTTTAAGTAATTGAAGCCCAGGAGTTATTGTCATTTTTTCTACATTATTTATAGCTAAGGAAGACCATAAAAAGTCGTTCCATACACCAGTAAAACTAAACATTCCTATTACTGTCAAAACAGGTAAGCATAAAGGAAGTATTATTTTGTAAAATAACTGAAATGTATTTGCTCCGTCTATCCTTGCTGCTTCATCCAAATCTTTAGGTATTGCAAGCATAAACTGCCTTATTAAAAAGATATTAAATACACTACTTACACCTGGTAAAATTAGTGCCCAATGAGTATTAATTATATTCAAAACCGAGCAAACCTTATAAAGAGGTATTAAACTTATAATATTAGGGAACATCATTGTTCCCATTAAAGTCCAAAACAATGTATTTTTGCCTTTGAATTCAAGTCTTGAATATGCAAATGCTGATGTTGAGGAAACTATTAAGACCAATATTGTATGTATTACTGATACAAATAGGGAATTTTTAAACCATTTTAAAATTGGTGTCGTAGCAACATTATTTATTAAAACATCTTGATAGTTAAAAAAAGTAATTTGCTTAGGAAAAAACGAATATCCGCTTGTCAATATTTCACTCTCTGACTTTAGAGATGTAAGAAGTGAAAAAATTATAGGAACTAGCCAAATAGCTGATATTGCAAAGCAAGCTACTGTAGCTGCAATTATATTGAACTTTTTCTCTTTATCCATAAATTATCCCTCCCTAATCATCATTTTTATTAAGCCTATACTGTATTGCAGAGACAGCTATAATAATAATACCTAATATTAAAGCCATAGCAGATGCAATACCTGCAATAGAGCCACCACCACTAGTAGGAAATGCAAGCTGTCTTATTACTATTAACAGGACTCTTGTAGTGTCATCAGGTTTACCTTGTTTCAACATTAACGGTTGACCGTAAATATTGAATTGAGCAATAGTAGTCAAAACAATCGTATATAATAATTGATTTTTTATAGAAGGAATTACAATTTTAATAATTTTTATAAATCCATTTGCCCCATCTATATCAGCAGCCTCTAAAGTTTCTTTTGGAACTCCAGCAATTGCAGCTAAATAAATAACCATATTGCTTCCAATAGTCCACCAAACCGTTATAATTACTATCGCAATCCATAAAAACGGCTGCTGATTTAGCCATGCTATATCAAGTCCAAAAAATTTATTAACGAAACCGTTATTTCTATTAAAGGCATAATACCATGTTAAAACAACTGTAGATATAGAAAAAACTGAAGGTAGGTAGAAAATTGCTTGAAAAGCTTTATATCCTTTAGGTTTTGCATTAAGAAGAAGTGCCATGCAAAATGGAACTATTATACAAAATGGAACAGATATAATAACAAAGGTAAGAGTATTTCTTAAACCTTGTAAAAAAAGTCTGTTATACGAAGACTCCTTATTAAAAAGTATTTCATTAAAGTTATCAAAACCAACAAACTGAGGTGGTGTGTTACTAAATATATCCCATTTAGTAAATGCAGCGCCAATTCCCATAACAGCAGGAATTAAAAAAAATATTAAAAATAGGATTAGTTGAGGCGCAATAAACAAGTAGGGTGTTGTTTTCCTATAATTATTAATAGCTGACGTTTTTTTCATTACATAACCTCCTATTTTAATTCTTTGCTTCTTTAAACAATAAAAAGACATAAAATCGCTTTTTATTGTTAGCAAAGTTTTGAGTAGCTTAGGGGAAGCTTATCTATTCCCCTAACAACTGGCTTCAAAACAAATTTAATATATTAAAAGAAGATTATTTATTTCTAATGTCATCTGAAACTTTTTGCACAACCTCATCTAACCCTGTTTTTATATCCTTTCTCCCGAAAATCATTTCTCTTCCAACACTATCAATAGCTGTTACTGCATAACCATAATATTTATAATCTGAAATGTTTAAAAACTCAGGTGTTTCCGCAAAGAATGCATGTGGTAAAGATTTGAACTCTTCATTCTCAAGAATTTTTAGGTTTGCAGGAATTTGACCAGCTTTCGCCCATTCTAATGAATTTTCTCCGATATAATTAATAAATTCCATTACAGCTTTCGCACGTTCAGGTGATATGTCTTTTTTAGGCATTATAAAGTGGTGTGAAGATGCCCAAGTAACAGGGTTTTTAGCATCATATGCTATAGCATATGTTTCCCCAAAATTTAAGCCTTCCATTTGATTAATTCTCAATAATAGCCAACTTCCTTCAGACAAGAAAATTAACTTGCCTTGACCAAACAATTGAACTGGGTCGTCACCATCTTGTGTTGCCCATTTTTTATCTACAGCTTCTTTAAAGTCAGTATAAACTTTAACTGCTACATCGTTATTAAAAGATGGATCTGTTCCATTTTCGGAAAGCTTCCCGCCTAATTGAGCATACCAACCTAAAAATTGTGGTCTATCCCATGTTACAGCATAAGTTGTTATACCGTCTTCCAATGCTTTTGGAGCTATTTCTGCAATTTCATCAAAAGTTACAACATTATCATCTAATACATTTGGTGCATATTTCGCTACTAAGTCTTTATTATAATATGTTCCAAAAGTATGGACATCTAAAGGTATTCCATATCTTTTTCCATCTATTTCGCCTAGATTCCAGGTATTGGGAATATAATTTTCTGCTTTAATATTTCCATTTTGTAATATGTATTCGTCCATTTCTAAATACATGTCGCTTTCTTTATTTGCTTTTAATCTATCTACATGATTTACTGCCAAATCAGGAACATCTTGACCTGATTTTATTACAAGTGGAAGTTTTTGGTAAAAGTCTCCTTCTTCAAAAGCTCTATGTACAACTTTGTATTCTGGATTGCTAGCATTATATGCATCTATCATAGCCTGCATATTTACTCCGTCCCCTCCTGTGAAAACCGTCCAGAATTCTATTTCTTTTTTCTCTGCTGAAGAACTTGTATTTCCACCTCCAGTTGTTGCTGTTTCACCGGAACAGCCTATAAAAGACAGTGTTACCCCTATTATAAGTGCTAAAGTAAAAAATCTCTTCATTTTAACAACCTCCTCTTATTTTGTTTTATAACAAAAAAATTGTTATAATTATGTTAATAAAAATCTTGTATAACAAAACAATTGTTTTATAACAAGATTTATAATGATATTATAACAATATTTGTAGAAATTGTAAATAAAAAATAGCAATATTTTTGTTATATTCCAAAATTTGTTATAACAAACAAAAAAGCACCTTTAAGGTACTATTTTCATAACAATATTTTGTGCATAATCTCCAAAGCTATCTCCAAATATATTAAGCCCTCCTTTGTATTTGGCATCATCTTTGTTACCTAGTCTAACGGAAATATAATGATATTTTAATAAATCAATTTCGTTAATTGTAGTATTACTTACTTTACAACCATCTAAATAAACTCCGTTTGCATTAATAGTCCATGTTTTTAATATTCCATATTGGGTAAGGCAATCTGACCACCAACTTGGATTAAGCCTACCCCTCCTACCGCCAAAATCGCTAGGGCATCTCCATGTTCCGCATTCAAATCCATTTACCCACAACGTTATATCAGATTTCCAATCTAGCCTATAATTAGGTGCTTCAGAACACAACTCCGCAGATATTTCGACGCTTTTAGGATAGTTACTTTGTATTGATGTATTAGGAAATCTATATTCTAAATATCCTTTGGAAAGCCAAATTATTTTAGCAGTTGTTCTCAAGGGCGAGTAAAACACACTTTTATTGTCTTCCTCTCCAATAAATGTTTTTTCACTTGCCAGTCCACAAGTGGGCTCTACTAAGCAATCAATATAGTTTCCAATAGGCATGTCAATATATTCTATCTTGCTTAAAAAAGCCATTTGCTCGGTAAGTAAGGTTGCACTAATATAATCCTTTTGTTTACTGCATAGCTTCATTGAACCTCTTACTCCTGGCTGTAGCTCCGTATGTATTAGACCTACTTCCTCTAATATTCTTACATGTAATGCAGCAGTTGATGGTGGTAAGTTTAATTTTTCGGATATTTCATTTACATTTAGACTTGAAAAGCATAACAGTCGGAGAATCTCTATCCTAATTTCTGATGCCAATGACTTAGCAACAAGAAATAACTCATTAGGTTTATCTAAATTTAATTCTATTTCTTTTGACACATTAATACCTCTTCTTTATACTTTAAATTTATATTGATATAATTGCATAAACATAATAACACAGTTTTAGATATATTACAACTTTCTTGTTATTAATTATAACTGCTAACTAAATAATCAGTAACTAAATAAAATATATAGTAATTACTGGTGGCACGAGTTCAGATGCAAACAACAGCCATTTTTTAATGTTTTTTCACCCCCACAAAAAGGCAGTTTACTTTTATAATTTTTATCGCTATAATAATTACCAACCTTCTTGTTTGTTAATTATTACTTCGACATATATTAAAATACTTTATGGCATTACAAATTTATGGATTATATCCATCAATTTATAGAAAGTCACATTTTTGAAGGAAACGAAGAATAACCACGCACTGATATTGGTACAGCAAAACTACTTGTCCGCTTAGGATTTGAAAGTGAGTTTATGTAGGATTCATTGACTTGCTAATCTTATAGAACACAGAATTATTACGCCTGTTTTTGAAGTTTTTAGATTTCACACCTTGACAAACCATAGAAGAACTGATGAGCGTTGATGAGCTTGCTGTTATGGACGGATGCAAGTGTATATTGCAGTTACGTGGCGTTCATCCATTTTTTTCAAACAAATATGATATAACAAAGCACAAAAATTACAAATATCTTGCGGATTTTGATAAAAAGAACACTTTCGATACCGCAAAATATTTAAGCACAAGATTAAAAACTAAGCCGGATGATGTTTTTGAGGTTTATGAAATAAGCGAAACAGAAGTTAATATTGAAGCACAATCTGATGATAAGTCCGCCGTTTAGTAATAATCAAAATGGTGATTTTTTTCTATATTATTGTCAATTTGGAGTGGTAATTAAAAACACATAACAACTTCATTCCTACATTACTAAAGTCGTTAATTTTAACGGCTTTTTATTTTGTCCGGCGTGAGCTGAAAGGCTCTATTTTTTATAAAAACAATAATAAGGAGGAAATGAATTATGGAATTTTTCGCTGAAGCAATAAACGTATTAAAGATGTTAGTTATCGCACTCGGCGGTGGTTTGGGCGTATGGGGTCTTGTCAATATGCTTGAAGGTTACGGCAATGATAATCCCGGTGCAAAATCTCAAGGAATCAAGCACTTTATACCTAAGTAGTTGTAGGATGATCATATACTATAAGAATTTGGTAAATCAAGCCGTACTGTAATATATCTTTAAAATTTAATATCAGTATTACCGACACATTAATTATTAACTCACGATTAAGCCCCACGCTATGCGTGGGAGAATAGAATAAGCAGAAGCTATACAGATGATAAAAAAGTCCTCCTTTGATACAATGATTAAGGTTTCGCAGGCCTAATCAAATCAAAGGAGGACATCCAAATGGACTATAATAATTTAGCACATACGAGGTGGAATTGCACGTAATATATTGTGTTTATACCAAAATATCGTCGAAAAGTGATGTATGGTGAAGTAAGAAAAGACGTCCGAGAAATAATTCGGACTCTGTGTGGTTATAAAGACGTAGAGATAGTAGAAGGAAATGTATGTGTTGACCACGTGCATTTATGCGCAAAAATCCCACCAAAAATGAGCGTATCAGAGTTTATGGGTTATCTGAAAGGCAAAAGTGCCTTAATGATATTCGACAAACATCCTGAATACAAGCAAAAACAAGGCGGACGGCATTTTTGGGCAAAAGGATATTTCGTAGACACAGTAGGCAGAAACGAAGAACAAATTCGAGCATATATAAAGAAGCAGTCAGAAACAGATATGGGGAAGATGGTTTTAAACAATAAAACCCTTTTAAGGGTATCATAGCAATAGATGCCTGCGAAACTACGCCTTTAGGCGTTGTAGGTATCAAAAAGCCCCTTATAGGGGCAATTTTTTGAAACCACCCCTTGAAGGGGTGGTCCGTCATTGTGTTGATAATAAATAATAGACGTGTCAAATTAGAGAAAACCAAGTAATTTAAAAACACTTTAGAAAAAGTATAATTTAAAAAAATTTTAGTAAATGTTGCGAACTATAGTAGATTTACATAGCACTTAATAGTTTATATCAATCATCCATTTACAATAAGAAAAATTGCTGTTTCTGTAGAAAGCAGCACAACAGTAGGGTTAATAAGGTTAGGTGGAGTTCAGTATCAGATCAATTATTGTATAAAATACTATTCATTGTTCCTTCATATTGTAAAGGGGAAAGAATTACTTTTCCCCTTTGTTCAGCAACACTTCCTTTACACTTGTATTTTATATAAAACTTAATGAGGAGTATTGTTAAGATAAATATCCAAGCGTTGAATGTGGTTATTATCGTGCAAATTGCTCAGCAGAGTTAGCTAATAGTTTATCACAATAAGAATTATATTTGGTATCATCAAATTCATATCCATTAAATACATTAGTGCATAGTTGAGATAACTCACAAAAATCACCATGAGTAATTTGACTTTTATATGATTTAAGCAAATTTAATATTTCTGTTTTCAGATTACTCTCTGTAAGCTTACGATATTCGGAATCTCTTTCGTCTGACAACTCACTTTGAGATTTTGAAAAAGCCCACAACAGTTCAAAAATACGATCAATTCCTTCATAGCCTGTAATAGTAAGCTTAAATAATTCATATTTGTGCCCAAAACAATCTAAAACTTGTTGTGTTATTTCTTTTGGGAAAGGTGGCGATAGTTCTTCTATTAGCGCCACATTCTCAGTATCAATAGCAGTTTTTAAATTGTTTAAAAACTGTATCGGTATTCTTAAGCCATTTGGCATAACTAGACCATTAGCATTCATTAATACAACTATTATATAATCGTATTCTAACTCAACTATAGGTGTACAGTAATATAAAAATTTTATTAATAATGCAGAATCTGTCATATCCAAGTTACTTACAATTATAGGGTAAAACTTAAGAATACCTTCGTAGTAATAATGATTTGGACAGGTTATAGAGTATTCTTCTATTAAGTCACTTAATGCAACTACTGAGTCTTCCATTTTTTGCTTGTAGTTAATATTGTACCAATTTTTCATTTGATATTTATTAAAATACTCATTAGGCTGATGTTCCTTAAAGTATTGGCACGCAACGATAAGGTTATGCAAGCTTTCTTTTTCATCCATACACAGTTTAGAATGTTCATGTTGCAACACGCCTTGCTCATTAATAATATTAGCAAAAAAGTTATGCATTTTTTCTATTGAAACTTGAGCCATTCGGAGATTAATCAATGCCAATCTAGTTAGTTTTGAATCTTGCTGCAAAAATCCAACAAACTGTTTTATGAAGTTTTGTATTCCACCGAAATAGTCTGATTGTACTTTACTAAAGCCTTCAGGAATATTAACTTTTTCATCAAATGGTCTGTCTTGGTTAGGGTATCTGGTTTCCATAATAAGCTTTTTGTTTATTTCCAGCTTAAGAGTATCAAAATCCTTTGCTAGATTGCCTAATACCTTTCCTTCAAGGAGCTTGCAAATACAATCAATACTCTTTTCAAGTAATATTACTATGTTTTTTCTTATAGAGAGCCAATATTCTAACCATTCAAATATGCTATCACACTCATAGTTACTCATAATTGTTTTGCTCCATAATGAAGTAAATTCTTCATGAAACATAATTATTAAGTTTCTTATAGGCATAGCTTTATGAGAATCATCTGGTATGTTATACCCAGAAATCATATTGATTGCTGGTTTAAGTGCATCAGCACAGTATGTATCAAATACTGGAAGTGTCTTGCAAATAGTCTTTAATCTAGACACACTTTTTTCATTTGCTTTCCAGATATCACTAGGCAAAAGAATGTATTCAACATGAATCTCACGGTTGTCCTCGCATAAAAATACTTTAAGAGATTTAGTAGCCATTTTTAAGTGGCTTAAAATAACTGGTAAGTTTTTTTCTACAAATAGAGAGTAGATCTCTTTATTTCCACAAAAGCAAGTATACATAATGCTAGATATCAAATCGATTGTGTACTTGTCTCTATTCTCCCATACTTGCTCAAGTGAAATATTATTTGCTAAATTGAATTTTGGTTCTATATTTAGTAACCAATAAGCAATTGAAGTATAAGAAGGAATATCATTAATAAGCTCTGTTGGGTTATAGTTTTTCAGCCTATTAAATAATGCATCACTAAAGCAATAAATATCAGTCTCACTTAATGCTACTTTTGGGGTTGAATCCCTAAGTTTACATAAGTGCTGAATGTTCGAGTTATCAGGGTCCATTCTTTTCAAATCATCTAAAGTTTCAAGAGAATAGCCAAATTCCTCAAATCTAGTAAATGGATTTAATTCTGTTGAAATGAGAAATAGCCCACCATGTTCATTGGCTTCATCAAAAGTGTCTTGATTTTGAATAAAATATTGCATAACACTTCCTGAAAATAACCCTCGTAATGCTAATACATAAGGAGATAAATTGTCTTTGTTCCATAGTATATCAACTATTTCTGGATAAAAATTTCCTTTATTGCTAACAAACTGAGGTAAATTTAAAAAAAGTTTTGACAAATACTTATTGTCTGATATCTTAACAATTTGGAGAGCCGTATCATTTATATCCGTAAATTCATGTAATTTATCGACTATATGCTGTGAGCGAACAGGGTGTAACCCTTCGACATATTTTTCTGTTGTGTTAATATGGATCAAAAACTCATTTTCAATACTTTTAAGTAGTTCGCCATAATCGTAAGTAGTTGATTCTAATAAGCTAGTTACCAATCTTTTAACAGGAATCTTTATTCCGCAAATATCTGCAAAACATACTTTGCGAAGAATCTCACATTTAATTCTACCTGTATCAGTGTTGCTAATCTGGATAATTTGATGAGCAATTCTTTCTGATATCATCTCACCATGCGTAAGCAGATACACGTATTCAATTAATAGCCTTTTGTCAGCAACTTTCGACCAAGCCTTCCTCCAATCTAGTATAGAGTGATGAAGCTTTTGGGCCTTACAAAGAACATCGCAAATACTTTTTGCTTCCTGTTCGTTTAGTGACAACTTAACAATTTGCAATAATCTTACGTTACTTAAATTACCACTGTAGTTATACCAATCATCTTCTCTTGTTGTAAGAAGCAATTTATAATGGTATGAAACTTCATTCTGCAAAAGTTGTGCCAATCTATTCCATTCTTCTAATTGAGAATCCAGGTTATCAATAATAATAAGTGGCTTTTCACCCATCATAACTCTAGACTTAAAAAATTGCACAATATTATCTAATTCTTTTGAATCATTACACCACAAAAGCTGATAGGTTTCATATTCACCGCGCATATTATATGCAACCTGAAGTGCCATCGTAGTCTTACCTTGTCCACTTGAAGCTTTAATGACTGTAACTCTATTATTACTGATTGACTCACCTATCTCTTTTTCTGTATCAAGCCGCCTAACAGGTAATTCTAGAGCAATATCTTGTGGGGTTGCTTTTTTTCCTTCAAAATAGCTATAATCAATGTTTTTATTTGTAATATCAAAATTCAGTTTCTTTATCCAATTATGTGCGGGGTTTTGCACTCCTTTACTTATATCATCTTTTATTCTTTGGACAATTTTATTTAGTTCTTGTTGACTGATACTTTCTCTACACTCCATTTTTTTTAAGCAGCATACTTTAATGCCATTAGCATAGAGATTAATATTATCTGTGGAAATATCGTATTTTTTAATAAGTTGTTTCTCAATTTCCGCAGAAAGAATATTTTTATCTTTTTTTTCAAAGGTGAGTTTCGAAATAAAGTCGTCAAAAGAAAAGTCAATCCAGTTCCAAAGAGGATTTTCATTTTCAATCTGCTCAACTATCTGTTTCCAATGTTTATTAGAATCTTGATCTAATTTGTTACAAAAAAGTTTACTCATATTACCTGTAGCAACAGTAAAGTCATATACTAACTTGAATTTATGAGTTTTATCAAAAAGATAAACTTCTAAAAAATTCTTTAGTACATCCTTAAGAAAACTAGCATTTTGTTTCTGAGTAGAATACTTTAATTGAATATGAGTAATATCTTTAAAATTGACCTCATGTTTAATATGGTCTATATCCTCTATACCTTCTAAATGAAAAGTACTATCTTCATTTAATTCTGACAAAATTAAATAGCATGAATATAAAAACTGATAGGTAAACCCAGTCAGTGCAATCTGCCCTCCGTCACGTGAGTCTTGTAATTTTTGTATGGTTGAATGAGGAGGGGTTGTATTTACCTTTTTCTTTTTTATTGATTTTTTATTTGCCATAAATTCACCCGTTTCCTATAATTAGCGTGAATATTTTTGTTTTTACATAATACAACATAATTTAAAGGCATCTACACAATATTTTTTAAGTTAGTATATTTAGTATTGCTGCTTTACTGGCTCTATTATTTGTTATTTTATTAAATAAAAATAGCAAAAATTTATCCTGTATTCTCAAAAAAACAGAATGAACCTTAGACCACAAATCTGAGTGAAATTCATTTACATAATTAATAGAATATAGTTTAATATGAATTTCGTAATTTTTTATGTGCATTCTAAACTTTTAAACCAAATTCATAACTTTCACTTTATTCTAGTAATAATTGCTCAATAATTTTATCAGACAGATACATTCCTGCATTCTTAAGCTTTTCAACTTCTTCTCTAATATTATCTATAAATCCACATTTTTTTGCTTTTAGCAAAATTCCTAACGTTCCAGTCACTTCCAATCCCAATTGTTTGGCTTTATTACGAGCAGAATTTTCATCCAACACAACTTTTGAAATACCATTCTCAATTGCCCCAACCATGACTTCAACTTCACCCATGTGTAACCTACCTAACAATCCAAGAACGGCGATTCTGTTAGTCACTTCTAATTCTTTAAAGGATATATCTGAAAGATTTACCTGTACATCGGTTTTACCAATAGCTTGAATTTCTTGTAGTACAGCTAATGGTATATATACTGTGTGAAAAAGTTTGTTAAGTAAATATAAACGGTCAATTTTGCTTAACAGAATTAAAGGACTTGCATTAATGACAATTTCCACAAAATGACCTCACTTTCCATTTGCAAATTTCAAATCATCTTCAAGCATATCTTCTGTGTAATTAAAAGAAGGAATGCCCAGTTCTTTTAATATGCTCATAAATTCAAAAAGATTTTTTCCAGATAATTGAGCTGCTTTTGCCAAGCTTATTTCTTGAGATACAAACATTCCTATGGCAAGGCTTAACTGAAACTTATCGTTTATAGTTGCTCCTCTTTTTGGCATAGACTTAACTTCAAAAACTATATCATCAGGTATAGAAAGGCTTATATTTTGCATTATCTTCACTCCTCTTTTACTGTATTAATATGGTGCGTTTATTACTTATTATTAACTTGCAATGGCTTTAAAAATACGTCCACCGCATAAATAACAAGTGTATTTTTAAGCCATCGCTTCAAAAGAAATCTGATTTTTTATTACTCTCCTTAAACGTGTTATCTATAATAGTAATATTGGCAAGCAATGCAACTGGAAATCCATTTGCGATTTGGCAAGCAATGCCTGTGCTTGTAGCACAGTCGTTGCTTGGCTTGTTGGGGCAACCCCAATCCCCGTCAAAAAAATGGCTTTGCAATTTTTTTGTTAAGTGCTTTCAGCACTGCTGCGGACATTCGCTAACGCTTATTTTCCTTAAAGTCTAAGAAATATCATCAGTAAAAATATAAATTTTTTCAGAGTTATTATCATTAGCTTGTGGATCAATTTTGATGTAATTAAGCTGTATCAGCTCATCAATAACCTTATCAAATTCCTTTTTGGAAATTTTGTTTTGTTTCAAAAAGTCCTCTTCATTTGGAAGTATAACTTTATTGTCAAAAGCATAGCAACGTAATTGCATATATAGCCCTTTCGCCTCTAAACTCAATCTATTATCAATTAAAATATTTCGTGTCTTTGGTGTAATAGAAATAACGCTAGGGTCATCAGCACGACCTGTCAAGTAGTCAGTTGACACATCAAAATAATCGGCAAGTGCATTTATAACATCTAATGTTGGTTTGCGTTGTTCTAATTCATAACTTTGAATACCACGCTCACTAGAATTGATAAATTCTCCTAATGCCTTTTGTGTAAGGTTATTTTTTTTTCGCAATTCTTTCAATCGTTCAGAAAAAGTAGACATATAAAAACCTCAAATAAAATTTATAGAAATAAAGCTTGACAAACACAATCGTGTGTGATAAATTATTTTTAATAAGCACACAATCGTGTGTCAACATATTTACGTGTGCCACACAGTAGTGTATGTTTAAGAATATCATATCTAATTTCAAAAGTAAATAACATTTCTCAAAAATCATATCTTTCTTTCGGCGAGCCTATCTATTGCGCCAAAAGGCAATAAAAAAACACTCGTGCAAACCGTCCAAAGTTATCCGAGTGTTCATTTTATCACCCAAGCCGAAGCAAGGTTATTGAGATAATTATAACCCCTTCCGGTTTGGTTTGTAAACAAAAATTTTTCAAACTGCAAGCTAAGGAGGGGCATTATTTTGAATAACCGTGTCAGATATACACGGCAGAACATAATCTCGAATAATTTCTATCAGCTACCAAAATTTCTTTTCGACGCTGAATTTAGCAACTTATCAAACGACGCAAGGGTATTATATTCCCTCTTACGCAACCGCCATGAGATAAGTATAAAAAACGAATGGTACGATGAAAACGGCGAAGTTTTTCTCTACTTCAAACGTGAGGATATGCAAACCATACTTGGACTATCAGAAAACACAATCGCCAAAGCTATGAAAGATTTAAAAGCGTACAGCCTTATCGAAGAAGAACGGCAAGGCTTTGGAAAACCAAATAAAATTTACCTCTTATCTGCTACTTTTCAGACGCTTGGGATTGAAGCCACTGAACACAGTACCGCAAATTTTGAGGTAATGGACGAAATACCCAAAAATCAACAGTCCCGTAATTCTTGCGGTACAAGAACCGCAGATTTTACGGCACAAGAACCTCAAAATTCACGGCTCTATAAGAGCCATAAAAATAAAATTCAAAACGATGTTATTTGCAATCCTGTCTTGTCCGGTCAGTCAGAAAAAATGGACGGACAGGAGAAGGACACGAACAGCTACATATCGCAAAAAACTGAAAAATATTATGAGCTGATAAAAGAAAATATTTCCTATGATGATTTGGCAATATCAAGACCACACGATATGAAGCTGGTTGATGAAATTCTTGTTATCATCATTGACACGATAATGACAGAAGGGAAGACCGTTCGCATTGGCGGCGAGGATAAACCTAGGCAGTTGGTTACAAGTGTCTTGATGAAACTAGCTTATGAAGACATAGAACACACCATAGACCAGTTTAAGAACATTACAGAAAGGATAAGCAAGAAAAAGCAATACATTCTTACTACGCTTTACAACTGTAAAATGGAACTTGATTCTCACTATACGAACCTCGTAAAGCACGGTATGTGGAACGGAGGTACTTGTTGATGGATTTTGCAATTAATCATATATGGGAGTATTCTGAATATGCCCGAAATGAACTTGTGCAAGAGTGGTCTAGTTGTAAATATAAAAGATTATCAGATTGTCCTTCATATGCTGAAGTACAGGCTTATTGTAGGGCTTATAACGCATTGATTGATTATTATTACGCTCCGGAACAACGCCACCACCAAACACCAAAAAGTGTTATAAAAGAATACATTTAACTAAATTCTGGGGCAATACCATTGCCCCTCGTATAAATTATTATTTGAGGGAGTGTAGAATTTATGGAAATAAAAGATTTATATAACTGCTACAGCAACAGCGACGAATATGAAAAATTAGATGAAACCAAAGAAGTAAGAACGGAAAAAGCTAAAATGCACAGTTTCTTTAAGGAACATTTCAATAATGATGATTTTTTTACAGCTGTAGGATTAGCAACAAGTTATGCCTACACTCATGAAATGCGTGGTTTTATTATTGGCTTTCGTTGTGCTATGCAAATAGCTGCGGAATGCTTTATAAAAAGCGAGTTCACTACTGAGAAAAAATAAAAGGTAAATAGTTGTTGAATATCTTTAAATATAGAGGGGGTTGAATATATGGCAAGAGAAAGGACAACAACAATATCGGTAATCACTGTTTTTGATGGTAAACAAAATCAACAACAGGCATTTATTGAATTAATCCTAAAAAAGTATCAAGAACATAAAGAAAACAAAAATATTGACCTAATTTCTCCGAAAACCTATAATTATGATAAGGTTTTCTCTGATGTGCATGTCAGCTGAAAGGAGAAAATTTATGTATGCTTTATATCCTAAAGACATGTACGCAGAAATTAATCCATCAAAATCAAGGGCGGCAATTTACTGCCGCCTTCCCAAAGATGACGAAAACGAGGGCGAAAGCGAAAGTATACAAAATCAAAGAGCAATGCTCGAACATTACTGCACACAACAAGGTTTTGAGATAACAGCCGTTTATCAAGACGACGGATTTTCGGGGTTAAACATGAACCGCCCGGACTTAAATCGTATGTTAATGGCGATTGAGCGTAAACAGATTGATGTTGTTGTGACAAAGGATTTATCTCGCCTAGGAAGAGATTATATTCAAACCGGAAGATTGCTTGAGGAGTTTTTCCCTAAAAACAGTGTTCGTTACATTGCAGTAATTGATTCAGTTGATACAGATAAAGAAAACAACGATATTGCCCCTTTTCGTAATCTTCTAAATCAGATGTATTCTCAGGATATATCGAAAAAAGTTCACTCTTCATATGTTATAAAGGCTCGGGATGGACAATTCACAGGTTGCCTTGCCCCATTTGGTTATATGAAAAATCCAAGTATTAAAAATCAGCTTATTATTGATGATGAAACAGCATGGATAATAAGATTGATTTTTGACTATGCCAAAGATGGGAACGGCCCGAACTATATTCGCCGAAAACTTGAGGATAAAGAGATACCCAGCCCAGCATGGTGGAATCGTAAGAAAGGACTTCGTAACAAGCTAACTAAATTTGAGCTTGAAGACCCCGAAAGAGGTCATTTAATCTGGGATTTTACAACCATTAAGGAAATACTTTCAAACCCCGTTTATATTGGTGCTATCGCTTCACAAAAGCAGGTTTATAAATTTAAAACGGGCTGGATAAAAGATAAAAAGCCGCATGAGTGGATTATTGTTGAAGATACGCATGAACCTATTATAAGTAAAGAAACTTTTGAGGTTGTTCAAG
>CAYYRV010000038.1:0-18226 GCA_964474135.1 uncultured Defluviitaleaceae bacterium
ATCACCCATATGTATATCGTCATATTTTGGAATTGTTTTAACGGAAATAGTATCATATTACAATACTCAATATAGTACCTAAAAGTACTATAAAGGAGGGGTTATGGAGCTGTACAAAGAAATTTTAATAAAAGTATTAAAAAGTTGTGAGGTAAATATTACATTTTCAAATTTAGATATTAATGCCGAAAAAATTATAGAGTTGGAATGCTACATAACACTGCAAAAAATAAAGACTATCATTGAAGATGACAGTCTTGAAGATAAGGAGTGTTTTATGAAAATTGAAAAAATAATCTGTTTGTTTGAGGAATTAGGCAGTGATGGTGGTAATAGACATGATTTTGGTTAATAAAAAGTTTATATAACAAAACAAAAATACTTTCTCTTCTAACGATGAGAAAGTATTTTTGTTTAAAAGAGGTGATATCTCACCAACTTAGCGTAACAGCCTGTGAACCCATCTGTATCCACGCCTCTTTAAAGCTTTCTTTAGGGGCAAAGCTTTTTTCGCCCAAAGGGTCATTAAAATAAATGTAATTCTCATCATACCCTGTTACTAATACTGAATGTTCTTTATAAGTAATATTAATTTCGCCTTGTTCAGTTACCCATACTTCGTCCCATTTCTGCAATTTTTCATAACTGGTGTTTATGATTACCCAAACTGGAGTATTTCCATTTATGACATAAAACAAATCTTCAAACTCACAGCCTGTTAAGTCAATTGAGGAACGTGGAAAATACTCTGATAGAAGCCTGTGTATTGGGGCATGGTACACTCCAAAACCAAACTTTTTATTATCGTCTATGCTTCCCACAAAGCCTACATTTGGATTTCCATTATATATTTTCCCGTTTTTTACTTTACGAGGTGTTGGGTCTTTTTCAATTTGTTCTGCTAGGGTGGTTTTACTAACATTAATACCTTTATAGTTAATTAGCATTGCTAGGCTCGTAACTTCACACCCTCTCGGTAACTCCGGATTTTGCTTGATTAGCTCAACATTTTCTATTTGATGTTTTTGTTTTAGCGTTTCAGCGTTAGACCATATAAGCATATTATCTTTTCTATAATATATAAATGACCTGTCATGCTCTTTTGCAAAAGTAACAGCTTCTTTAAAAGTCTCAAACTCATAATATGTTGTTTTGTCTATAAACACATGGTATGGAATATAGTTATCCCAAAGCCACTTGCTTTTATTTTTTAACGAAATTGAAGAATTTTTTCTTGTTTTTGCGTACTCAAGTGCTTCTTCATATGTATCATATTTAGATACAAGCTTGTTATCAACTCTGACTTCATATTCCTCATCCAAATCATTATCAGAGTTTTTAGCTTGAAACAAAGGTTTTGGTGTTGAGACATTTGTTTGCAATGATATTGTATCATTCAAAAAAACATAAAGTAGTCGAGATACTACTATTATTGCCACTATTAAAAATACTATTATTATAAAAACCGCACCTTTTTTCATATAACCACCCATTTTGTTGTGTATAATATTTTTCGCAGTGACTTTTATTATTATTCGTATCATTATACTATTATTTAATAATGTTTTCAATATTTTAAAAACTTTAAAAAACAGCACAAAAAAAGACTTTCTAAATTAATAGAAAGCCTTTTATATGCTCGAGACCGGAATCGAACCGGTACGGGTGTTACCCCGCAGGATTTTAAGTCCTGTGCGTCTGCCAGTTCCGCCACTCGAGCAAAACCAATTAATAAACTAACATCACAACGAAAAGAATTATAACATATAAATATTTACTTGTCAAATGTTTTTTAAAAATTATTTATTAGATTTAAAAAGCTCTAAATCCAACAAATATATTGTCAAAATATTGACAAAACAATAATTTACACATATTATTATATCAATATTAATAGCACAATAATATATATTTTACATTTTTATTTTATTATTTTCTATAATTATATAGTATGCTACTTAACTGATAACATTTTGGTAGTATATAATCACATTATCCTAATCCCATCTGTCATATATATTTACTGCATTTATCTTTTATTTTTATTTTTCAATTTAGAGAGATTATTGAGAATACGGAGGAGAATTATGTTTTTAAAAAATGTATTATCAGGTTGGAACAAATTAAGCTTAGTAAAGCAAATAATTATTGGTTTGGCAATAGGCATTATTTTTGCAGTAACACTTCCAAACGAATTAGCTGTAATTTCGTTATTGGGAGACCTCTTTGTAGGTGCATTAAAAGCAGTAGCACCTATGTTGGTATTATTTTTAGTTATGTCTGCTATTTCTCAGCACAGAAAAGGGCAGAAAACAAATATGAAGTCTATAATTATTTTGTACCTTGTAGGTACATTTTTGTCGGGTTTGTTGGCTGTTGTAGCAAGCTTTATTTTTAAAATTAAGCTTGTATTGGCAGTTGGAACAGAAAATGCAGCAGCACCTGAAGGGCTTGGTGAAGTATTAAAAACGCTTCTTTTTAAAATTGTTGATAACCCAATACATGCATTATCAGGGGCAAATTATATTGGAATTTTAACATGGGCAATATTGCTTGGATTAGCATTAAAATTTGCATCTGAAAGCACAAAAAGTATGATTTCAGATATTTCAAATGGTGTTTCTCAAATTGTTAAATGGATAATAAAATTTGCACCTATTGGCGTTATGGGACTTGTTTTTAGTGCAATTTCGGAAAGCGGAATAGAAACACTCTTGTCATACGGACAACTTGTTATTTTATTGGTAGGTATAATGCTTTTTGTAGCGTTAGTCGTAAATCCTATTATTGCATATGTCTATATACGCAAAAATCCTTATCCATTAGTATTTAAGTGTTTAAGAGAAAGCGGAATAACAGCATTCTTTACAAGAAGCTCTGCCGCTAATATACCTGTTAATATGCAGCTATGTGAAAATCTAGGTTTAGATAAAGATACATATTCAATATCAATTCCTTTGGGAGCAACAATCAATATGTCAGGAGCAGCAGTAACAATTGCAACTCTTACTTTGGCGGCGGCTCATACTTTGGGAATTAGCGTTGATATACCAACAGCCGTTGTTTTAAGTTTTCTTTCTGCTTTAAGTGCTTGCGGTGCTTCTGGTGTTGCGGGAGGTTCTTTGCTTTTAATACCTTTGGCTTGTAGCTTGTTTGGTATTTCAAATGATATTTCAATGCAAGTAGTTGGAGTAGGGTTTATTGTGGGTGTTATTCAAGACTCTTGCGAAACAGCTCTTAACTCTTCAACAGATGTATTGTTTACTGCTGTCGCTCATATGAACAGTGTGAATAAAAAATAATAAACTTTATATAGATTAGGATAATAGTGAAATAAAACAGATGATAAGATGGGATTAATTTTTTTATTTTATATGTTTTTAGATGGCATACATAGAACCCTTCAAAAAAATTTTAGTAAGACATACCTACTTTGTTAGGTTAAAGTTTTTTGAAAGAGGGTTTGGGGGAAAACTTTTTACAAAAAAGTTTTCCCCCAAGGTTTATTAATGTATTATTTTTTTTTCTTCTTTTTTAAGTTTTTAACAGTATTTCTGGCATTTCTATGAAGCGCATTAACTTTCTCATCAAGAAAATTATCTATTTCGTGTATTGTACGTATACTCTCATAAGGATTGAACTCTTTTTTCTTAGGCTTGTATAGTGATACCAATACTTTGCTTTTAAGTTTTTTTAAATTCAATTCTAACACTTCCATTCATAACATGGCTACTAAACCAAAATACTATGTCCATATTAGTATATGTTAGAATACTGAATTTTTTCATAAAATTAGTATATAAAAACATTATAAAACAAATTTTTTAATAACCTCTGCTACTGCCCCATTATTATTATCATTTTCAGTAACATAATTAGCTATAGCCTTTGCTTCACTAACGGAGTTGTTTACAGCTACCCCCAATCCTGCCGCCTCAATCATATGTAAATCGTTTAAGTTATCACCTACTGCAATAACATCACCAATATTAACACCTAAGTGATTTGCCAAAAATTTTATCCCTTCACCTTTAGTCGCATTAAGGTTTGTAAATTCATATAAATCATTTGCAGTAAAAAAGTCATTACATCTCTCTTTAAACAGAGGGTGCATATATGATTCAACTTCTTTAAGGGCACTGTATTCTCCTTTTACAAGGACTTTTGATATATCATCTTGTATTTCTTCAAATGAACCGATTATATTTAATGGAACACCGCTTTTTTTAACATATGTTTTTATTACTTCGGTTTCTCTTTCTGCAATAAGCTTGTCTCCTACATATACAACTGTACCGACATCAAATTTTTTAAGCTCACTTAAAATTTCAATAGCTAAATCTCTTGATAAACGAACATCTCTAATAACTTTTCGGCTTAGTGTCTCATAAACCACGCCACCGTTATAGCATATTCCATAAGTGTTTTCTCCAATAATACCAAGTTCTCTTTCAAATCTCTCCAACGACATATATGAACGCCCTGAGCATAAACAAAAATTAATACCTTTATCAATTGCTTTTTTTATGTATTCTTTATTTATTTCAGGAATTTTAAAATCATCTCCTATTAATGTTCCATCTAAGTCTGTTGCCAATAGTTTGTACATAACTTACTCTCCTTATAAATTCTTTTTTAATGAATGCAAATTTTGTCAATAATATAAAAATAGAAATTTCTACTTTTAATATTTATTTTATTATTATATAATAAAAAATTAATAATCGGGAAATTATTTTTCGAATAACTTTGAAAAGGAAACTATTTTCAGCAGTATCAAAAGAATAAACTTTTTAAGGAGCAACACCGAATGGACTATAAAATAGATAAAGGATATATACTTACTCTGGCTTCCAATAAAAATGTTTTTTTAGTTGGAGAGAAGCTTTATAAACAAAATCAAATAAAAGATATAGGAATTTTATTTCAAGAGAATATGGGGCTAGAAAATGTTTGGGCTAAATTTTCTGAATCATTTAATAATGCAAAAGTAAATTTGTATTTTTCGGATTCTGGTTTTTTAGATAAATATTCATGCACATGCGGTTCAAGTACAATTTGGAAAGGGGCTTGTGTGCATGTTATAGCTACTTTATTTGCACTAATAAATGCAAAAGATGATAACGTGTATAAAGCTAAAACAAGTGCTAATGCACAAGCAATATTTAGGTTTTTTGAAAGACAACTCCAAGAGGATATAGAACAGCTATCGGAACTTTCTAATCCTTATAGTGAAAAAGCAACGTTAAAGCCTATTTTGCATAGTAGAGAAAATAATCGTCCTTATTTAACATTTCAAATTGGTTTTCAAAAGATGTACATTTTAAAAAATATTCAAACTTTTATCGAAAATGTTAAAGATGAGAACATAGTGCGATACGGAAAAAACCTTGAGTTTAAGCATACTATCAGTGTTTTTGATGATGAGTCAAAAAAACTAATTAATTTTTTAATTGATTTTTTTACATTATTTTATGAAATAAAATCTATAACATATTCATACGGCTCAGGGCTTAGCAATAACTTCTATTTACTGGGAACTTTCTTAGATAATTTCTTTGAAATTTATAAAGAAAAATATATTGATATTTTTGCATATAGTCTTTCCAATATAAGTATGAACTGTTATGTAACATCACAAAAGCCAAATATAAAGTTTAAGCTTGATTATGATGAAGAAAATATAATTTTAAAATCGGAAAAGTTTTCTTTTTCTTATTTTCATGGTGAAAACTACACTTATATGATTACAGAGGGGTATATACATATACTTGAAAATGATTATGCTAAAACATTGTTTCCTCTTATAAGAGAAATAAACAAATCTATTTATAGTGAAATAATTTTTCCAAAGGAGCATAATAACAAGTTTCTATCTTTTGTATTACCTAGATTAAAAAAGCTTGACCTAATAGATGAAAATTCAAACCTTCCTAACCAAATATTAGAAGAAACTAAAGTTAAAAAAAGAGTATATCTTGACTTTGACAAAAAGCATCATATTACTTGCACAGTATTATTTTGTTATGATGATAATGAAATAAACCCATTAATTAGAGCAGATTTAGATATAGCAAGAAATTTATATGAAGAGTACCAAATTTTAAGCTATATTAAAAGTTTCGGATTTTATGAAGAAACAAAAAATGAATATTATATTTTAACAGATGAAGAGAAAATTTTTGACTTTTATTCAACAGGAGTTAGTGGCTTAACAAATATTGCAGAAGTATATGCAACAGATGAATTTGAAAATAGTAGAGTAAAACCTATATCAAAGGCTGCTTTTGGAATGCGTATACAGGGAAATCTTTTGGAAATAAACTTTGATGTAGACTATTCAATTAATGAATTACTGGAAGCACTAAATTCATATAAAGCCAAAAAAAAGTATCATAAGCTAAAAAACGGAAGCTTTATCGACTTGCAGGACAAAAATATTGAGGCTTATGAAGAAATTCTTTCCTCAATGGATATAACGAAAAAGGATATTAAAGAAAATTCTATTATTCTTCCTAAATACAGAACACTATATTTAGATGAGGTAATAAAGGAAAAGGAACAAGCTAAACTGGAAGCAGATGAAAAAGTAAAAAGGCTAACAGACGATTTTAGGAACTACAAGGAATTAGATTTTGAAATTCCAAGTGGCTTAAACAATACATTACGTTCATACCAAAAAATAGGTTTTAAGTGGCTTAAAACGCTTTCATATTATGGTTTTGGAGGAATATTAGCTGATGATATGGGTTTAGGTAAAACAATACAAGTTATATCTGTTTTATTATCTGAAAAAAACGATAACAACAAAAATCCCAAACCATCTATTGTAGTTACTCCAACGTCTCTTATTTATAACTGGGAGCATGAAATACAAAGATTTGCACCATTACTAAATATAACAGTTTTGTTTGGAACACCTAAAAAAAGAAAACAAATTTTTGATGAGAATAAAGACAATACTGATGTTTTTATAACAACGTATGATGTACTTAAAAGGGATATCCAAAATTATGATGAAATTGTATTTAAGTATATCGTTGCAGATGAAGCACAGTATATTAAAAATTATAAAACTCAAAATGCAGTAGCTATTAAAGAATTAAAAGGTGAATCACGTTTTGCACTTACAGGAACACCTATAGAAAATGCATTATCTGAACTTTGGTCAATTTTTGATTTTATTATGCCAGGGTATTTATATAATCAGAGTAAGTTTACCAAAACATATGAAGCCCCAATAATAAAGGAGGACGACAAAGAAAAAGCTACACAGCTTCAAAAACAAATTTCTCCATTTATATTAAGAAGGCTGAAATCAGACGTTTTGAAGGAACTTCCTGATAAGGTTGAAACTACTTTGTATTCTCAAATGGAGCCAGAACAAAGAAAAATATATATGGCACACCTTTTGGAGGCGAGAGGGGAGTTGGATACAGTTATTGCAAAGGGTGCATTTGAAAAGAATCAGCTTCAAATTCTTTCACAACTTACAAGGCTTAGGCAAATTTGTTGTCACCCACTTACGTTTATGGAAGATTATTCTGGAGGAAGCGGAAAGCTTGATTTAACTATAGATACAATAACTGCGGCTATAGAGTCAGGGCATAAAATAATTTTGTTTTCGCAATTTACTTCAATGCTTAAAATATTAATGGAAGAATTAAAAAACAGAGATTTTTCATTCTTTTATTTGGACGGAGCAACAGAAGCAAAGCTTAGAAAGAATATGGCTGAACAATTTAATAATGGAGAGAAGGATATTTTCCTAATATCCTTAAAGGCAGGCGGAACAGGCTTAAATCTTACAGGTGCAGACGTTGTAATACATTACGACCAGTGGTGGAACCCGTCTGTTATGAATCAAGCGACCGACCGTGCACACCGTTATGGGCAAAAAAATATTGTACAGGTTATTAATATTGTTACAAAGGATACTATAGAGGAAAAAATACTTGATTTGCAGAATAAGAAAAAAGATTTGATTGACTCTGTCATAAAAGAAGGAGCTAGTTTTATAAATAAATTAGATGTTGATGATGTTAAGGCATTATTTTATTAGCAAAGAAAAGACCTTGGGAAAGCCCAAACCCTTCAAAAAACTTTATCTTCAAACATATTTTGTGTGTTTGTGTAGGGATAACCATGACACAAGAGAAACGAGAAAAGAAACGCACAAAGTGCGTTTCTGTCAAAAGTTCTTTGCTTCTTTCTTACAAGAAAGAAGTCGGGGTTTGGGGCTGAAAGCCCCAAAATATTGATTAAAATGGATTTTATTATAATATTGCAAAGTTTGTAACTAATTCAATACCTTTAGCTAATATACCGATTATTACAGTAAGCCCGATAAGTTTAATAGGTGACCAGCCTTTTTTCAATAAGAAGTACATTAAAAATGTATATCCTAATCCCAACATATTTGGCATAACTGCATCTAAAACTTGCTCTTGTACTCTTACAGCCGATTCTCCTACAGCAGCACCAACTTCAAGTACCATAGTTGTTTTTAGGTTTACCATAGAAGCAATTAATCCGCCTACAACAGTAAGACCAATAATAGCAGCAGCATGAGAAATTTTAGCGGCTTGCTCCTTCATGTTAGCTACAGCTTTTACGCCTGTTTTATAGCCATAATCCATGAGGAAAAAGCGAAGGAAAAAGTGAAGAACATTAAACAGAACAAGGAATATAAACGGCCCTGCAATATTACCGTCACGTCCCATAGAAGCACCAATACCTACACAAATAGGTAAAGCTGTCAGCCAAAACAAAGCATCACCAATACCGCCTAAAGGCCCCATAGTTGCTACCTTAACGGCACGTATTGTACTTCTGTCCTGTTTGCTCTCTTCCATAGCAGTAACAAGCCCCATAATAAATGTAACCAAAAATGGATGTGTATTAAAGAACTCCATATGGTCTTTCATTGAATCTGAGAGGTCTTTTTTATTTGTGTGGATTTTTTTAAGAGCCGGAGATAATCCATATAACCAACCACAGGCTTGCATTCTTTCATAGTTAAATGAAGCTTGCAGAAAAAGAGAACGCCATGTCATTTTATTCAAGTCACTTTTGGTAATAACATTTTGTGTACTATTATCTTGATATCCATCATGAGTTGAAACTGGAGTTTGTGTGTGTTTTTTATTAGATGCCATCGCTATAATCCTCCTCTTCTTTCATTGATTTAACGGAAGCTACAGCAACACGTTTGCCGGAAGCAAAATAATCATAAGCCGCCATAGCAACACCAAACAGAGCTAATGCCAATATAGGCAGTTGGAAATATGTAACTGCAAGGAAACCTATAATCAAAAATGCAAAATATTCTACTTTTAGCATAATTTTAAGTAGCATTGCAAAACCGATTGCTGGCATAACTCCACCCGCAACAGAAAGCCCTTTTATTATCCAATCTGGTATTGCTGCAACAATATCTGCTGCTTTGTCTGCACCAAAAGCAAATGGTAAAAATGCAATAATAAAGTAGAATGCAAATAAAATCAAAAGCCCCAAATAGTTTATACGTTCGATACCTTTAGTATCTGCATCTGCTGCATAATCGTCAGCTTTATGCATCATAAATGAAAATACTGTAAAGAAGAAAGTAATTGCAGCTTGCACTGCAACAGCAAACGGTACAGCAATACCTATAGCAGCAGCAGGGTCTAAATTACCCAAGATAGCAATACCTGTACCAATAATACCACCAATTACAACGTTTGGAGGTTGTGCACCAGCTAGTGGAACCATGCCCATCCAAACAAGCTCAAGAGAAGAACCTACGATAAGCCCTGTTTTCCAATCTCCTAGAATAAGCCCGACAACAAGCCCTGTTACAATAGGGCGGTGTATATGGGTTAAGCCGTCAAACAAGTCGATACCTGCTATGCCTGCCCATATAGCAATTAAAAACGCTTTAACAATCATAATTCACTCCCTCTTTCCTTGATATAATTATTTTACCAGTTCCAATTTTATAGTAGTTGTTATATTAATGTGAGTTCAACGCAATAAAACTGCGTCAAACTTTTAATAATATTCTTACAAATTTAGCCAAAATCAGGCTGAATTTATGCTCATAACGTAAAAAATCTTACGATTTTCGGCTTATTTCATAAGCCGATTCGACTATGTCGAACTTACGTTATATTATCAAAAAATTACAATAATAACTTTATGGCGAATTTGTAATATAATTACGTTGTACTTAAAAAAGGTATTAAATAAATTTCAATATATCAACTTCAATTCCCTCAGAGGGTGTACGGCGAATTTCCATTTTTACGCCCAAATCTCTTAGCTTTCTGAAAGTTTCTTTATCTTCTTCATTAACAAAAACAGTTGAGGAAATTTGCTCTTTTCCTTCACTAAAATGCATATTACCTACATTCACAAGACCTACAGGAACTCCGCCTTCTGCTAAAGTAAGAACATCTTGAGGATTTCTAACAACAAGAAAAATTTTCTGTTTTGGTGAGGCTTTGTGAATAATATCTATAGTTTTTTGTAAGCTGAAAAAACGTATGCCAATTGTATCACCTATTACCATTTCCATAAGATTTTGGGACACTGTATCTGTTGATACTTCATCATTTGCAACAACAATTAGGTTAGCACCTAAATGATTTACCCAAGTTACTCCCACCTGTCCATGAACCAATCTGTTATCAATTCTGGTAAGTAAAATATTTGACATATTAATTCCTCCTCCAAAAATATAAAATTATCATAAGTTCAATATAAAAATTTTCTATTGAACTTTTATATTTATATAAATTTATGAAAGTAATACATAAATTTATACTTATAACATGAAAATTGATTTACTGACTCGTTCAATCTTACGTTAAAATATGTAAGTTTATTTAAAATATAAAAAATTGATAAAACTTCACACTTTTTTAGTAACTTGTATTTAAAATTATATGAAAAAAAATTAAATTTTTATATGGTAATTACCATTATAAGTTCATAATACACATTTTTGTTGATTTTGTCAATGTATGTATTTATCAAAAAATAATATAATTTTTTGTGTATTATTATATTTTTTATAAAAATATTATTATACATATTAAAATAAATATAAAAAAACAGTGTTTTAAAATAAATTATTAATAAATAAATCTAAAATAATAAAAAAAAATTATATATTTTTTTAAAAAAGCAAATGGCTTTTATTTTAAATAACCACTTTTAAGATAATAAAATTTTATATAATCAAATCAAATATTACATTATATTAATTTTTATTTATAGAGTATTTAGTATTATTTTTTAAAAAAATTGATTGAACTATTTTTTGTTTTATCATATAATCATAAAATAGTTTATTAAGTATACTAAAAATTTAGTAATTCTTTTAACAAAATTTTATTAAATACAACCTATTAAAAACATACCAGTTAGTTTATATGGTTTTTTTAATCAAATATATATTTATCAAAAAGAAAGGTGAAGTATTATGTTAATTTACAACTGTAAACTTATTTTTACAAATAGAATAGAGGAAGGCTCTATTCGTATTCAAGATGGCAAAATAACAGAAATAAATCCTGTTGATTGTTATAATGAAGAAAAAATTGATGCAGAAGGTCTTTATCTTTCCCCCGGATTTATTGATGTGCATATTCATGGTGCTGGTGGCTATGATACAATGGATGGTAATGAAAACTCTCTATTTTCTATTGCAAAAACAATTGCAAGGAATGGTACAACCTCTTTTTTACCAACTACAATGACAGTGTCATCAAAAGAAATTAACACTGCTTTAAAAGCAATAAAAAGTGCTAAAAAAAAGCAATCAGATGGAACAAATATATTAGGAGCACATATATTAGGGGCACACTTAGAAGGACCGTTTATAAGCCCAAAAGCTATAGGGGCACAAAATCCTAATTTCCTTTCTTTGCCTTCTATTTCTGCTTATGAGGAAATGGTAGGAGACTGCGGAGATATTGTATCATGTATTACACTTGCACCGGAGCTTGACGGGGCAAGGGAACTTATTGAGGAATTAACATCCCGTGGAATCGTATGTTCTATGGGGCATACGACAGCGACATATGAGGAAGCAACAGAAGCAATCCGCTGGGGTGTTTCGCATAGTACACATCTATTTAATGCCCAAACACCTTTTACTCATCGTGCCCCTGGTGTTGTTGGAGCAATTTTCGACAGCGACATTACAACAGAAACAATTTCAGATGGAATTCATATATCATATCCAGCACTAAGAGTAACATATAAGGTAAAAGGTACAGATAAAACTTTATTAATATCAGATGCAATGATGGCTTGTTGTATGCCAGATGGTACTTATTCTTTGGGTGGTCAAGAGGTAGTTGTGGCGAACGGTGCAGCACGAGTTCCCTCTGGTTCTTTGGCTGGTTCTGTTCTCACATTAGATAGAGCAGTTTATAATGTCTACTCAAACACTAACATTCCTTTATATGAGGTTGTAAAAATGGCAACACTAAACGGGGCTAGGCATTGCAATATGGCACATGTAAAAGGTTGTATAGAAGTAGGTTATGATGCGGATATTATTTTGTTTGATGAAAAAATACAGGTTAAAGGGGTTTGGTTAATGGGTAAACGTTTTGTTTAGAAGCTTTAAAATAATAGGGGAAAAAACTTTTGAAAAAGTTTTCTCCCCTAACCCCTCTTTCAAAACTTTTGTAAGAAACGCACTTCGTGCGTTTCTTAGGCAGTTTACAATTAATTATTAGCTAATATCAAGTTTTTGCTTCCTAAAACCTCAATAACATCGCTTACTAGTTTTTCAACATTTAGCATACCTTGTGTTAAGTATTTTTTTGGGTCAATTTCATTAGGATTATTTGAGAGGTATTGTTTAACACCGTTTGAAAAAGCATTCCTTAACTCTGTAGCAAAATTAACTTTAGTAATACCATTTGAAATGGCTGTGCGTACATCATCATTTGATATTCCAGAAGCACCATGCATAACTAAAGGAATAGTTACTTTATTACGAATTTGAACAATGCGTTCAAGGTCAAGAACAGGTGCTGTTTTATAAAAACCATGTGCAGTACCAAAAGCAATTGCTAAAGATGATATTCCTGTTCTTTGAACAAATTCACATGCCTCATCAGGGTCGGTATATATATCACCGGAACTTTCTGTGTCGTCTTCTTTTCCTCCTACAGTTCCAAGTTCTGCCTCAACGCATACTCCATACCAGTCAGCGAAATCAACAACTTTTTTGCTTACTGCAATATTTTCTTCAAATGGCAATGTAGAGCCGTCAATCATAACAGAAGTATAACCAGCTTTAATACATTTGCAAGCAAGTTCGTAACTGTTCCCGTGGTCAAGATGAAGAGCCATTGTTGTATTGAACTCTGCTTCAGCAGCACGAGCAAGCCCAACAAAATAATCAGGTGCTAAATATTTAAGTGTTGAAGAAGTTGTTTGCAAAATTACTGGTGTATTATTTTTGCTTGCCGCCAAAGCAACAGCGCGAACCATCTCAGCATTTTCAACATTAAATGCACCTATAGCATAACCGCCTGTTTTTGCATCATTTAACAGTTTTTTTGTAGTAACAAGTGGCATTCTAATTACCTCCTATTTATATTAATTTTTACTGTGAAGGGAGTAAATCAATTTTAAATATATATTTATCTCCTCTTACAATAGAACAAGTATATTCAACCAAAGAGTTTTCTTCATAACTAAAGCGTTCCAAAAGCATACAAGAGGTTTTTGGTGGAACGCAAAGCATTTTGCTTTCTTCATTATTTGATACAACAGGTCTAAATGTTTCAGTAGCTTTATCTACTTGTAAATCATATTTTTCTTTTAAATATCCATAGAGAGATACTGTATTCAATATTTCTGTATTAATTTTTATAAAACGATTTTTTGGTAGATATGTTGTTTCAATCATTAAAGGGTAGTCTTTTGCCGAACGCAATCTTACAATTTTATGAAAAATCATGTCTGATTCAACATTTAATTTCTGTGACAATTTATATGGAAGCTTTATTTGCTCATAATTTATAACGCAATTTTGAATAGTAATGTTACTGTTTCTTAATTCATCTGTAAAAGAATAAAACTTTAAAAGTGGTTGCTCAAAAATCTGTGGGCTTACAAATGTACCTGTGCCTTGAACCTTATAAATATATCCCTTATTTTGTAATGATGTCAGAGCCTGTCTTATAGTAGAACGGCTAACATGGTATTGCTCACACAAGGTTCTTTCGGAAGGAAGAGGGCAATTTTCGCCATAATCTCCATTTTTTAATTTATTTAAAATTTTATTGTAAATTTCATCATGTAGTGGCAACCTCGACATAATAACCTCCTATTACAAACGGATTTACGATTATTATATCATAATTTTTTTAAATATCTATATAAACTTCCTTCTTTAGCTAAACGCTAGGGGGGAGGAATGGAAACTTTTTTTAAAAGTCTCCATTCCAATATCTATATTTTATATACCATCATCGCATGAGCATTGAACAACTTTTTTAGTTTTATACATAGTTATACCGTCTTTTCCAGCATTTATTGCACTTTGGGCAATATCCTCTGTACTTACGCCATCTCTATCAAAAATGATTGAGAGAATCATTGGAACGTTTACTCCAGCAATAACTTCTATTGATTTTTCTTTAAGTTCTTCTTTTAAAATAACGGATTTGTTAAATGGTGAACCGCCAGCAAGGTCGGCAAGCACCAGTATATCACTTCCCAGTTGTTCCATTGCAGACTTTAGTTTTGAACTTAGTTCCCCTTCTGCAAAACTTTCTAAAAAATCTACTCCTAATACATTATCTTGTTTGCCTGCAATTAAATTAACTGAGCTTAATAATGAAGTTGCAAAATTACCATGACCTGTTATTAATAATCCAACCATAGTTATATTACTCCTTTCACTTTTTATATGGGTAAATAGTTACACCTTTAACAACCCTGTTTACCGCTCCTGTTGGGTTTGGGTTATCAGGGGTGTTTCCAATAGCTATAGAGTTAAATAGTCCAAGCATTTGAGCATACAAAATATAGTTTAGTGCTATATAAATTTCAGGAATTTCTTTACCGTTTATTGTAATGTATTTATCGCACATATCTAATATTTTAGGGTCGTTATAGTAGCCTAATGCTACAACTCTGTGAGTTCCCACGTCATTATGCAATTCATTTAAAATGTCATAAGTATATGGTTTAACGTATTCGTCTACAGTGTCCATAACAATTATTAGAGTTTCATCGTTTATAAAAGTTTTTGGACCATGACGGAACCCTAATATGCTTTCAAATAATGTAGGTATTTTCCCGTTTGTTAATTCTAAGTTTTTGAGACGCATTTCTTGAGCTAGTTGTGCAAAATATTTTGAGCCAAGATAAACAATACGTTTTGGGTTCAAGTCTGATAGTTCTTTTACTATAGTCCATTGGTTTTGCAATATCTCCTCTCCTTGTAAAGCTATTGTTTCAACAATTTCTTTATTTTTCTCCAAGGATTCAATATCAAATAACAACAAAGCAGCAAGAATCATACATGTAAATGAACTTGTCATTGCAAAACCTTTGTCGTTAGTTTCTTCTGGTAGTAAAATGACTAAATTGTTACTGTTTTTTGAGGCTTCTTTGGCGAGTTCACCTTCTGCATTACATGTTACCACTATATTTACAATATCGTTTAAGTTATCATTAAATACGTTATATGCTCCAACGCTTTCAGGGCTGTTTCCCGAACGCCCGAAAGATACTAGTATAGTTTTAGTTTCCTCTAAAATATCGCTTGGGTTTATAACTATATCTGTTGTTGCTATAGACTCAACACGAGCACCTGTTATATTTTTAATATGCTTGCAAATAGTATCACCGATATATGCCGAACTTCCTGCCCCTGTTAAAACAACTCTTGTATTTTTGCTTAAATTGGTATCAAGAAAATTTTTGATTTTATCTTTCATTTGTAGTATTACTGCGTATGTATTTCGCCATGATTGTGGTTGCTGCATAGTTTCTTTAGCTGTATGAGTTGCACAAATTGATGCAAGTTCAGATTCACTGTAACCGAATATCATAATTAAAACCTCACTTTTCTATAAAATGATAAATAGCATAAGCAACACCGTTCTCATCATTTGATACAGAGACAAAGTCACTTATTTTTTTAATGTATTCATTTGCATTTCCCATCGCAATACCGATACCTGCGTTTTTAAGTAATGTTTCATCGTTTAGGTTGTCACCAATACCAATAATTTCAGATTTATTAATGTTTAAATAGTCAGCAAGGTAGGATAATGTTTGTCCTTTTGTACAGCCCTGACACATAATTTCAAATGTACTTTTCCCTGACGGAGTTATTGATAATTTATCTATACAATAAGCAAATTCATTTTTTATTTGTTCCATAATGTTTTCTCTAAAACTTACAACCGAAATATTATAACAAGGTTCATTTTTTTCTAAAAATTCAGAGTAGTCAGTAATAAGGCATAATCCTGATTGTGATAATATTTCACTTCTTATTGCATCAAGACAGTACTGAGTGGTTTCCAAAGCAGATTTCTGTATTTCGTTATATTCCTTTACTAAAATTTCTTCCCACAAAGTATTCATAAATACATTATTACTTGTAGATATCTGATAACTAAGACTATTATTTTCTAAATATTGTAGTAATTTTGTTAGGATATCTATTTCGATTGCTTTTTCAAATAAAATTTTTCCTTCCTTGCTATAAACACAAGCACCATTGTTGGAAATAATATGAGTGCTTAAATTGCTTTTTTTACATATATTTAAAACGTCAAAGTATATTCTTGCAGACGCAATTGCAAATTCTACATCTCTTTCTTTTGCATATGAAATAGCATTTATATTTTCTTTACTAATGCTTTGTTTACTGTTCAATAATGTTCCGTCTAAATCACTAACAATTAGTTTCATATATCCTCCTTAGAGCCTGTAAAATGGAGATATTAAACAGGTTCTTATACATATGCAATATGACAAAATTATATGCAGTCTTTATTGTGTCAAAATAACGTTTATTTTTATTTATGATAGCATATGAAAAGCTATACGGCAATATTATCACTAAATAAATGCCCACCTATTACTGTTGTTATTATGTAATTTGCATACCAGTTGCACTAGTGGCATTTATTTTTCTTTAACATAAATATTGTGATATTTTACAATGTTTGCTATGCATAAATTTATATTGTATAGTAAGAATAGTTGCACTTAAAAATAAAATATGGTATACTAGCTATGAAAAAAACAATATAAATTGTTAAAACATTATATTTTATATTGATTTTTAACAAATAATTTCAATTATGACTATGCATTTAGTTGATACATTTGAGGAGGTCTATCTATGGATGAAGTATCAAAAAAATCCAAGATACCCAGACATATACAACTAGTTCAGGCTTTAAAAAGGCTTATGGAAGAGGAATTGCAGCCGGGCAGTCGGCTTCCTTCTGAAAGAGAAATTTGTCTGCAATATGGCGTAAGCCGAACAACTGTTCGTCAAGCTTTGGAATCTTTACAAAATCAAAAATATATAGAAAAGTTGCATGGCAAAGGAAACTTTGTTCTACCTCGAAGAATGTCTCAGGAACTTATTCGCTTTTATTCTTTTACAGACGAGATGCGTAAGTTGGGAAAAGTACCTACCTCTCAGATTATGAGTTTGGAGATTATGTATGCCACAGAAAAAATTGCAGTTAAGCTGGGTATTTCTTTGGGAGATGTGGTTTATAAATTAATTCGTTTGCGTTTGGCTGATGGGATACCTATGATGTATGAAACTACTTACCTTCCTTTTGCTCGTTTTAGAGAACTTGAAAAAGAGGATTTAGAAAAAAATCCATTATATGATGTATTGTGTAAGAGATTCTCTGCTAAAATAGTTATGGCGGAAGAAACATTTGTGCCTGTTTTGGTAAATAAACTAGAAAGCCTCTATTTATCAATGAAAGAAGGCGAACCTGCTTTAAAAATAGAACGTTTTACGCATGAGGAGCAACAGATTATAGAATATACTGTTAGTATTGCAAGAGGAGATAGCTTTCAATATCGAGTAACTTTATATAACGATATTACTTGAAATATTATAATAAATAGAAAAGGGGAAAAATAGTTAATTGTTTTTCTCTTTTTTATTTGGTCGTGTTCTAAATATATTGTCTAAACATATTGTCATAATTTGCCGAAGTAT
>CAYYRV010000039.1:0-15611 GCA_964474135.1 uncultured Defluviitaleaceae bacterium
AGTATTAACAAATTTTTGGAGATTATTCTATTTACACTAAAGAATATTCACACCCTTAAAAATATCTATTAAGTTACCCTCTTAACATACTTTATGAATATTACTACCATTATTTAGATGCCTAGAATTTCTGAAATTTCGCACATAGCTTCTAATGCAAGCTTAGAAAAATCATCAAATGATATACCCAATTTTTCAATTGAGCGCATTGCTTCTCTGTTTGCACCTGCTGCAAAACGCACTTCATCCATACGCTTTACTACAGACTTTACTTTTACACCTTTTACTTTTTTGTCGGGGTAAACTTTAGCTATTGCATTAATAAATCCTGTAATTGGATCCGCCGCATAAATTGCCCTGTCAAAAGTAGTTAATATTTTACTTCCATTTTTAGGGTTATGTGCTAGTATAGCTTGATACATTTCTTCGTTACCATAATTTTCAGATTTAAGCAGTTCTATTGTTTTTGGTCCATGTAATGATAAATCTGATTTCCAGTCTACCAAGTCATTATCTAGATCATGCAAAAGTCCAGCCATGGCCCACATTTCTTCGTTCTCTGGCTCAAGTATTTTTGCAAGCTTACGCATTACTGCTTCTACTGCATATGAATGTGTAATAATGTGTGGGGTAGTTACATATTTATTTAATAGCTTGTCCGCATATTCTCTATCAAAATTAATCATTATATCCTCCATAAATTTAAAAAGTTTTAGAACCTGTTTAATATCTCTATTTTATACAGGTTCTTAGATTTACCTTATTTACTTCTTTTTTCAAGCTCAGTAAAAATATTTTGCCAATCTACACCCATCTGAACCATAAGGACAGTCAAGTGATACATCAAATCCGAAATCTCATAAACAACCTCGTTAGTATTATTATTTTTACATGCAATAATTACTTCTGAACTTTCTTCTCCTACTTTTTTAAGTGTTTTATCAATACCCTTTTCAAATAAGTAGTTTGTGTATGAACCTTCCTTTGGGTTTCCTTTTCTATCCAAAATTACATCATAAAGAGAGGTTAATATTTCTTTGTCTTCTTTTTTATAAATTTTACTAGGGTCAAAAATAATAGGGCTTGTTTCATTTGTTTTTCCTAATTCTCTATAAAAACACGATTTATGCCCTGTATGACACGCCCCTCCAACTTGCTCAACCATTACAAGTAAGCAATCTTCGTCACAATCATACATAATATTTTTAACATTTTGAAAATTACCGGACTCCTCACCTTTTAACCATAACTTTTGCCTTGAACGGCTGTAATAGTGCACACGTCCACTTTCTTTTGTTAGATTAAATGCCTCTTCATTCATAAATGCAAACATTAAAACTTCTTTAGTAATATAGTCTTGAGTAATTACTGGAATTAATCCGTTATTGTCAAATTTCAAATTCATATATAACAGCCCCTAAACTAATGTTAATTCAATCTATACTCTAAATAATACAAAAAACTTGTGGTTTTAAGCTTAATTACAAGTCAGTTTGACTTCGGCAAACTCATGAATTTATGTAATAAATTCAGGTTTAAACCCTTACAGCAACGCCTTTATCCTTTAAATACTTTTTAACTTGTTTTATTTCAAGTTCTTTAAAATGAAAAAGTGAGGCGGCTAATGCTGCATCAGCTTCTCCTTCTGTAAGAGCATCATAAAAATGCGAAAGTTCTCCAGCACCACCAGAGGCTATAACAGGTATACTAACTTCTCTCGCTATTTGTTTTGTAATACCTATATCATAACCCTTTTTTACTCCATCACAATCCATACTCGTAAGAAGTATTTCCCCTGCACCTCTTTTTTCAACCTCAATAGCCCACTGTAGTGCATCTAAATTTGTATTTATTCTTCCACCATTAATATATACATCATATCCGCTACTATCATTACGCCTTTTTACATCAATTGCAACTACCACACACTGACTTCCAAATTTTTCAGCAGCCTCATTAATTAATTGTGGGCGTTTTATTGCAGCAGAATTTATTGATATTTTATCTGCACCAGCTTTTAAAATACTTCTTATATCTTCGATGGAACGTATTCCGCCTCCAACAGTTAAAGGTATAAAAACCTGTTCTGCTGTCTTAGAAACCAAATCAATCATAATATTTCTTGCATCTGAAGAAGCAGTGATATCAAGAAAAACTAATTCGTCAGCCATTGCCTCATTATAAAATTTAGCATTTTCTACAGGGTCACCTGCATCTTTAAAGTCAACAAAATTAATACCTTTGACTACCCTTCCATTGTCAACATCAAGGCAAGGGATAATGCGTTTTGTGTGCATATTATTTCCCCTTTTCAAATAAATTGATAATTTCGTCAAGCCTTAAAGCCCCATTATATAAAGCTTTACCTATAATCGCACCTTTTGCTTTAATGTTTTTAACTTCTTCTAAATCTCTAATAGATGAAATCCCTCCAGATGCTATTATATCAAGCCCTGTTACATCAATTATTTCTTTTGTTGATTCAATATTAGGTCCAGACATCATTCCATCTTTTGTAATATCAGTATAAATAATAGTCTTTACTCCTATTTCCTTCATGTTGCTACAAAGCTTTAATGTACTTATATTTGATATTTCTTCCCAACCTTCTACAGCTACCCTACTATTTAAAGCATCTATTCCGACAGCTACTCTGTCTCCATATTTTTTGACAGCCTCTTTTACAAAATCTGGAGACTTAATTGAAGCTGTACCCAAAATTACTCTTGATACGCCCATATTAATCTTATCGTCTACATCTTGTATATTTCTTATTCCGCCGCCAACTTGTATCGGCACATTAACTCGACTTAGTATTTTTTTAATAACTTCATTGTTAAAACCACTTCCATGTCTTGCACCATCTAAGTCTACAACATGTATAAAAGATGCTCCATACTTCTCCCATTCAACAGCTACATCAGAAGGGTCATTATTGAAAACAGTTACTTCTCCAAAATCTCCCTGTTTAAGTCTTACACATTTTCCGTCTTTTATATCAATAGCAGGATAAATTATCATAGAGTTCCTCCAAAATTTTTTAATACTTTAAGACCAACGTCTCCGCTTTTTTCTGGGTGAAACTGTAGCCCATAAATGTTTTTTTCTTCAACAGTAACTTGGATTTCCTTGCCATAAAAAACTGTAGATGTAACGATATCTTCATCTGTTTCAAGATGATAAGAATGAACAAAATAAAAATAAGGTTCCTTTGGAATGTTTTGTAGAAGCCTTGAATCCTTTTTAATATTAAGAGAATTCCAGCCAATATGCGGTATTTTTTCATCTACATCAAACTTTACAATTTTACCTTTTAATATGCCTAATCCCTCATGCTCTCCGTTTTCATAACTAACTTCAAACAAAAGCTGCATACCCAAACAAATTCCGAGTAATTCCTTTCCATCTGAAATAGCCTCTTTTATTTCTTTATCAAACTCTTTTTTTCTAATTGTTAGTGCAGCATCAGCAAAAGCACCAACACCCGGCAAAATTAACTTATTTGTTTTTTTAAAATCTTCTCTTTCAGAAATAATTTCTGCTTTATAGCCTAAAAATTGCAAGGCATTTTCAACGCTTTTCAAATTACCCATTCCATAATCTATTATTCCAATCATCATTCCAACATTCCTTTAGTAGAAAGTACACCTCTTATACGAGGGTCTATTGATGTTGCTTCATCAAGACTTTTAGCAAATGCTTTAAATATACATTCAGCTATATGATGGTTGTTTTTTCCGTAAAAAAGCTTAATGTGCATATTTATACCAGCATGAACACACAAAGCTGCAAAAAATTCATATATCATTTCTGTATCTAATGTTCCTATTTTTTCAGTTGTAAACTGTACATCAAAATTTAAAACTGGTCTTCCCGAAATATCCATTGAGCATAATACTAATGCCTCGTCCATAGGAACACTTACGCTTCCATATCTTTTAATACCTTCTTTTTTACCAAGAGCCTGATTAATTGCCTGTCCAAAAACAATTCCAACATCTTCAATTGTATGGTGGCAATCAACATCAATATCCCCCTCAGCTTTTAGTAATATATCAAAAAAGCCATGTTTACTTATATGCGTAAGCATATGGTCAAAAAATCCAATTCCTGTAGAAATATTATTGTTTCCTATTCCATCTAAGCATAATTCAAGTTCTATTTTGGTTTCATTTGTTGTGCGATTTATTTTTGAAATTCTTGACAATGAAAATTCTCCTTTTTCTCAAATTAATAGATGTTGGGGCTTTCAGCCCCAAAACCTAATCAATCAAAATCATAGCTCTTAATGCATTTTAAAAGTGCAATATTTTCTTCATCTGCTCCAATGGTAAGTCTTAACTTTTCCTTAATATTTGGAGTTTTTATTCTATCATTTTCGGTTAATGAAAAATTCCTAACCAATATACCATTATTCATCAAAGAATTATTTATTTCTTTCTCGCTTTCTATATAAATAAAATTTGCTTCGGATTTATATACTTTTATCCACGAAATATTATTCAGTTCAGCTTCAACTTTTTCTCTCTGGCTAATTATGTATTCTATTCTATCCTTGTATGTTTTATTGTCATTTATTACTGCTATAGCTAATAGTTGCGAAAGAGTAGGAAGGTTAAATGGCGGCTTTACAATATTTATAGCGTCTATCATATCTCTATTTGCAATAGCATACCCAACTCTTGCACCAGCTAAAGCATAGGCCTTTGAAAAAGTTCTTAGAACAATAAGATTTTTATAATTACCAATTTTATCAATAAATGTACTATTTGAAAATTCCGCATAAGCCTCATCAACAACAACAGGAATATTAACATTTTCTAAAATTTTTGTTATTTCTGAAAACGAAATTGAATTACCTGTTGGATTATTTGGTGTACATAAAAATAAAATTTTTGGATTACTTTCATTAACTTTTTTAATTACTTCATCTGCTGTTATATTAAAATCGTCATTAAGATGAAGTTGTTCAATATTACCTTTATTAATGATTGCAGATAACCCATACATAGAAAAAGTAGGGCTTAATACTAATATTTTCTCCTCATATTCTAAAAAGGCCTTTGTAATATAATCAATTAACTGGTCAGAACCAACCCCACAAGTTATGTTTTCAGGAGAGACATTCCAGAAAACAGCTAGAGTGTTTCTTAACTCTGTATTATCAGTATCAGGATATATATTCAAATTTTCCTCATTTTGTATCCAATTAATAATAGTCTCTTTTACTTTTGGAGAAAGCCCCAAAGGGCTTTCATTTGCATCAAGCTTATATTTGTATGGCATTTTAGGAGTATGATAAGGTTCAAATTTTCTTAAATCTTTTCTAAGCCAATTATTAACGTTTTTATCCATTCATTCTCACCCTTATAGAATTTCCGTGAGCTGTAAGCCCTTCGGACTCTGCAAATTTAATTACATCGCTTCCTAAGCTTTTCAATCCTTCTTCCGAAAAGTATAAAACACTTGTTTTCTTTATAAAATCATCAACTGAAAGAGGAGAAAAAAATCGTGACGTTCCACTAGTAGGCAAAACATGATTTGGTCCAGCCATATAATCTCCTAATGGTTCAGGTGTAAAATGTCCCAAAAATATTGCTCCTGCATTTTTAATTTTTGGAAGAATATCAAAAGGTTGCTGTGTACAAATTTCAAGATGCTCTGGTGCGATTTTATTTGATAAATCAGCAGCATTAGTTAAATCTTTTACTAGAATTATTTTAGAATAACTCTTTATGGATTGTTCTGCTATTTTTTTACGTGGAAGCTTACTTAATTGATTTTCCAATTCCTGTTGAACATCTTCTGCCAACTTTTTACTTGTAGTAATTAAAATTGCTGATGCAAGCTCATCATGTTCAGCTTGTGATAAAAGGTCTGCTGCTACAAATTTTGAATTCGCAGTTTCATCTGCAATTATTAATATTTCACTAGGTCCTGCAATTGAATCTATCCCAACATAACCAAAAACTTCCCTTTTAGCTAAAGCAACATAAATATTTCCTGGCCCAACTATTTTGTCTACCTTTTCAATTGATTCTGTTCCAAATGCTAGGGCAGCAACAGCTTGTGCCCCACCTACTTTATATATATCGGTAACGCCTGCTTCTTTTGCGGCTACTATTGTTGCACAGTTAATTCTTCCTTCTTCTCCTACAGGGGTGGCCATAGTAATTTTTTCAACCCCTGCAACTTTAGCTGGAATTACGTTCATCAATACTGAGGAAGGATATGCGGCTTTTCCTCCAGGTACATAAACACCAGCTTTTTGAATAGGTCTAACAATTTGACCTAAAATCTCGCCTTCTTTTGATGAATCAAACCAACTATTTTGTTTTTGTTTTATATGGAAAGCCTCAATTCTTTGTATAGCGTTTTTTATAATCTGGATTAAATCTTTATCTATTTGAGCATATGCTTCATTTATTTCTTTCTCGCTAACTTTTATATTTTGACTTGTAATCTTTATTTTGTCAAATTTTTCTATATACTCAAAAAGAGCTTTATCTCCCTCTTTTTGTATTTTTTTTATTATTTTTGACACATTTTGCTGTACATCTCCATAATCAATTTGATTTCTTGGAAGAAGGCTTTGTATAACGCCCTCTGATTCACTTGAATTGTATTCAATTATATCTATCATTTTTTTACCTCTTCTTATTTTTTAGTAAAGCCTAAAAGATTATAGTTTTGTCTTTAATTTTTTAATAATAGAGCATATCCTTTCATGCTCCATTTTCATGCTTACTCTGTTTACTACAAGTCTAGCGGAAACAGGGCAGATTTCTTCAAGTATAGTAAGACCGTTTTCTTTTAAAGTTGTGCCTGTTTCAACAATATCAACAATTACATCAGCAAGCCCAACAATAGGACCAAGCTCAACCGAACCGCTTAGTTTTATTATTTCTACTGTTTTTTGTTTCTTTTTATTAAAGTAATCCATAGCTATATTAGGGTATTTTGTAGCAACACATAAATCATTTCCGTTTTTAAGCTTTTCTTTGATTTCACTTTTGCCGGCTACAACTACACGACATTTACCAAAACCTAAATCCAAGGCTTCATATAATCGTCTGTTTTCTTCTAGGAGAGTATCTTTGCCAGCAACGCCTATATCTGCCGCTCCGTATTCAACATATGTAGGAACATCTCCTGCTTTAGCCAAAAAAAACTTAAATTTTAATTCCTCATTTACAAAAATTAATTTTCGGGTTTTTTCTTTCATTTCTTCGCAAGTAATATCAACCGCTTCCAAAAGCTCCATTGCTTTTTCTGCTAAACGTCCTTTTGCAAGTGCAAATGTTATGTACCTCAATTTTTACCTCCTAAATTTTCAAGCACGATTTAATAAATACTCTAAAGTTACTTTTGTACGAGTATTTTCTTTTATATCAATAATTTCAATTAAGTCATCATTCCCAAAAAATAAAATACCTCCTAGATTTTTTATTTTAGCATATTCAATATTTTTTTCTATATCATCGCCTAATAAGCTATTTTCAATGTAAACACCATCTTTTCTAAGTTGTTCTGCCGTTTTTAGTGCATTATCCATACTAATACTTGTATACACTAAAAGAGTATCAGTTTTTTCTACTTCCACTTCAATCTTCTGGCTTTCAATAGCCGCCATAACCTCATTTAGTTTTATAGAAAATCCCACTGATGGGAAGTTTTCTCCAAAGCCGGAAATAAGATTATCATATCTACCGCCATTCAATAAAGAAAACCCAGTTCCATAAGTATAACCGCTAAAAATAATGCCTGTATAATAATCTAAATGCCCAATCATACTTAAATCAAACCGTACATATTCTTGCAGACCATAACATTTTAGTATGTTATAAATTTGTTTTAAATCAGAAATTGATTTAATAGCTTTATCATTTTTTGTAAACGATATTACTTCATCTAAAAGTTCCTCTGTACCAATAAAAGTAGGTAAATCAGTAAATAACTTTTTAATACCAGTAGTAGTTTCTTTTTCGTTTACTATATTTGAAACTTCTACAAAATTCTTTTTAACAATGTAATTTTGTATTTCATTACATATATTATTATCAAACCCTGTTTCTTCCAGCACACCTCTAAGAAATTGTACCTGACCTATATCAATCATAAATTTTTCAAAACCGCATGCCAAAAGGCTTTTAATTGCTAAAGTAATTACTTCTGCATCTGCTTCATTTGAATTTATTCCAATAAGTTCAACACCTGATTGTGTAAACTCCCTCAATTTACCTTGGTAGCTTTCATTATAACGAAATACATTTCCCGTGTAGCAAAATCTTAAGGGAATATCATTATTTGAATAGTTAGTCGCAGCAATTCTGCCTATTGGTGGAGTTATGTCTGAACGTAGTGATAAAATTTCGCCATCTCTATCAATAAACTTATACATTTGTTTTGGCTTTATACTGCCTCTACCCTCAAAAACCTCCATATATTCAAACATCGGGCTTTCTACAGCAGTAAAACCGTGTGTATAAAATACATTTTCTATTTTATTTTCTATTTTTCTTTTTAAATAATACTCACAAGGCAAATAATCTTTCACACCATATGGAGTGTGAAGTTTATTGTCTCTCATAATATCTCCTCGCTTTATAGTAGTAAAGTGATAAATCAATAAACTAAATAATAAATTAATATGCTGTTTTTGTCAAATTTATTTTTAAAAGAATTTATGATATAAAAAACTGCATCTTGCTATAAGTATAATTTATGATATTTTTAATACAATTTTGTATAAAAATATTCGTTTTAATGAATATTTTTTTAATGAAATTTATTTATAAAACTTATATTGTTATTTTTAAAAATAAGCTTATTGCATATTTTTATAATATGATATATTATAATATTATATTATTATCACAAATTACACTTGTCCTCTTATAATGTATTTATATGATTTATTATAAAATTATTTTATTTAAAATAATTATAACAAAATTTAATAAAATGTACAAATAGTATAAAATAATTATGGGGGTGTTATTTTCATGAAATTTTTTAAAAATTTAAAAATTAAAACAAAAATACTAACTAGTTTCATCATAATTATTGCACTATCTCTGATAATTGGGTTATTAAGCTTAACTTCTTTTAAAGAAATACAGGGTAGTTATGAAAGTCTACTTTCAGGTCCAACAAAAAGGTTACAATATACTTATGAAATAAGAAATGGGCTTACTTTGATGAATCAATTAATGTCGTTAACCGTTATATATACTGGAGATAGTGGTAAGCTTAACGATTTAGAAAAGCAGTTTAAAGACACCTCTAGTAATGTAAACAATGTTTTTTCTGATTATTTTGATTCTCTTAATAATGATAATGAATTACCAAATGATATTAAAAGTTCATTAGAAACAGAAGCAAAACAAATTCATGATTATATAACAAGAGATTTTAATGCAACATATCAAACAATATTAAATTCATCTAAATTTAGTAATATGGAATTAGCAAGAAAGTTAGTTTCTGAGGCAACAGAAAAATTTTCGGAACTGAACAAACGTGTTGAAAGCTTAGCAAATGTTGCAGTACAAAGTACAGAAAGAAACACCATAAATACTAATAATAGAGTTGACCTTCTAATATTAATACTTCTTAGTATTATTATTTTTGTTATATTAATTTCCACTCTTATTGCAATTTATTTTTCTAAAGCCATTTCTAAGCCTATGCTTAATTTAAGTAAAGATGCACATGAAATAGCAAAAGGAAATTTGGCAGTACTGAAACCTTCAAATTATTCAGATGAGGTGGGTATTCTTACTAATAGTATATGTGAAGTCGTTGATACTTTTAAAAGGCTTTTGGGAGAAATAAGCAGGGTATCGAGTGAAATGGATAAAGGTGATATTGATTCTCGAATTAATGAAGATAGTTTTAATGGTGATTATGCTATGGTGGCTAGCTCTATAAATTCGGCTTTTTCTAGTTTGGTTTCTGACAATATTTTACTCCTTGAATGTCTAGAGGCTTATGCTTACGGTGATTTTGATAAAACTTTAAAACAATTTCCCGGAAAAAAAGCAATTAACAATAAAGTATTAAATTCACTTCAAAACAATTTAAAGTCAGTGAGTAATAGTTTAAGCGAATTAATTCAGCAAGCTATATTAGGCAATCTTTCAAGCAGAATAGATATTAAAGAATACAAAGGCGATTGGAAGGAATTAGCACGAGGTGTAAATAAGCTTATTACATCTATTGTTAAACCTATGGATACAGTTAAAGAAATTTTAGGTGAAGTTGAGAAGGGTAATTTTTCTGTATCTATTTCAAATAAATACAGCGGAGACTTTGCTTCTATGCTTAACTCTCTTGAAACATCTATAAATAATATAAGTTCATATATTAAAGAGATAAATGATGTTCTTAATAAAATTTCATTGGGAGACTTAACCCAAGAAATTAAGCGAGAATATGTTGGTGAATTTTCAACAATTAAAGACTGCATAAAAAAAATACTTAATGACCTTAATGTTACTATTTTTGGTATAAATAATGCTTCCGTTGAGGTACTTAATGGCGGTAAATTAATTTTATCTAGTGCTACTGAATTATCATCTGGTGTATCTAATCAAGCAAGCACTTTAGAGGAATTAAATGCATCTTTAGAGATGATTAACCAAAAAACTATTAGTAATGCCCAAAGTACAAAAAAAGCAAATGAATTATCTCAGAAATCTATTAATAATGCTAAGGAAGGTAATATTGAGATGCAACATATGCTTAAAGCAATGGAAGGTATAAAAGCAGCTTCTGATAATATTTCAAATGTAATAAAAGTTATAGAAAATATTGCTTTTCAAACTAACCTTCTTGCACTTAATGCGGCTGTTGAAGCGGCACGTGCTGGAGAACATGGAAAGGGATTTGCTGTTGTGGCAAGCGAAGTAAGGAATCTTGCAATTAGAAGCCAAGAGGCGGCAAAAGAAACTACATCCCTTATAGAGGATTCAATTTCCAGAGTAAATGAAGGTTCAAATATAGCTGCTATTACAGCGGAATCACTAAAAACAATAGTTGAAGATGCTAACACCGTTTCGCAAATTGTTGAGGATATTTCAAAGTCTTCAAGTGAGCAGGCAGAAGCTATGGCTATGGTAACCTCCTCGTTAAACAATATAGCTAATATTGTTCAAAATACGTCTTCTGTATCAGAAAATGCCGCATCTGTTTCTGAAGAACTTTCAGCACAATCTGAATCTTTAGCTAATTTAGTTGCATTTTTTAAATTAAAATAATATGTTTTGAAAAAAATCTTTTAATAATTTTATTGAATATTCAATTATATAAGTATAAATTTATGAAGAATTGAAAGATCATAAAAAACTTTGTAAATACTTTAAAAGATAACTCCAAAAGCACACTATAATATCAATACAGTTTGTCGAAACGCTTAAAAATAAAATGCTAAGCCAATAAAAATTGTGCTTGATAATGCATTATACTAAATTGTACTAAGGATGTAATTTTGTAAAAGAAAAAGGTAATATACTGTACCTGTTGAGACGGAAACTAACATCCGAGTTTTTATAAAATAAAAAACATAGGGCTGATGTCATGTTTTATGACGCCAGCCCTATGTTTTTTAAGCATTCTGTATAGGCTAAATTGCTTTCGTGTTATGTCCTTTGATACGATTTACGCATTTTCGTTTCTCCCCTATTAATATTTTGTATAAACCATATCACATTTAGGAGATTTTGGAAAGGCTCTATAAGTATTCCTGTAAAAAATGAAACTTACCAAAGAACGAAAAAACATAATTTCAAAAAGAGTTGATGAATAAAACTGCAAGCGACAAATCCAGCTATATCACACTTACTTAAACCCTTTGAGTACATAGCCATTATCTTCATTTCAAGTTCATCAGTTCTTGTTTGTCGCTTTCCAAGAACCCTTGGCTCAAACTCTCCATTGCATCCTCTGGGAATTACAATTTCAGATTCCCCATAATCACTGATTATTGTTTTGTTGTTATACACATTGCGTAACTTGCCACTATTGTTGCCAGTGGCACTATATTTACTATACCCTAAATGCTCTTCCATCTCCAGCCTCAAGCATTTGCTCAATTTTTCCTTCAAAAAGTCTTTTTAACTTGGCTTGAATATCTCCCGTGCTTTGGCAATCTACCATCAAAAAGCCTACTAATTCCTTTTCTTTGTCTGTTAAAATATTTTTTGATTGCTTCATGGTAATAACCTGCATTTTTATATGGATATCATTTTCATATACACGGTTAGATATTCAGCCTCTAAAACTTAAATCCCCTAAAAAAGTATTATGCTAACGTAAGTTCGGCGCAATAAAAACTGTGTCGAGCTTTTGATGATATTCGCATAAATTTAGCCTGAATCAGGCTAAATTAGAGCTGTCCCAAAACCCCAAATGTAGGGATGGAATGCGTCTGCCCGATATTCAAAATTATTGGGGTTTCTTGCGAACAAGGTTTGACCCTACAGCATGTTTCATAGATTTTGGGACAGGTCTATTTATGCTATAATCCACTCAAATTTTTCGCCTATTCCTAATGTATCTATTACGCCTATATTCCCTAAAATATCATCATTTACAATAACATTAGTAATGTTCACATTTCCAGTGTTACAAACGACATACTTAAATTGCGGTGTAACACATGGAGGTACGTAAGGCCCAGGTGGTGTGTTTGCATCAATCCAAGTAGTTCCGTTATCCGGTGAAACATATTTGACTATACTTATTACTGGGTTAGCAGCTTGCTCACCTACATAATTAGCCGCATCTGTATCAGATACAGTTTGAGCACCATAGCTACCTGTAACAGTAGCAATGTTTTCATGCTGACCTATAGCCCATGGTTCTGTAATAGTCCAAGTATTTGAAGCACCTACAGCCAGGCTTGCAAGTGTTCCGATATTGCCATAAACATTATCTGTTACAGTAACGTTAGTTAAATCAACATTGCCTGTGTTTGTTACCACAAACTTAAACTGCGGTGAAATGTTAGACAATACAATAGGCCCAGGTGGTATGTTTGCATCAATCCAAGTAGTTCCGTTATCCGGTGAAACATATTTGACTATACTTATTACTGGGTTAGCAGCTTGCTCACCTACATAATTAGCCGCATCTGTATCAGATACAGTTTGAGCACCATAGCTACCTGTAACAGTAGCAATGTTTTCATGCTGACCTATAGCCCATGGTTCTGTAATAGTCCAAGTATTTGAAGCACCTACAGCCAGGCTTGCAAGTGTTCCGATATTGCCATAAACATTATCTGTTACAGTAACGTTAGTTAAATCAACATTGCCTGTGTTTGTTACCACAAACTTAAACTGTGGTAAAACATTAGACAATACAGTCGGCCCAGGTGGTATGTTTGCATCAATCCAAGTAGCTCCATTATCAGGTGAAACATATTTGGCAATACTTATTGTAGGGTTTGGAGCTTGCACGCCTACATAATTAGCCACATCTGTATCAGATATAGTTTGAATATAATTACCTGTAACGGTAGCAGTGTTTTCATGCTGCCCTAAAGCCCATGGCTCTGTAATAACCCAAGTATTTGAAGCACCAGTAGCTAAGTTGGCAAGTGTTCCAATGTCGCCATACACATTATCTGTTACAGTAACGTTAGTTAAGTCAACGTTTCCAGTGTTTGTCACCACAAACTTAAACTGCGGTGAAACATTGGACAATACAGTCGGCCCAGGTGGTGTGTTTGCATCAAACCAAGTAGCTCCGTTATCCGGCGAAACATATTTGACTATATTTATTGCTGGGTTTGGAGCTTGAACACCTACATAGTGTGCAAGGTCTGTAGAGGAAACTTGAATTCCCAGATAGCTTCCTGTTGTAGTTGCCATATTTTCATGCTGCCCTTCGCTCCAAGGCTCTGTAATAACAGTTGTAGTTGTAGCACCTACCGCTAAGTTGCCGCCAATTGATATAGTTCCATAAACGCTATCACTTAATGATACAAGTGTTAGAGGTACATTTCCTGTATTGGTTACTACAAACTTAAACTGGGGCTGAATATTTGAGTAAATAGTAGGCCCAGGTGCAACATCGGCATCAAACCATGTAGCTCCGTTATCTGGTGATACATACTTTTTAACACTAATATCAGGGTTTGCAACGGTTGCAGGGTTTGGAGAAACATAAACTCCGCTTGTACCTGAAGTCATTATAAACTTATCTGTAAGTGAATACCAACCGCCTACAAATATACCATTGCTTAATGAAGATGTATTACCGTAATATAAGTTTGTGACAGGGTCAAGGTTTGTAGGGCTGCCTGTAGTAAGCCAGTATCCTGTAAAAAATCCACCGCCATTAAAGTCTTGTCCGCCTGTTATTAAAGCACCAAGCCCATTGTTATAGCGTGGCCCTTGCGGATAAGGTGCTGAAGGGTTGCTTCCGCCTCCTGATGAGTTAATATCTCCTGCAACATGAATAAAGTTTGCAGGTGTTAAACCTCCATGCGGAACAATTGCTCCACCGCTTTGGAACTTAACTTGACCTTGATATCCATTAGAAAAGTTAGCATCCGTATCCCAGCGTAAAATAAATACGTCACCGGCATCGCCCGTAATGTTTATTTCACTTGAGATAGAAAACCCTGAAGTAACATTAATTACAAATACCTCGTTAATACCGTTTTGGGTGTTCAGCCCATCTAAAGATGAAGCGTTAACACTTGTGTATCCTGCCGTTGCCGTAAGTGAATTAATTTGATTAATTGCACTAACTAAATCATTTTCTAAGCCTGTTATTAATGTCGTTTTATTAAGTGCTGAAAATGCTTGTCCTGTATTTTGGTCAACTATACTTTGCCAAGCATCTAAAGTACTGTCATTGGTACTTATTGTTCCTGCATAAGGAACACTACCCGAGGTACGTTCACTTGCCTTAATACCATCTACGGATACATCTCCGACAAAACCTTTGGTTGCACCTTGCCAGTCTGCATCGACACTTCCGTTTGCGAAAAACAGCAGATAATTTATTAAGTTTCCTAAATTAACTCCGCCAATTATGCTCATTATGTGCACCTCCCTTCAGTAGTGTGATAATAAGCCTTATCACTTGCTGATACAATCTCATTGCCAAAATTAGCTGTTGCAGTTGCAGTATTAACTTTAACTTGATACTGTGGAATTTTAGCAACATCTTTTAGTTTAAATAATAACAATAGCTGATTTTTATTAACTTTTTCCATTGTTTCTTTAACCGATTCATTTATCATAAGCAAATCCTTGAAAGTGGGGTTAAACGTGGGTTTTTCGCCTTCAAGCGTGCCGAGTACATATTGAATCTTTTCAGCTTCCGCATTAATTATATGAGATAATCCCAATTCTTCAAACGCTATTGATGAAAGTAAAAGGCTTATAGCTTGCTCCTTATCAATGTTAATGGAAGGGATTTCTCTAGGTATATTTGGGAATGACATTTTTCCATCCTCCTTTTAAATTTATACTAACCTATAGCCTGTACTACATATTATGTAGGTACAGATAATTGTGTGATTAAAAAAGGGCAGTTTATACTATTTCCGTTAAAACAATTCCAAAATATGACGATATACATATGGGTGATGG
>CAYYRV010000040.1:0-14371 GCA_964474135.1 uncultured Defluviitaleaceae bacterium
CCCTCATCTACTACAGAAGTTCTGCGGTTTAATGCATCATATACAAATGTTCTTTGGTTATTCCGCCCATCAATAGCAGCAGTTATGTTTCCATAAGCGTCATATTGGAAAGAAAAGTTATGCCCTTCCGAATTTGTAAAACCAATAAGCCTGTCATTTTTGTCATAACGATAATTGGTTTTACCTCCTTCCGAATCAAATAACTCTAATATATTTCCATTTCTATCATAAAAAACTCTGGTGCATCCATTTACTGGGTTAATTATTGTTGAAACCCTATTTTTTGCATCATATTCATATTTGGTGATAGCGCCTATCTGGTCAGTGACAGAAGTTCTGTTTCCAGCCTCATCATAAGAATAAAGAATTTCTCCCCCTAGAACATCAACAGATTTTAATAGCCTTCCGGCTAAATCGTATTCAAAGCTGCTTTCATATCCCATAAAATCTTTTGTTTTGATGACATTACCAACTGCATCATAAAAAATTAAACTTTTATATCCTTCCTTGTTTTTAGAAACAATTTTACGATTTAGAGCATCGTATTGAAACATTATTTTTTGTCCGAGTGCATCCAATTCTTCTATAATATTACCATTTTTATCCCGAATATACTCCGTTCTGTTAGCGTTTTCATCAATTTCAGCAATAAGTCTATTTAGACTATCATATTCGTAAACCCTGTCATACCCATTTTCATTTGTTTCTCTAACAACATTCCACATATGGTCATATTGATAACAAATTGAGTTGCCAAGGGCATCAGTCTTTTTTATAGGTCTATTCATCTCATTATACTTGAAGGTAGTTTTGTTTCCATTGAAGTCCCTAATTTCAATGAGATTGTCAGCCGAATCGTATGTATACTCCATTACATCGCCGTTACCATTATACACATTCTTTATTTTATCTGTATTTGTATACTCAAATGTTCTTGTATTGCCTTCTGGTAAGGTAATTTTAGTCAATCTATTAAGAGCATCATATTCATAAACAGAACTATTACCTAAAGTGTCTAACTCGGAAATTCTATTTCCGTTCTTGTCATAAGTTCCTGAAAGAATATAATTTCTTTCATTTATTATGGAATTAGGGAGACCTATCTCATTGTATTGTATTTGAATTTGATTTCCAAGCTCGTCTACTTTAGCAATTAGGTTCCCTTTTGAATCATATTTGTTTGTTGTTTCCGCACCGTTTGCTTTAATAGTCTTTGTAAGCTTGTTTAAAAGACTATATTTATACTCCGTAATATTTCCAAGAGGATCTATTTCCTTTACGCGATTACCATTTAGGTCATATTCATAATTCCAAGTATTTTTCATTTTATCAGTATATTGTATTAAATTATTATCAGCATCAAAAACTTTTTCAATGCTACCGTCTTGGAATTCCTCTTTATATATACGATAGTCTTCGTCGTAATGATATGTAATTTTATTGCCGTTACGCTCTATTAATTCTGTAGTGGAATTTTCTTTGCAATAAGCATACTCCATCCGCCCGCCATCTGGAAACGCTTGTAGAGTAGTCTTTGCTTCGTTGCTGTAATCGTTATAAACCATTCTGTTGCCTAGAGGGTTTGTTATGGATTCTAATCTATTGCTTTTTAAGTCATAAGTATATTTATGAGAGTATCCTTCTGTATCCGTAAATCGACTCAGGTTTCCAGCAGAATAATTGTAAGACACTTTGCGACCAGTGTTATCTGATATCGTTTCAATTAAACCATCACTATCATAAGAAAATGTCATACTTCCTGATAAGGTTGACACTTCTGTCATAAAACCATCTGTGTAAGAGAACTCAGTCTTATTACCGTTCATATCTGTTTTAAGTACAACGTTACCTTGCTCGGTAAAATGGTACTTTATACCGTCTAAGAATTTGAGAATATAGTAATATCCATTATCTGTTTCTTCAATAAAGAGCTTGCTATGTATGCCCGAAGGAGCAATAAAATTTCCATTTTCTTTCCTTGTATACTTCTCTCTATGACCATCTTCAAATATAATCTCTTTTGAGCCATCTTCTAAATTAACTAGTTTGATTTCAAAGCTGTGATGCCAATTGAATCCCAGTGCTCCGTTGTATTCATCAATCGCATTGTAAAAACTATTAAAGTATAGTGGGAACGCCCCACCAATCTTTAAATCAGGTGATGCATATACAAAATTGCCTGTTGCTAAGTTAACAGGGTCCTTACTATAGCAGCCTGTACCGTTTAGTAAGTCATGAATACCGGCATGAGGGTATAACTCCGGATTCATCATCATTGCCGCCGCCATCGTGGGACTCAAACCGGCTAATGCTGCAAGCTTGTTTATATCGGAATCAGGGTTCATTAAATCTGAAAGCTTAGGGAATTTTTCATTAAAAGGGTCAATTATTATGTCTATTCTTTTGTCCATTTTCTGCATTAATGTTATCACAAATTGACCATGCCCCGTGTGTGGGTCAATTTCTTCGGTATACTCCTTAATAAAAGCGTTTGGAAAAGTAATCTCTCTAATAATGTCTTCTCTATAGGTTTCTGTAATTTTAGCCCAGTTATAATATGTCTCATCTTTAAATTCCGTTTTTGCCCACTTCCTGATAGTCTCTAAAATACCTTTGTTTTTCTCAATAATTCTTGATATATCTCCGATAATTTTCAAGTAACGTTCATCTTCATGACTTTTTGCATACTTTGAATTTGGTGCTGAATAAATAAAATCATATGCTCTTATTTCATAGTCGGTTAAATCAAACTGTACCTTGCCTTTTACGGATAACGATAATCCCATTATATATACCTCCATATTAACTAGGTTATTTTTACAGCCTTATACTAACATGAATTTGATGTGGTGCAATACTCACACAAATTTAGAAAAAAATAGAGCAAGTTTACTCCCAATAACGTGAAGAACCCTGCAATTTTTGGTCTATTACATAATTTGGTTTAGCTTAGTCTAACTAGCGTTATAGCATGTAGTTAAAGCCAAATTATGGCATTAAGTTCTGAACCTTAGATATCTCTTCATGGATAGCTAAAGCTTCATCATAGGCTTCGGCACTTTGATATACCGCTTTTGCTTTTTTATAATATTCTAAAGCCAAAGGGTAATCTTTATCTTCAAATGCATTTTGGGCATATGCCTCTAAAGTCTTTGCTGTGTATATAATCTTGCTTCTTTCATCTTCTGATGCCTTTTCTTCTTCAGCCTTATTCTCTTCCTGAATTGCTTCAGCATTTTTTATCTTATCTTCAATCAGGAGAACCTTATCCATTTGATTTATGCCTTGATATAATGCCTGTGCTTGCCTATACCTTTCCTTAGCAGACATGTAATCTCCTGCTTTTAACAGTTCATCGCCTTCAGATTCAAGTAGCCCGATTTCCAAAACTTTATTTGCTATCTCTGTTTCTTTAATCCTTGTGTTGGTTGTACTTATTTTTTCATTAATTTTTACAACTTCATCGGTCATTTTAGTATTTATGTAAATATCCCTAGCAATCTTATAATTAATCAGAGCCTCGTTAAATTTATTTTCAAGCATATAGTTATCACCTACTAACACATATCCTTCGGCAATTGATATTTGTTCATCATCTTCCTGTTGTTTGATTTTTGTATTGACATCGGCAATCTTTTTTTCCGTCGCAGCAGCCTTATCAATTTCACCCATTTCAACATAGGATGCCAAAGCTTTATTATAAATATCAATAGCCTTAGGATAATCCCCGCTTGTTACGGCCTTATCACCATCAAGCTCTGCCTTTGCATTCTCTTTTACTTTCTCGTCAGCTGCTTTCTCATCCTTTTCTTTTTCTTGTGCTGTTTTTGCTTCATCTTCAGCCTTCAACTGACTTTTTATAGATTCAGTCTTTAGCTTTATATCTTTTTCTGCATTCTTATTTTTATTTTTAGATGCCAATTGTCTTGCGTCTTCATAGTTGCTTAACGCTTTATCATATTGACCTAATTCTGCTTGTGAATCAGCCAAACTGATTAGGTCATTTGTATACTCATAATCATCACAGAGTAAAACTTTATCTTCTATATTTTTAACATCTAATAAATCGTAGAAATCCATATTGTATTTAGCTTCTTTTAATGCTTTTTCATAACTTATTTTAGCATTTGCATACTTACCTTCTTTAAACAAAGTATCTCCATCTATAATTAATTGAGCAGTCCTCTGTTTAGTTGTTAGTCTATCTTTGATTTCTTTATTTTCCTCACCCTTTTTGCCGCTTGTTTCTTTTAAATTCTTACTTCCTTTAACACCGTTGTCATACTCCAATAATGCACGGTCGTAATTTTCATCTTCAACATAAGTATCACCTAGTTGTTCATATTCAGCTATTGATGTTTTCATTTCATTTCTTTTTAAGTTTTTATTATAAAAATATATAAATAAAATAATACCAATGATTAGCAATGGAATGGCAATCATAAGTGCTATTTTAATAATTTTCCTTGTATTATTTTTTTCTTGAAATGTTTTATTTGCAAATATTGCCACTAACGTATGATTGTTTACGGAGCCACTCTGTTTACTTAAATATAAATCTTGAAGTTCATCAAGATATTCAAGTGGTTCTTTTGTATCCTCTAGAGCATCCAACATTTCAATAGTACTTATTTTTTCCCAAAATCCCCAAGTGGTTAACAGTAAAATATCCTCATCCATTAGAATAATTTTTTTAGACACACTCACGCGAATGCGCCCCTGCTTACCCAAATAGTCAAATAAATTTCGACTTTCTTCCATTCCATACTCGTCGTCGTCCGGAATTTCCCCTCTGTCAACCATATCCTGGTATAGGCTTTGGTCATGGCTTTTTAAAAGAATATTATTTCCTCTGAAAATATGTAATCGGCTATTTCCACAAAGTGCATAGCGCATTTTCTTGTAATTACTTGCTACTATCAAAATACTTGCTTTAAGTTGAAAATTACCGCTTTGCTGATGCAGTTGACGATGTGCCTCTTTTATATAAGATTTCAGTTTTCTTTTGGAAATGGTAGGCTTTTTAGTGAACATATCAAGAACAGTATCTACAACTAACTGAGCACTAATTATATTATTATCATTGTCATAGCTTTCTGCTACAGCCCAGCAAACGAAATTATCCATTTCAACAAACCCAAAATAGTCTTTGTTTTTTTGCTTGCTACCAGCGTCCGATATATATTTTGTCATGAATTTACTGCTTAATTTCCTCATCTATGTTCCCCCAAACCTACGATTACTGAACCATATTTTCTAAAATAATAATCGTGGCATTGTCTTGATAATTTTTCCGTTTCCTTTGTATTTGCTTTGCAAAATTCATACATTTTTCGTATGGGTGTACGTGATTTGAAAGCTCTCGAGCAATTTCCATCTCGGTTAAGCTCTCATATGCACCGTGACTACAAAGCATCGCTATGTCATTTTTTATTAAACTGATTTTTCCTATTTCTATTTCACTACTATCCATATCGTTTACAGAAATTATCTCTCCATTTCTAAAAAGAAAAAGTACACAATTACCAACTGAAGCAAAATGCAGGCAATTATTTTTAATAATAGCTGATATTAGAGTAGCACCAACCTTATTGCCATAAATATTATCGTTTAATCTTTTGTTGATACACTGAAATGATACTTGAAAAAAATTTTTAATTCCCTTAGCTTCATGCAACTGATTAACAAAATTAGCTTTTAGGATTTCAACAGAAATTATAGCAGCAAATTTACCTACCCTCTTATTGGTTACACCATCAGATATAATGGCGAAAAGGGAATTATCGGTTGGTATTATAGAAAAGTAATCATTTTGTTCGTCCTTTTGTCCAATCAACTGTGTATTTCCGGCTCTAATTCCATTGGAAAAAGAGTGGTTTTCATCCCTATATTTTTTAATTGAAACAATCTTTAAAATGGTAAGAAGTATAATAATAAGAAAAATAACAACTAAAAAATCCTGTATTTTAAAAGGAAATTCTATATTTTCTATATTTATCATACTAACCACTAATTTTGCACTTAGCAAATGCCGCTCCTTTCACAGCAGTAACTGCTTTTGAATATTATTGTACTTTTTCTTTATCCCCTTACTTGTTCCAATTCAGTCCACTCAAAGTTATTTCCGCACAATGGGATAAACAGAAACTTGCTTTTACCAAGTTCAATAGAATCATAAGCAGAAAGTTCAATTGGAGCATAAACAGCCTCCTCATTTACGTAAACAAGTCCTTGGGAGTCTCCAGGCAAAAGTAAAGTAGTACGTTTTTTGGGGTCGTAAACAAAAACTGCATGATTACGTTTAGCTATATGGTTGTCCCCTATTATTTGAATATCCATACCATCAGACCGGCCAAGAAAATTCTTTTCTGTTAGAATTCTATAGTCTCTACCTTTCGATGGGCCGTCTATACAGACTAACCATCCGGTAACAGGGTCCATTACCTCTAAGTCTCCAAGATAAGGAGTATTATCGTTATAGTTGCCTTCTGGATCCTCTGATTCCTTTCTGTTATTACCTAGTACAACAGCTTTACTGCAATACGGACAGATATTTCCGTATTTTCTTGAACTGAATAAATGACCCTCCGGACATCTTGTTAAGCTCATATGCTTCCGTCCTTTCATGATTTTTGCCTTTGGCAAAACACGTTATTCATTCCACTTTTATTTTATTAAAATAATTTATCTAACCAAAAGCTTTGCTTTTGCAATATAAATAAGATCTCCTTCGTCAACTTTGTAGGATACTAACGGCTTTAACCTAAATGCGTATTCTTCTCCCTTTTTCTTAATACCTACTCCATTAAAGGAGTTCAAATCCTCTATGTACCAATAACCGTCTGAATAATTTAGAACAGCATGTTCGTTTGAAATATAATCATTATATTGGCTGTCGCCTAACTCTATGTCAACATCTTGCAACGTAGTTCCTTTACCTATCAGAAATGAAGACATTCCTTCACAATACCACTCCTTTTCACGTTCTCCATCTCTTGTTATTAGTATAAATTTCCTAATTGGTGACTCATATCTTTCAAAAGCAACCGATTTTCCACTCCTATATTCAAAAAGTAGCCATATAAGGGCTACAAGGATAAAAACAATTGTTCCAACAATTTTAATGGGGGTATCCTTATTTATAAAATAAAGAAAATAGAGAAAAATTGCCATGCAAAATATAGTGAGTACAGTTAGTATATATGAAAGCATTTGTTTAATTTTTTCACTTTTGTTATTCAGAGTAATCAACTCCCTTGAATATCGTCAGAAAGTTTGTATATCAAACTACCAAGACTGATATTTAATAATTAGCCCAATTCCCTTAAAACCTCTTTTTCCCAAATATTGCTTCAAATGCCTCATTTGTTTTCATAGGTTTTACTTTATTATTTTTCTTTTTTAGTTGAGGCGAACTGCTATTTGGGTCAAATCCAAAAAAATCCTCAAAAGCATTACTAGCTCCGGCAAAATCAGCGGATGACATATTTGTTCTTGGTCTATAGGCTGTATTCGCACTATGTCCTTTATTCAAATTGTCGTTGGGGGCTGTATTTGTTTCTCCACCAAACATTTGCCTGTCATAAGCAATTTTTTTGTCCTCAACACTTAGTACAGCATAGGCTTCATTTATTTCTTTAAATACTTCTTCAGCCTTTAAATTCCCTGGATTTGCATCGGGATGAAATTTTTTAGCCAGCTTACGAAAAGATTTTTTTATATCTTCTTGTGTAGCATTTTTCTCAACCCGTAAAACTTTATAATAATCTTTCATAAGGTTATTTTCCTTTGCACTTTACTTTTTATGCATGAAAAGGAGCCACACTATGGAAGAGTGGCTCGCTAAGTTTTGTATTAATAAAATTAAACGCCGAAGCCGCCCTCAATAGTGGTTTGTTCAAATTTGTCTTTTTTCTGTCTCATCACAAGGTCAAATTCGCCTACGCCTTCTGTATCACCATATCTCTCGGTATAGTCTACAACAAATGCGTTTGGAAAATGTATTTTTCTTACTATTTGGTCAGCTACAACAACTTCAAGAGTCGCCTTTCTGTAACTGTCGGCACTTTCAGCTCTAACAACTGTCCATTTTGCTAAATCCTTAGTGTCATCAGCAGCCTCGCCATCCACTGCTGTTAAAATCTTTCCAGTAATTATTAATGTGTTTACTACATCTGTAGAACGAGCATTTGAGTCATCAGGTGTATCTGTTAAAAATTTAGCTGTCATGATTTGATGTTCGTCAAAGCTTAGATTAGTTGCACCTTCAATTTTCAATCTTAAACCCATAGTTTTTTCATCCTTTCATAGAGATTTTTATTTTTTTGCATATATATGTCAATAGGTCAAATCCCAAAGCATATTAATATTATGTAAAAAACTAGAAGAACTACTGACATTATTTGCTTATATAGATAACACTAGACAATGCTCATAGCAAAGTCTGTGTTTCTAACAATATTAAAGTTAGCTTATTTTAGCGTTCTTGTTCAGAATTATTTCAAGGTTTTTGGTATTTCCGCCAAAACTTATGTCAACATTACAAATATTGTATTCCTCTTCAATATTATAAGCCATATCATCATTAGGAAGCATAATAGAATTAATATACCCTGTTTTACTAAGCCAACTACTTCGTTGACTTTGAGGATTGGCACTGAAGAAGAATAAAACATTATCATGCTTATAGTCGCTGGTTTGTGCCCTCATCATCCTTGATACATAAGTTGCAGTCAATGTTTTATAAAGACTCTCGAATTCATTTTCAAACATTTGCATACTACGAGCCTTGTATACTGTAATTTGCCTTATTTCTTTTCCATCTACTTGGTTATTGTCGCTAGAGAAAATAAAACCAAAGTTTCTATTATTGATTGTGTCTTTTATACTATTTGTGTATCCACTAATTTCTTTAGCAAGAGTTGTTGGTACCTTAAGGGCATAATCTGAAGCCTCTATATCAAAACGAACACCTGGATAATCTTTAGTTACATTTTTGAATCTTGTGCGTAAAAACTCTGGACATTGGTAAGATGCCGTAATACCTGCGGCTACATAGCTTGCAGGAATATAAACACCTTCAATCCAAATTTTTAAAAGGTCTTTCTTTTCTTGAGATATTTCAGCACCCTCATCTGTTGCAATCATTAATGAATCTATAATTAAGCCGGATTTATTTTTTGGAACAATACTCATATTTGGTAGACAGGGAATTGCATATTCGCTATAATCTTTTCTCATAAGTACATGAGTACGGTCTATATAGTCATCAATTCCGTTTGTAGCAACCCTTGTAAACGATGTATCCTCACAAGTTTCAAATGAAAAAAATGTTTGTATTTTATAATCACAAATACCATAAAGAAGAGAGGTGAGATTTTCCATTGTGTTAACATTCTGTTTTGCTACCTTTTTATTTCCTTTAAATCTCTCTCTTGTAAGTTTTGTATTATTTTCTATATTAAACTCAATATCTCCTACAATTCCAAACCAAATCGTATTTCTGAAATCGTTCTTATTGTTTACAGTATTTAAATAAACCTGAAGTCTTGGAAGATAGCTGCTTTTTGTAAGCATTTCTAATTTATTATTGCAAATAAGCATGGTTGGCACCATACCTTTATTTTTTGATTTATATTGGTCAAAGTAAATAAATACACCAAGTATTTTTTCAATTAATGGCTTTGCTACACGGATAAAATCATTCTTTGTTTCTTGATAAAAAGCCAAATAGCTATTATAATTTTCGACTTCTTTTGGAATATCAAGTTCGGCAGAATTCGTAACAGGTAATGGGCAGAAAGTTCTTACTACCAACTGAGATACATAATCCGTAGGATTTTCAGTTATATTTTCATAATCCTCTTTGAAAGCCTCAACTAAAGCATTATTTGTACCTTCTTCGGTAATCATTAGTTCAGTTGATTCACTTTTTGGGCGTTCAATAATTTTGAGTTCGCCCTCTTCACCCATAGTAAGTTGACCAGCTATAAACTTCTCTGCTCTATCATTTTCATTAGCACGACCGGCCAACAATCTTTGTTTGCAGTCATCAATTGCTAAAGGTAACATAGCCATTATGTTGTTATAGCTTCTACTAGCCTCTTCAAACTTAACATTTAGTTTGTCAGCTATATCTAGACGCAAGGGGTCACCCTCATCAAGCTTCTCATACTCACCATGCAAATAATGAATCTCTTTACGAGTAAACCTAATGTCATCCATTACTTTTTTCGGTGAAATCATATCTAATATTTTGTCAAAACGGAAATCCACATTTTCAATTCCTTGTGAACGTTTAGTTTGAATCATGGTTAAAAGCATTTTTAAGAAATCATTATATTGATCTAATGGTATTGCTTGAATACAGTCCTCTGGTATGGCGGTTGGCTTCTTTAAAGTGTAGATAACCTTTTGATTTGCAGCATTAAAAAAGCTATAAATTGTAGGCTCAAACTTATCTAAAAATTCATCAAAAGATTTCACGAGCATATACCCGTTTATTTCTTTTATCTTATCATCATCAAGACTTTCCATACCTTTTACATCGCCCACTAAAGTTAGTAAATCTAACTTTTCCGGATTAATTTCATCGAACAAAATGGTTCGATTAGTTTGTTCAATAATTTCCATACATTAATTCCTCCTTTTTTTAAGTTTGTAACACAAGCTGACTAAATATAGCATCCTTAGAAATCTACTAAAAAATTACTATTTTGTTTCTTTTTTTAATGCTTGTGGTATTTTTGGTTCATAAGACATGTAAAAACATTGAAGGTTTGCAGTTTTTTCTGCTGTGCTTCTTAGACCAATAGCAACTAACCCTAAAACACTTTTTTTAATTTTATTTTTTATTTTCATTCTTATCTCTCCTTAATATTTGCACTAAATTTATTATACTTAAAATAGCAACTGCTATTAATGCACAAACAACTGTAAAACAGATATCACTTATAAATCCATTTTTAAAAAAACTTGATTTCCAAAAAACAATTACACCTATATTTATAATAGCTATTAAAATTAGCATCTTTATTTTATGATTTTTTAGTTCTTTAGTAGTTTTAGGATTGACTAAATTTTGCGTTGGTGCAATCAGAAAAAGAGTAATATCATTTATTAACAAGGTAGGTAATAATATTATATGTTTAATCTCGGTAGGCAAAAATATAATACAGCACAATACAACCATAAATATGAAAACAGAACACAAGTAGCATTTAAAATGGCTACTGGCATGATAACCCCCAGCATATCCCCTTAAAACAGAATAGACAGTAATAAAAATTAACATCTCTAATAATTTACTAAATACTACTCCTATTGCAAGAATGGTAACGACTGATGATAGTAGCATCAAAGTAACTTCTGTGCCATAAGCATAAATCGATTCCTCATCTTTTTTAATAATTCCATTTTTGGATAAAATATAAGCCATTTGGTTTGCAATATTTGTCATAAACCAACCTACTTTCGTATTTTTCGAGCTGTTTCTACATTATACTTTTTATCCAAATATTGGTAAACTATTTACGTCGGAAAGTTTATATTACGTCGGAAAGTTGCATTTTAAAAGGCGTGATTTATTTTATTATAAATCCTGTAAAAGTTATAAAAAAAGAACTATTAATGTTTTATAAACGTTAATAGTTCTTTTTTGTGGAATTATCCATAAACTTTATCCTTATCATAAAATTCATTCTTAATATTTTCAGTATAGGCCTTTAGCATAATGCTTGTTTTAAAAATGTTCCTATTATATGTATTATTTATTACTCCGTCATATTTGGTTACTACATTATTAATGCTAATCATGCCTATTCCATGACAAACTCTATTCTTTTTTTGACTAACGAAATTACCATTTTGTACAACAGGTTCGTCAATGTAGTTATTTTCAAGCTCAAGAAACAAAAGATTGCCGCTTCTTTTTATTTTCATTGCAATTTTTCTATTATCACTATTTTCAATTTTTAAATTCGCTTCTATTGCATTGTCTAAAAGATTACCTAACAACGAACATAAATCTATTTTAGAAATATTTAAGTCCTTATAAAAAGTACCTCTTACAGAAATATTAATATCATTTTTTGTTGCAAAAAGTAGTTTTTGATAAATAATCGCATTTGCAAGTTCATTTCCAACATCTACTATGTGAGTTGTTTCTATAGCTTGCTCATACTCCAAGATATGTTCCATTGATTCCCTATAACCCTTATCGCAATATAGCTCTTTCCAACTTAGCATACTATGCTTTAAGTCGTGACTCAAAATACGAATCATTCTATTTGCCTCTTGTGTTTGTATAAAATATTTTTCGATTGCTTCATTCTGATACTCTAACATACTTAGTTGTTGGCTTCTCTCAACATGCTCTGTAATTCGATAAAATAAATAATATGTTGAAATGTAAAATAGTAAAAATATTAGCATAATAGACATTAATGCCACATCTACAAATAAGGTAGAGCGATCTGTCAATATCCCAATTTCCATAACCAGTATAGCAACAGACAATAAAATAGAAAACAGGAACAAAAATAAATACCAGAGTTTTGTTGGTAAATAACTTTTTTCTTTATTCCTATAATGAAGAATAAGTGTAATGATTAAGGTTGTTATAATTTTAGCAATACAAAACATTGCCAACCTTACTACACTCTCTTCAAAGACAATTGACCATGATAGGGAATTATTAGCTATTGTTACAACTATGGCACCTAGAATATCAGATATTATTAATATGCTACAAAAAATTAACGAATTGACAAATCTAGCAGCTAAATTGTTACCAAAGAATGTAATACCAATTAAAACAATTATAACAGTACTCAAAATTGTCTTCCAGATAGAATATGGATTAATATATGTGGCAATGCCTGATATTATTGTTGCGATACAACCTGCTAAAATAAAATGCCATACCTTAAACCGCTCACTAAGCTTTGTCATTTTTGCACAGAAGAAGAACAATAGGGCAACTTCTATTGCCTGAATAACCGTCTCAATAATAATCCAAATATAACTCATTATGTCAAATCCTTTCAGTTAAAAACTGCATATAACGCACTTTAGATTCCTTTTGGCTTTTTCTTGAGCTACCTAAAGGAGTTTTTATTTTACCAGCTAGTATAAAACTGTTTTCCTCATAAGTTTCAATGCGATTCATATTTATTAAAAAATTACGTATAAATACATCAAAAGCTTCACTGTTCAATAACTGTTTATAATATGTAAGTGGTTTTACAAGAAGTTCATATTTACCATGAATTGTAGTTAACCAAATTCGCCTTACTTTATCCTTCTCAAAATAAAGAATATCGTTCTTCATTACTATCAAATTTTCAATTGTACCCTTGTTTTTGCGTTTAATCATTAATTGTTCTTTCATTTCGGTGATATTTGTAAGCTTTAAACTAATTTTATTAACCGTTTCGGCTAAGTCAGACTCTAATCGTTTTTTAATAATAAATCTAAAGGCTTCATATTTATAACCCTCACTCCATTCGTTCTCCATATTTGTCGTAAATACCAAAAGAAAAGCTTGAGTTGGTAGGAGGCGTAACCGTTTTGCAATATCAATGCCACTTATAATTGGCATACATATATCTAAAAAAATTACGTCGTAAATTAGTTTACGGTCTTCTACATCCTCAATAAATTCTATACCCGAGGTATACTCTTTCAAACTGATTGTACAATTTTCATTAGAAAAGTAAGAAGTTAACAATTCTGAAAATTTACTTAAAAATCTTGCATCATCGTCACAAACTGCTATTCTTAGCATAGTACATAACCTCCTAAATTAACTTGTAGCTCAAGAGATATTATAACCTATTAGAATATTAATTTTAACGTAATTCTAGGAACTGCCGATTGATCAGTTAGGCAAATTAATTTTGCAGATAAATAATTGGAACAACTGAAGTAATAACAAAGAGCATCCTAGGCAAGGTTACAAAAACATCAATCCAATATAGGTTTTTAAGTAACTTTCTAAAAATACACACACTTTCCAGTTTGGTTTTGTATTTAGTGTATTTATCTACCTGTAGGATTAATCTCTAATTTTTTGGGCATTAAAGGGTTAAACACTAACTTTATTGATAAACCTTTTGGGCATTGCATTATCGGTGAGATTTAGCTGCATAATCATGAAATTAATTACACACCCATATTAAAGGTGATTTTATTCTATTATATTTTATAAATTCACTAGATGTCATTTGTTTTCTCATATTTATCTAATCCTAACTGCCGATCTTGAGAAACACCTCCCCTTCGTATAATAAGTTTCCACGGAAACCGGAATCCGCGTAAAGAATGGACTTTCAGAGTTCTCTAAAAATTCGTCACCCCCAACAAAACCGAT
>CAYYRV010000041.1:0-14116 GCA_964474135.1 uncultured Defluviitaleaceae bacterium
CACCCATATGTATATCGTCATATTTTGGAATTGTTTTAACGGAAATAGTATAAAACCGCGTGGGCGCTGCCCACACCCGGAGTTTATCCGCTTTTAGCTTGCCGATGTAAAAAAAACAAAACCACAAAGATTTCTCTATGCGGTTCACCGTTCAAGCTCGACTTGCGTTGGGTTGCTCTCTAGCATTCCCCTGTTTCGTCGTGCTAAAAGTATTAACAAATTTTTGGAGAATTATTCTATTTACACTAAAGAATATTCACACCCGCAAGATTAGTAAGAAAAGGCATTTGATTTTCCAAAACTGAACAAATGCATAAAATTGTAGTCGGTCTTGTCATAAACTACTGGTTTTTTGCTCGTTTTTTATCGGCTCAATAATTTTAGAACACGACCTCTTTTGCGTACTTTTTCCAATTCTTGCGTGTTAAGCTTTGATAAGCATTCGTTAATTGTCACATAATGTGGTAGCCATTCTTTTTCTTCAAGACCTAATATTTTGTATATATTTTTTATACATTCAGCTTCGTTGAATTTTTCGTTCATTTCTTGCATAGACATTATTGAACACACATTTTTGAGAAGCATAATATATAAAATAACTTCTATCTAGTAGGTAATGTAACTTTGATTGCGTCTATCCATTACCTTTTTTATATCCTCTATCAATTCTGGAAAGTAATGGTTTTATATCTTTAAAAATTCTGCTATTTCCCTTTTTATCTTCCTTTTTATTTCTAGTTTTTCTGCACGTGTCATTTCCTTTGCCCCTTTGCGAATAAGTTCTTTCTTTACTCTTTTTATTTTACCATTCTTTTGCTTTTGGGGCAGGGTCTTTAGTCTTTTTGCGCAAAATATTTTTACCTTTTATAGCTGATTGTGGTGCATTGACATAAAAAAGCTAAATCTAAGAGAAAGGCGTAGCTTAAACTTTTTCAAGCAAAAGATTTGCCCTCATACCTTACAAAAAATTTCTTCTTTGTCGTCTGTTAATAAGTTACAGTTAGATTTTTTAAAGGCCTTTGTTTAGATTGTTGCTTTGTGCTAATTCTTCAATTAATGCTACACCCTGACTAGTACCAATACGTTCTGCACCTGCTTCAATGAGCTTAAGAGCCTGAGATAGACTCTTTATTCCTCCTGAAGCCTTAATTTTAATGTCATCACCAACACATGATTTCATCAGCCTTACGTCTTCTACAGTTGCACCTCCAGTACCAAAACCGGTTGAGGTTTTAATAAATGTTGGTTTAACTCTTAGAGCTATTTTGCAAAGCTTGCGTTTTTCGTCATCACTAAGGTAACAATTCTCAAATATTACCTTAGATACAACTTCGTATTCATTACATACAACAACAACTGCACGCATTTCCTGCTCAATGTATTCCCAATTTCCACTTTTAAGCTCACCAATGTTTATTACATAATCAACCTCACCTGCGCCCTTTTCAATTACATCACGGGTTTCAAAAACCTTGGTTTCAATGGTACATTGCCCAAGCGGAAAACTTACTGCTGCATCACATAGCACCTCCGAGCCATTAAGAATTTCTTTACAGAATGGCACAGGTGCATTATTTATTGCAACAGTTTTAAAGCCATATTTTATTGCTTCCAAGCAATGTTTTTTTAAATCATCATGAGTAGCATAAGGTTTTAGTAGAGTTTGATCTATCATTTTGGCGAGTTGATTTACAGTTATCATAAAAACATTTCATTCCCTTCACCAGTATAAAGAGTATAACTTTAGTAGTATACTTCAAAAATTTTATTACTTTAACATGAGTTCGACGCAATAAAGCTGCATCGAACTTTTAATAATATTCGCACAAATTTAGCCAAAATTAGGCTGAATTTATGCTCATAACGTGAAAAATCTTACGATTTTCCGCTTATTTCACAAGCCGGTTCGACTACGTCGAACTCACGTTACTTTATAGCACCATCTGTAACACCTTTAATTATGGATTTTTGTGCTAGCATATAGAATATTATAATTGGTATCATACCAAGTACCAGCGCGGCAGTCGCCAAATCCCATCGTTTTGAGAATTGTCCAAAAAATAGAAAAGTTCTAAGTGGGAGAGTTTGCCAAGCTGGCTTATTAATCATAAGCTGTGGTAGCAAGAAGTCGTTCCAAATCCACATGGTATTCAAAACAGCAACCGTTACTGTAATAGTTTTAAGCAATGGAAATACAATAATAAAGAAAGTGTACGGCATGGTACAGCCATCTATATATGCGGCTTCCTCAAGCTCAAGAGGAATATTTTTAATAAATCCAGCGAAAAGTATAATGGACATTGAAGAACCAAAACCCACATACATAAAGATAATTCCAGGAGGATTTTGTAATCCCATAAAATTCATTATACGTACTAATGGAAGCATTACGCATTGAAAGGGTATTAACATTGCAATAGCAAAGATGTAGTAAATTGTGTTAGCCAACTTTGTTTTTGCCCTAGTTAATACCCATGCTGTCATAGACGATAATATTACTATTAGTGCTGTTGAAATTACGGTTATAACAACAGAGTTTGTGAATGCTCCTAAAAATCCTAAACGCTCCATAGCATCTGGATAATTACTAGTAGTAAAGAACAATTTGCTAGGAAACGATATTGCATTAAGATATATGCCTTTTTGTGTCTTTAATGAATTTACCAAAAGTATGTATACTGGAGAGAGATAAATAAGCCCCAATATAACAGCACCAATCATCATTATATAGCGAGTAATCTTTTCAGTACGAGTCATTACATCTCTACCTCCCTACGTCGGCTAATTGCAAGCTGTGTAACTGTAATTACAGCAACAGCAAGCATAAATATCAGTGCTTTTGACTGCGCCATAGCTAGTTTGCCTTGTGTGAACGCTGTAGTATAAATGTTAAGTGCTAACATTTCTGTTGTGTTACCTGGTGCTCCCCCTGTTAAAGATACATTTTGGTCGTATAGTTTAAAGGCATTTGAAAGCGAGAGAAATAGACCTATAGTAAATGCAGGTGCAACAAGTGGCATTGTTATGTTGATAAGTCTGTTAAGAGGGTTTGCACCATCAATTTTTGATGCCTCTATTACACTATCAGAAATGTTTTGTATTTGTGCTATGTAAATAATCATCATGTAGCCTGAAAGCTGCCAAACAACTACAATAACTAATCCCCAAAAGCTTGTTTGAGTATCTGAAAGCCATCCTGTTAAACCTGGAATGGACATTGCATTTCCCATAGTTTTAAATACTTCACGGAAAATAAACTGCCAAATAAAGCCAAGCATAATACCTCCTATAAGATTCGGCATAAAGAAGATGCTACGTAGTATGTTAGAGCCTTTAAATCCGGCAGTTACAAGAAGAGCCAGTGCAAACCCAACTATATTTATGGAAATTACAGAAACTATGGTAAATTTAAGTGTAAACCAAAATGAATTAATAAACTGTTGGTCAGTCGTAAACAGTCTTATATAGTTGTCAAGTCCGACAAAGTTAAATGTTTTTGTTGTCCCGTTCCAATCGGTAAAGGAGTAGTAGATACCGAGTATAGTAGGCACAATAACCACTATAAGGAACGATATGATGCTAGGCATGGTGAACAATACACTACATAATTTTGAGCGTTTCATACTTTATGCAACCCCTTTATTTTAATTGGAAACAAGGGGTTAGGGCACAAGTTTACAAATGCCTAACCTCTTGTTTTTGCCATAAAAGCCTAACGTCTTGCTTCAGCCCACTTGGTTTTGGATTTTTCAATTAACTCTTCCCAAGTTAAAGTGCCTGAGAGATAATTTTGGAATTCTGCACCGAATGTACCTTCACCCCAATTAACAGGGAAGCCCATAAATACCCAAGGCATAATTTTACCATCGTCGCTATACTGTTTTACAATTTTTCCAAGTGTATCAGGAGGATTTAAACCATCATAATTTTTGAATGGTGGGATAAAGAAAAATTCGTTACAAACAATCTGTTTACCCTCATCTGATTGATAAAGCCAATTAAGGAAATCTTTAGCAGCCGCTTTCTCGTTTTCTGGCCTATCTTTGTTTATCGCCCAATAGTTAGGAACGCCAACAGGAATCCTATCCTCAACTACACCTTTAATCGGCAATGGCATAATTCCTAAATTCTCAGCAAGTTCTGGGTCAACATTTATCACCTCAGGATAAATCCAATTACCTTGTTGTACTACTGCAACACGTTCAATTGCGAGACCGCCGCCCACCTGCGTAGCATAATCTATTGCGTTCAAGTTACCTTTATTGCTAGCATCTTTAGTAAAATCTGTTTGAAGGTCAAAAAGTGCTTTAAGTGCATCACCATGAGTAAAAGCCACTTCTTTAGCTTCATAAGCAGCTACAGCTCCGTCAAACTCGTTAGCTAATGAAGCATTGAGTGCATGAAGGCCCGATACCCACTTTTCTTTACCAGGATATTCAACAACTGCCTCAAGCATTGGATATTTATCTTTTAGTTCGCCGGATTTTATTTTTGAATCAAGAAGTGTGAATGCTGCCTTTATACCGTCATAGCTATTAAGCGTAGATTCATCAATACCAGCATCAGCAAAAATATTTTTGTTATAGATAAGCCCATAACCCTCAAGATTATATGGGAGACCAAACACCTTGTTGTCTTTCGATACAGCTTTAAGAACGCCATCAGCCGCCTCCTCAACCCATGGCTCATCTGTTAAGTCCTCAAGCTTTTCCTCCCAATCTTTAAGGTCCTGAGGTCCTCCAATGTTAAAAATAGTAGGCTGTTCACCTTGCATTTTTGCACGAAGCGCAGCTCCGTAATCATTTCCGCCACCTACTGTTTCTATGTATATTTGTACATTTGGGTTTACGCTCATGTAAGTATTTGCGGCTTTTTTCAATGCATCGTTTATTTCTACCTTAAACTGCATAATTGATACATTAATTTTTTCACCGCTTGATTCAGAGGAGGTATTTGAATTATTGTTTGATGTATCGCTGACTGTTGCTGAATTGCCCCCTCCGCAACCAGAGAGTGTCATGCAAATAGCTGTGACAGCTGTTACCACTGCTACAAGTTTCTGAAAATTTTTCATTTCCCACAACTCCTTATAAATTATTCGTAATATTGGTTACGTTACATGTTGTTATATTGTATGTAACCGATAACATATTTATATAATAACGGCGTATTGCCCATATGTCAATATATTTTTTAAAAAAATTTGTAAGTTTTTACTATTGTATAATATAAGATAAAAACCTAATTGTAAAAGCAATATATGTAGCTGAATATTTATTTAACGTGAGTTCGACGTAGTCGAACCACTTGTGAAACAAGCCAAAAATCGTAAGACTTTTTACGTTATAAGCATAAATTTAGCCTAATTTAGCCTAAATTTGTGCTTATACTATCAAAAGTTTGATGCAGCTTTATTGAGTCGAACTCACGTTATTTATATATTTAATTATATCTTGTAAGCTATTGACATTAAAACCAAGTAGGTTTATACTAAATTATAAATATAATGTAACCGATAACATATATGCAAATATTATAATTATAGTTATTAAACAGATGGAGGAATTATATATGATTTACAAAAAAGCGACAAAAATTGATGAAGAAATTTCAGCTATTGGTTTAGGCTGTTGGAATTTTGGTGGTGACTGGGATAACAGTAATGAAGAAAAATCTATGACTATTGTAGATAAAGCTATTGACTTAGGCATTAACCTATTTGATATTGCTCCTGTATATGGATTAGGAATTTCTGAAACTGTTTTAGGTAAGGCTCTCAAGCGTAATGGCAAGCGAAAAAAAATCATTATTGCAAGTAAATGCGGTTTGGTTTGGGACAACAAAAACAATGTCACAAGAAACCTAACAAAGAAAAGTATTTTAAAAGAAATAGATGATAGCCTTTTACGTCTTCAAACGGACTATATTGACATATACCAGCTTCATTGGCCAGATCATGATACCCCATTAGAGGAAACAGCGGAAGCTCTTAACCAAATAAAAAAATCAGGTAAAATCCGTTATATAGGGCTAACTAACTATTCTGCTGACGAAACCCGTAAGATGATGGAACTTTCTGATATTGCTACATATCAATCTCTTTACAATATGCTTGAGCGCAATACAACAAGCTACCACAACACTCCTCTCGAGTATAAAACAGAGAGTGAAATTTTCCCTGTCGTAAAAGAATTCGGTTTGGCTTACTTTCCTTATAGTCCACTATTTCAAGGGCTTTTGTCTGGTAGATTTAATCCAAGCGGTAATTTTTCTACTAAAGATGTGCGTAACAGTAACCCTAAACTAAATGGCGAAAACTTTACAGCATATTATGAAGTAACCCTTAGGCTGAAGGCTTTTGCAGATAACCTACAGAAACCACTATCCGAAGTGGCGTTCAATTGGTTACGTCAAAAGGAAGAAGTAACATCTATTATAGGTGGAGCAAAAACAACAGAACAGCTTGAACAAAATGTCGCATGTGTCAATTGGGAATTAACCTCTGATGAACTTGTGGCGATAGATGATATAATAAAACCATTTGAAAATATTTAGAGGTATAATATGAATCTATTAATTGCCCATGATTTGGGTACAACAGGAAATAAGGCTACACTTTTTTCATCTGATGGCATTCTAATTAATAGTGTTACTTACCCGTACAAAACAAATTTTTTTAGAGGAAATTGTGCTGAGCAGAATCCAGAAGATTGGTGGAATGCTGTTTGCAACAGCACTAAGATACTTTTGCAAGATAGAGATAAATCAGAAGTCAAAGCTGTTTCATTTAGCGGACAGATGATGGGATGTGTATGTATTGGCAAAAATGGTAGACCGCTTTGTGATGCAATTATCTGGGCAGACATGCGCAGTACTATAGAAGAGGAGTACATCCGCTCAAAACTTGATGAACATATGTTCTACCGTATAACTGGACACAGAATAAGTGCCTCTTATAGCATTGAAAAGCTTATGTGGATACGTGCTAACAAACCAGAAATCTTTGCAGATACCTATAAAATGCTATTGCCAAAGGACTATATAATATTAAGGCTTACAGGGCAGTATATAACTGACTTTTCCGATGCTTCAGGAACAAATGCATTTGACCTTAACCGTTTGATGTGGTCACAGGAAATTCTTGATGCATGTAAATTAGATATGTCAATACTTCCAAACGTTTTTCCTTCAACATATATAGCTGGAGAGGTAACTGCTAATGTTTCAGAAGAATGTGGTTTGCCTGTCGGCACAAAGGTTGTTATTGGCGGAGGGGACGGAAGTTGTGCGGCTGTAGGTGCTATGTCTATATCTGAGAACATTGCTTACAACTATCTCGGTTCTTCGGCATGGGTTGCCTATACGTCCAGAAAACCTTTATTTGATGAAGAAATGCGTACATTTAACTGGGCGCATATTGTTCCAGGGTATTATCTTCCTACAGGTACTATGCAAGCGGCAGGCAACTCGTTTAATTTTGTACGTAATACCTTATGTAATAATCTTCCTTTGATAGCAAAGGAAAAGGATATAGATGTATATACTTTAATCAACGAAATGCTATTAGAATCCAAGGCAGGTGCAAACGGACTTGTTTTTCTTCCATATCTATTGGGAGAACGAAGTCCACGTTGGAACCCTAGCGCAAGAGGTGCCTTTATAGGATTAAATATGGAACATACACAGGCAGATATTCTGCGTTCTACAATTGAAGGTATTCTTATGAATATGGAAATTATTTTAAAGATATTTTCAAATCATACTAACATTGAACAACTGAACGTTATTGGAGGTTTAGCACAAAGCAATCCCATTATGCAAATTTTAGCAAGCATATATGGGTTAAGCGCAAATAAGCTATCTCATCTTGAAGAAGCAACGTCAATGGGTGCAGCAGTAACAGCTGGTGTGGGGATAGGCTTGCTTAGTGGATTCGAGGATATTAAGCGATTTATTTCTGTAGATGAGAAGATATTTCCCAATAACGAAAATTTTAATTGTTACAAGACATATAAACAAATTTTTAATGATTGCTATTTGGCACTTTACCCAATTTATGAAATGTTACATAAAGAAAGGATATGAGACTATGAAAAAATCATGGCAAAAAGAAGCCGTAGTTTATCAAATATATCCAATGAGCTTCATGGATTCAAATAATGATGGTATCGGTGACATTAATGGTATTATTTCACGATTGGATTACCTAAAGGATTTAGGTATTTCTGTTATTTGGCTTTCACCAATTTATATGTCTGGTGGTGCAGATAACGGATATGATATCAGCGATTATCGCCAGATTGACCCTAAATTTGGTACTATGGAAGATTTTAAAAATCTATTGAGCGAAGCTCATAAGCGTGGGCTTAAGTTAATTATGGATGGAGTATATAATCATTCCTCTGATGAACATAGATGGTTTATAGAAGCAAAGAAATCAAAGGATAATCCATATCGTGATTACTACATATGGCATGATGGCAAGAATGGTAATGTTCCTTCTAACTGGCAATCGTTCTTTTCAGGCACTACATGGAAATACAGCGAGGAAACAGGACAATATTATCTACACCTTTTTACTGAAAAGCAACCCGACTTAAACTGGGAAAACCCAAAACTACGTCAAGAGATATATGAAATAATGCGTTTCTGGATGGATATGGGCATTGATGGCTTTCGTCTTGATGTCATCAACTTAATAAAAAAAGAAGAAGGTTTCCCCAATATTAAGGAAAATACACGTTCTTCTGCCAATGAATGTTACATTAACCGTCCAGGCGTTCATGACTTTTTGCAGGAGATGAACCGTGAGGTGCTTGCTCATTACGACTGCATTTCTGTTGGTGAAACTCCTGATGTTACACCTGAAATTGCCGCACTTTATACAGGTGAAGACAGAAATGAGTTGAATATGATATTTCAATTTGAACATGTTAACTTAGGCGGTGGAAGTTCAAAATGGGAGAGAGGAAAAATTAAACCCATAGAACTTAAGCAGGTTATGACTAAGTGGCAGAAAGGGCTTGAAGGCAAAGGATGGAATAGTCTTTATCTTTCAAATCATGACCAGCCTAGACTACTTTCTCGTTTTGGTGACGACAAAAATTACCCAGTAGAGAGCGCAAAAGCGTTAGCAACAATGCTCCATACACTCCAAGGCACACCTTATGTTTATCAAGGGGAAGAGATTGGAATGTCCAACCCATATTTTAACAGACCTGAACAATATAAAGATGTCGAGACCTTAAATATGCTAAAAGAGTATGAGCAAAAGCATGGCAAAACATTTGAGGATATGCTACCAGCAATTCATCTTGTCGGAAGAGATAATGCACGTACTCCGATGCAATGGGATTCCAGCCAATACGCTGGTTTCAGTATGGTTGAGCCATGGCTTGATGTAAATAAGAATTATGTAAGCATAAATGTCGCATCTCAACAAAATGTTGAAGAATCAGTGTTTTCCTACTACAAAAAACTAATTTCTCTTAGAAAAGAACATGAGGTTATTGTTTATGGAAGTTACTTTACTGAATATTTATCCGAACATGAATCTCTATATATTTATACCAGAAAACATGAGGATAAAACATTAATTGTAATTATAAATTTATCATCAAATACTATAAATTGTGAATTGCCGACAGAGATTAAAAGTTTAATTAGCAATTCAGAAAATATAATTTGTAATTATAAACACATAAACCTTTTAAACTTTCCACCTTTTTTTGCTGCAGCATATCTAAGTTAACTATCGAAATTAATAATCAGCACCTCGACATACAATACAACGGACTAGTTCTAGGATATATAGGAACTCAATAAACCGTGTCATTACGCACAGAAAGTCGCCAATTTAACAGTTTTTATTTTGGTATAAAAACTTGTATACAAATATTTTTATTACAAACAAGTTAGACTTCTTTTAAAACTCTTGATATAAGCTTAATATCAACACCTACCGACTGAAAGCCGGTAGGTTGGATTGTGGCTGAAGCCGCCTAAAGTTGAAATTATCAGCATGTTGGGATTCTTCTATTTCCTAATTTTAAATGTATTGGACTATAATTTCATCTGTGATATTACCTATAGTAGCTGCAAAGTACCCTCTAGCCCACAGATGATTTCCCCAATACTGTTTTTGAAGCTCTTTATATTCAATTAGTAGTTTCCTTGAGCCTAACCCTTAACATACTACATAAGTTTACTTACAGACAAATGCGGTAGCACTGACACTAGCAAATGGATATGGTCTTTTCCTATGTGCCCTGCTAATATTTCTACTTCATTTGTTCCGCATACATGTCTTATTAATTCCTGAGTTCGCTGTACAACTTTGCCGTATAACACAAGTTTTTTGTACTTTGTTATCTATACGATATTTTAGGTAATATGTCGCATGTGATGTTTTATGATAAATCCTCATTAAATTCACCTCTTGAGTATTTTCCCTCAAGTCTTAAATTTAATCCTTTTTCAGGTGGTTAACCTAAAGGCGAGGGTTTTAACCCCATTATACAGACAACTAAAAGCATAAGCACACAGCTTAAATCAACAAGTATAGAACACTAAAGAAATATCATACACTTATATCAATCGTGCTACCATTTGAAATAGAATCTACTATTTGGGATAATTGCTCCCCAACCATTTCTGTTTGGTCTAATGACATTTTTAAGACTGATATACTTACTGATTGGGCAATTTTTGTAGCTGACATTGCCATAGATAGTTGTGCTATAGCATTCACGTCCATTAAATCATCTCCCTTTTAATAATTGTTACGTTTCATTAAAACTATCGACTATATTTTTATATAACTTAACAAGTATTATTATTCCAAAATAACATGAGGAGGGGTTTGGATAACATTTTTAAAAAAGTTTTCAAACCTTTTGTATATAATACTATCTTTATTTTCAGCTATTACCTAATATTTCTCCTATTTCTATTTTATTTCCTCTTAAAAAGTCTGATGTAGACATTCTTTTTCCACCAAGCTTCTGGATTTCGTTAATAATAATAGAACCATCACTTGTTTTTACTACTATGCCTTTGTCATTTATTAAGTCCAAAACCTCACCTGGATAAGCAGTTTTATTCTGTGTAAATTTTTCAGCATTCCAAATTTTCAAAACTTCACCTTTGTATGTTGAAAATGCAATCGGAAAAGGATTTAATCCACGTATCAAATTTACAATTTCCCTGCTATTACAATCCCAGTTTATACGACCAGTTTCTTTTGTAATCATAGGCGCATAACAGGAGTTTTCGTTATCTTGAGATTCTCTTTTTACATTATCATTTTCAATAATTTCCAATGCCTCAATAAGTGCTTCCGAACCTATTTTCGACATCTTATCATGTATTGTACCATAAGTATCATCTGATAATATATCAAATTGTTTTTTTAAAATCATATCTCCTGTATCTAAACCTTTATCCATATACATTATTGTTACACCTGTTTTTTCTTCACCATTAATAATTGCCCATTGTATTGGTGCTGCCCCTCTGTATTTAGGAAGCAAAGAGGCATGAACATTAATACAGCCATATTTAGGTATATGTAAAATCGATTCTGGTAAAATTTGACCATATGCTACAACAACAAAAATATCAGCATTTATTTTTTTTATTTCTTCTATAAATTCTAGGCTTTTAATTTTTTCAGGTTGAAATGTTGATATATTATACTCAACAGATACTTGCTTTACAGGAGGTGACTGTAGTCTTTTTCCTCTGCCTTGCTTTTTGTCAGGCTGAGTTATTACCGCTGTAACTTCATGTTTAAGTATTAATGCTTTTAAACAAGGAACAGCAAAATCTGGTGTTCCCATAAATAACACTTTCATTTTTCTTTATTCCTCCTCATAATCATCAGTTTCCTCATCATCCAGATTAATATATTCTTTTACTTTGTCAATGTATAATACACCGTCCAAATGGTCTATTTCATGACAAAGAGCTACAGCCAATATCTCCCTGCCCTCTACTATAATTTCCTCACCATTTCTATTAAGTGCTTTAACTTTAACATACTCGGGACGGTCAACATAACCTGATTTTCCGGGTATTGATAAGCAACCTTCTGCTAAACTCTGGCAACCCGACTGTTCAATTATTTCAGGGTTAATAAGCTCTAACAACCCATTTTCATCTCCTACATCAATTATTACAATTCTTTTCAAAATTCCAACTTGAGGTGCTGCTAATCCCACACCCTCTTTTGAACGCATTGTATCAAGCATGTCGTCTAAAAGCATTTTAACATTCTCTGTAATATTTTTTACTACTTTTGATTTTTTTCTTAATAAGTCGTCTTCTTCCAATCTTAAAGCTCTTAAAGCCATTGTTACATCTCCTTAGTATAAGTGTTAAGTATTATTTATTATATTTTAAAATAAGTTTGACACAATAAATATTGTGTCAAACTTTTAATACTATTATCATAGCGTGAAAAATCTAGTGATTTATTGTAAAATCATGTTAGACTATTCTAATATTGGTGCTTGTGTCGGTAAAGTTGGTAAGTCATCTTGTTGCTGATTCCCATTGTTTGACATATCTGGTGTAGCAGTAGGCGTTGGTCTTGGAGTTATAATAGGAGGATTTTGTGTTGCTAAAGGTTCATTAATATTAGGAGGCTCTAATTGTAGTGTAATTAAATATTCCTCTTTAGGCTTTACTAATTCTGGCTGAATAGACATATTAATGTAACCATTTTTTTTGACCGTTATTAAATGCTTGCCAAGAGGAACAAGCTCTGTTACAGGAGAAATCCCTACAAGCCCATTATCAATATATACTTCTGCACCTTCAGGTTGCGTACTTACAGTTAATGTTGACATTTTTACTTCTTCTTTAAGCTCAGCTTCAATATTTATAGCTGGTTTGTCAACAGTAATATCCTGTGAAAAAGGTAGATATCCTTCTTTTGTTACTTTTAATGTATATTTTCCAAAATCTAGTATAATTGGCTGGTCTATGGGGTAATTTGTATTGTTTATTTGAATTTTATAATCCGTAACATTTGATTTAACATTTACTACACCCGACTTAAATTGAATATCATTTAAATCAATATATATTGTTTCAAGCTCATTTATCGTTATTTCTTTTATAAATGGCTCAATATTTATTCCTTTTACAACAACTTTATGAGTACCCTCCAAAACTTCAATAGAGTTAGCTTGGCTAAGAGTAGTAAAAGTATTTGTATCTATTTCAACAGTAGCATCTTTAATTTGAGGGTTATCTTTTATATTTATATAGCCATGACCTTTATTAATATCAACAAACAATGCCTTATCTTTATATCCCTTAACTGTAACTATATCAATTGCTCCTACTTTGGTTATATCATAATTACTATTTTTAAATACACATATTAAATTTTCATCATAAGTGTATATGTTGTTTCCAATTGCTATTTTATTTTGTTCAGGATTAACTACAACACCTTTTGTTGACCTATATTCCCACGATAAACCACTAGAACTTATGTTAAGTGACTCCAAAGTACTAGCCTTTGTTTTAAAAGTAGCCTCTACTATATCACCTATATTAAATTCTGAAAATGCAATATCTTTTCCATATTTGTCCCTCATTTCGGTTGAGCCTTCTGCTGACAAAGTATATGATTTATTTGTTTCAACATCAGTAAGTCTAACTTTATTATTGGAAGGTTCAATACTTGTAATTACACTGATATTTTTTATAGTTTCACTTTCATTTTCTACTATAGGCTGTTCAGTGTTTTTAGGGAAATCCGCCGGTTGGTTATCAACTGAATTTCGTTTATTTGATATATTACTAAAAACAATGGCAAAAACCGTAATACAAATAATAACACCTGTAATTAATGTTATTATATAAAAAAGTGCAAACTGTGACTTATTAGCTTTCTTTTTTCTTGGTTTATCCCTCTTGCTATCGTATTCGTCATCTCTTTCAGTTATATCGGGTTCATAAAATGTACTTTCATAATCTGTATTATTCTTTTTATTTCTGAATCTTTTTGTTTTATCACTATCCATTTAAACACCTCACATAATTATAAAAAGTTTCCACGGAAACCGGAATCCGCCTAAAGAATGGACTTTCAGAGTTCTCT
>CAYYRV010000042.1:0-13493 GCA_964474135.1 uncultured Defluviitaleaceae bacterium
AACTACTGGTTTTTTGCTCGTTTTTCTTTGGCTCAATAATTTTAGAACATGACCTTTGGGACAAGTCTATTTTAATTAACTTTGCAATATTTATTGCCATATTATATAAATTACTCTCACCGCTTTTAATTGCTTCATCGATACTGCATATTTTTTGAGTAACTGCAAAAGTGCAATCAATACCTTGGCTATACACTTGTTCGTGCCCTTCGCCTAGTATACCTGATATACCAATTACAGGCTTGTTATACTTTTTTGCAAGTTTTGCAATTCCTATAGGTGTTTTTCCGTAAATTGTCTGGGCATCTATTTTACCTTCTCCGGTAATAACTAAATCGGCATTTTTTATATATTTTTCCAACTGGCTGTATTTTATTACAATTTCTATTCCTTTTTTGAGTTCAGCATTGAGAAAAGCAAATGCACCTGCACCAACCCCACCAGCGGCACCACCCCCCTCAATATTTTTTATTTCTTTGCCTAAACATTTAAATACAATATTAGCAAAATTTTCAAGATTTTTATCTAAAATTTTAATCATTTCTTCTGTTGCTCCTTTTTGCCTCCCAAAAATGTTTGATGCACCCTTTTCTCCAATTAATGGATTTGTTACATCACAAGCAACAATAAATTTTACTGATTCAATTCTTTCATCTAAGTTATTCATATCAATATGCCTTACTTTTCCTAACTCTCCGCCGCAAGGTCTAATTTCATTACTGCTTTCGTCTAAAAACTTAACACCAAGTGCAGACATCATTCCTACCCCGCCATCATTGGTAGCACTTCCTCCAATCCCCAAAATGATTGTATCAACTTCATTATCTAATGCATGTAAAATTAATTGTCCTGTTCCAAATGTAGTAGTTAACATTGGGTTTCGTTCTTTGTTACTAATAAGCTCCAATCCAGAGGCAGTAGCCATTTCAATGACTGCTGTTTTGCTATCTCCAAGTAATCCATAATATGAATCTACCTCATTAAATAATGGATTAAGGACTTTTACTTTAATAATTTTTCCGTTTGTTGCATTTACTAAAGCTGAAACAGTGCCCTCTCCGCCATCAGCCATAGGGATTGTTGTTATATAACAATCTTCTCCACATACTTCTAAAAAAGCTTTCTTAATAACATTACATGCATTTATTGAAGTTATTGATTCCTTAAACGAATCCATTGCTATAACTATGTTCATATGCATTCTCCTTTATTTCTAATAAAAGTTTAACAAAAATGCCGCAATTGCGGCACTTTATTAGACCTTTATTTTATTTTAATTTAATCCAAGCAGCTTCATAAGGTAACAACTCGAATTGCTCTGTAATTTCTCTATCCCCTATTAAATCTTTGCCTATAAAACCTTCATTTACTGTGACACTATCACAGGAAACATTAATTATAGCAATTATTTTTTCATTTGTATTTTTGTTAAACCTTTCTAATGCAAATAAGCTTTTATTAATGTTCAAAATATTTTGTTCTGCAAAAGGTGAAAAAGCATTTTCTGAACGTCTTATTTTAGATAATTTTACGAAACCTTCATAAATTCCTTTACGAAGAGAATCTTTACTTAATTCATCGCTCAAATTTTTAAGGTTTAGTTTCTCACGATTTATTCTTCTATAAATACCTGATGTTTCTGCCCCTTCTCTGTCATTTTCAGAGCCTAAAAGACTATGAATATAGACAGCTGGAACCCCAGCCATAGAGAATAAAATTGTATGTGCTGCCAGAGATTTTTTTATCTTTGTTTCAATCTTTTCAGCTTGATTAGCAAGAGCATTTAAGTAATTGATATTCAGTTCGTAAGGGCTTTTTGTTCCGTCGCCATTATCTTTATATGAAACAAAACCGCCGTTTTTTACCGTATTATCAAGTAAAAGCTGAATTTCATCTTCTGATAAAATACCTTCAACAGGTCTAACTCCTATTCCGTCATGAGAGGACAAAAAGTTAAAAAATGTAGTACCGCTAGGTGTTGTTCCTAAATTTTTTGCCCACTCTGTAAGCTTAGTTGCATCGCCACTTACAAATGAAAATAAAGTAAGAGGAGGTAATGGAAATTGGTAAACCATATTTGCTTCATCACCATTTCCAAAATAGCTTACATTATCTTTATGAGGTACGTTTGTTTCAGTTATAATTACAACATTAGGAAAGTTTATTTCTAAAAATAATTTCATTGCTTTAATTAAGTCATGTGTTTCAGGTAGATGCATACAAGTAGTATTGTCCTTTTTAAACATAAACCCGATTGCATCAAGCCTAATAAATCTTGCACCCATTGAACAATAAAAAGCAAGGGTATCCAAAATTTCAATAAAAACTTTAGGGTTTTTAAAATTCAAGTCAATCTGATCCTCAGAAAATGTTGTCCAAACATATTTCTCTCCGTCAGATGTATTAAATTTTGTGAGCAAAGGTAATGAGCGTGGTCTTGTAACTTTGCTGTAATCTTTTGAAGGGTCTGAAACAATAAAGTAGTCTTTGTATTCCTCATTGCCTTCTAAGAAGCCTTTAAACCAATAGCTTGAGGCAGATATATGATTAATTACTGCGTCCAACATAAGTTCTTTGCCTTTTGAGATTTCTTTAACATCTTCCCAATCTCCTAAGCTCTCATTAATCTTTTTATAATCAACTACAGAAAAGCCGTCGTCGGAAGTATAAGGATATATAGGAAGAAGATGAACAGCAGAAACAACATTAGATAATTTGTCATTTAAAAAATGGTTTAGTGTTTTTAAAGGTTTTTCATTATTGTCAATAATAGAATCGCCATATGTAATTAATATTACATCTCTTTCTGTTAAATTACAATTATTGCTAACTTTATACTTCTTATAAGTGTCAGTTAACCTTTTTATATTCTCCATTATAAAATTAATGCTATCTGGGTATATATATTTTATTTTTTCTTCAATTTTTCTATAATATTGATTATCCATACGCTTTCTCCTAACCATACTATTTAGAACAACCCATAAAGTATTTATCTTATGGGTTGCTCTAAAATTCTTTTACCTTAAAGGATTTTTATGTCAACATTATTATCTTTAATTGTAATCTGTTGGTTACAGCCATTAAATTTAAAATTAAATTTTAAACTTTTCCATGTTTTTGGCATCTTTGGTTCAATTTTTAGTTTGTTATTTTTTATATTAATTCCAGCAAATCCAAATATTGTAGCCAAATAAATCGCTCCAAGCGAAGCCGCATGTATACCCTCTTTACAGTCTGAAAATTCTCCCAAGTCAATTTTACATGCTTTCAAGAAACAATCGTAAGCTTTTTCAGTTTCATCAAAAAATGTAGCAACAATACTATGTATTCCCATACTTAATGAAGAATCATGTATAGTTTTACCCTCGTAATAATTCCAATTTGCTTCAAAATTTTCTTTTGTAAAGTAATCTTTTAGTAAAAACATAAGCATAATAACATCTGCCTGCTTTAATATTTGCATTTCATTAATATCGCTTCTTCGATAATCTTTTAAAATTGTTTGTTTTATGTTGTCTATTTTATATTTACTTATATCAATTATTGGTTTTAGAAGAAATGTATCATCTTGTGGCAAAATTCCGCTTTCGTTTATTTGCGGAATGTAAATATTACCAACAAAATCTTCTAATTTTTGTATATCTAATTTTAAATTATAATTTTTTATATATTGAATAGTTTTTTCAACAATATATTTAGATAGATAATTCGTATAGGCGTTATTATCAATATGCTCTGTATACTCATCAGGCCCTATAACATCAAGAATTTTATAAGGTTTTTCTGTTTTGTCGCAACGACTTACCCAAAAATTAGAACATTCATGCATAATTTTAATTCCATAATTTAATAAAAATTCTTCATCATTAGTGGCCTCAAAATACTTAATAACGGCATAAGGAATATCAGCCGAAATATGGTGCTCTTTTAAAGCGGAATAAATTTTATTTCTCTTTCCTGTTTTAATATCAATTGCTGCAAATTCAGGAGTTTCTTCTTTTCCTGTTAAGCAACTTTCCCACGGATATAATGCTCCGCTGTAGCCGTTCTGGTTAGCTTTATTTTTTGCCTCATTTAGAAGGTTATACCTATAAATTAGTAAATTTTTTGCAATTTCAGGATTTGTATATAAGAAAAAAGGAAAAATAAATACTTCTGTATCCCAAAACACATGACCTTTGTATCCTTCGCCTGTCAATCCCTTCGCACCTATGCTAAACCTATTATCATGAGAAGGTGTCATAATATTTAGATGATATAAGGCAAAATTAATTGCTGTCTGGTCAAAAACATTTTCACTTTCTACTTCAATATAAGCTTTTTCATAATATCTATTCCAACAGACAAAACTTTTTTCAAGTAAAACATTATAGCTTTCTTTTTCAGCTTCTTTTAATAATTCTAAATTATGTTGTTCAATTTCCTCTAAGGTTTTACCAGTAAAATTTTTGTCTAAAGATGTATTTACAATGGATTTTTTGGTAATAACATGTTTTCTGCTTTTATCTATCTCATACGTCGCCTCAAAAGAAATTTTTCTTCTCTCAGAAACATAATTTTGTTTAATACAATGTTCACTTTCTAAAACTGATGATAAAAATATATGAATATTAGATGTAGTTGTTTTTTGTTTGTAAATCATGTATTTTGAATCAATTATCCTTTTATCAGTTTCAATTAAATTTTGTGTTCCTGAATTAGTAACCCTTCCATTTATACCAGATTTTATTGATAAAGTACACTTTTCTGATAATGGTTCAATTTCTACTTGTTGGACTACTAAATTTAAATTATCTAAAGAAACAAACCTTCTAAACTTAAGATAATATTCACTACCCATGTCACTTTTCCAAACAACTTCTCTTGTTAACTCACCGTTTTTAAAGTTTAGTGTTCTTTCATACTTCAAAATAGTTCCAGAAGTTAAAGAAAAATTTTCTCCGTCTAAGTTTATCTCCATTCCAAATATGTCTGCTATATTAGCAAGTTCCTCTACCTCAAACTCATTCTCCTTGTTATAAATTCCAGCAATAAAAAAGCCTCTTACAGTTTTTACATAATCTTCTTCAAAACTTGCTCTAATACCCATATATCCATTACCTTGTGTCATAATGGATTCCTGTTCATTTATTCTTTTTAAATTAAATTCTTTTTCAATAAGCTTAGTTGACATTAAAATTTCACCACCGAATTTGTTTCAGCCGATTTATATATGCCGTCAATTATATTTTGTAAAATATAGCCTTCTTTTGCAGTAACGATATTTGCACTTTCATCGTTGCATGCTTTTAAAAATGCACAAATTGTTTCGTATTGTTTATCCCTTTCATTGTACATTGGAAAGGTAGAGTTTACTAATTCATCATCTATATCATTATATATTTCCAAAGGAAAGACGGATGCTCCCTGTAGGCTACCATGAAGTTTAACGTTCATTATAGACCTTTCCTTCATATTTAAGGCAAAAGATGTTTCTAAATTCATACTTAAATTATTTTCAAATTTTATTAATGCAAAAACAGAATCTTCAACAGTAAATTTTTTAGGGTCCCAGCTTCCAAAAACACCTTTATTTTTTTTTGTACCTATTTCAGCATAGGAAACAGCCATTACTTCTAAAGGATTTGGATATCCCAATAAATATAAAGCAATATCCATCATATGAATACCAATATCTATTAAAGGACCTCCTCCTTGTAGTTCTTTATTAATAAAGTTTCCCCAACCAGGTATCCCTCTCCGTCTTAGTGCTTCGACCTTTACATTATAAATATTTCCAAAACTTCCTTTTTCAATTTGCTTTTTCAAAAAATCAACTTCAGCCGATTTTCTGTAGTGTAAGTTATAGGATAGAATTTTCCCTTGCTTATTCGCAAACTCCATCATTTCTTTTGCTTCATTGCTATTTATTCCGGGAGGTTTTTCACATAAAACATGACAACCATGTTTTAAAGCAATCATTACATGTTCATAGTGAAATTTATTAGGTACACATACAACAACTATATCAAGGTTTACAGAGTTAAACATTTCTTCAACATTACTAAAATAATATTTTATATTATATTTTTCAGATAAATATTTTACTCTTTCGGAAGAAATATCAAATATTGCTGTAATTTCATGATTATCTTTAAATTTTATAAAATTTGGATAATGGGCAGCTTCAAAAATTTGTCCAGCACCAATAAAACCTATTTTTTTCATATTTATCACCTATTTTACTTTTGGGAAACTTTTTAAAGAATAAGTTTCCCAAAACTTTTATACAATAAAATTATAAACAATTTCTTAAATATTTAATAGATTCTTTATAAACTTCTAAAAGGTTTTCTCCTCTTACTCTGCCTTCATAAATAAGTGCACCATCATAACCATTATTTACTAAAGTCTGTAAATGCTTTTTAAAATCTATAGAACCGGTTCCAGGCTGATATCTATGATTATCCGCAACATGTATATGCTTTACTAAATCTTTATTTTTTGTTAATGTTTCAGAAATGTCATCTTCTTCTATATTCATATGATAAAAGTCAGCAATAATTTTAACATTTGAATAATTGCCTTCTTCAATAATTTCTCTTGCTTCCGAAACAAGATTAATCATGTGGTCTTGATAACGATTTAAAGGTTCTAAATAAATATATAAATCATTTTCTGCTGCTACTTTATCTAGTTCAGCAAGGGATTTGTGTATAGCTTCTCTGTCGCCTTTTTTATCTCTGGGAGGAGTCATTGGAGGTAATCTAAAAGTAAACATTCCCCAAGCGGCAGGAACAACAACACCTGTACCTCCTACTTCTTTTAAAGCTTTTATAATTTGCCTTAAATCTTCAATTCCTTTTTTTCGTTTTTCTTCATTAAAATCGCCAATCCAGCCAGAATAACCTCCACAAGCGGAAGTTACTTTTACTCCAGTTTTTTCAATAGCTTCCTTAATTTTTTCTACATTTTGGACTAGAACACTACCATCAACTTCAAAAGCGTCAAAACCAATCTCTTTTAACAAGTTAAACTTTTCAACAAAATCAACAGGGAAAAAATCTTTATCTTGTGTACCAAAAAGCATTATTCCACACCTCCAAATGAAATTCCCATTTTTACACTAAGTTCAGGGTTAGTATCAATATATTTTTCATATGCAGATGGGCAATTTTCAAAATCAACAACAGGATATACTATTTCTTCGCAATTTAAATAACCATTTGTTAATAACTCCCAACAAGTTTCCTCAATACGTTTTCTGTTCCAACGGGGGTAGTCAGGATTTGGTTCACTTGATGCTCTTGAAAAAATAATTTTACCATAATTAAAATGTGCTTCTCTGCCAAAGTTTAAACCTTCTGGAAAAGGTTTTCCAAAAGCAACATATGCGATAGTTCCTCCGTAGGCTAAGCCTTTAAGTGCCGATTGTAACGCTTGCATGCTTCCGCTAGTTTCGATAATACTGTCAGCCCCCATTTTATTTGTTAACTTTTTAATTTCAAAACCAACATCACATTTAGTAGGGTCAAGTGCATAGTCAGCACCATATTTTAAGGCAACTTCACGTCTGCTTTCAATAACATCTATGGCAAAAACTATTGATGCTCCTGCCTTTTTTGCAAGCTGAACTGCAATTTGACCAATTGCACCTAATCCAACAATAACAACATAGTCTCCAGCTCTTACTCCAGCATCTCTTACACCACCCAAAGCAAATTGAGCTGGGTCATAGCATACTGCATTTTTATAAGAAACATTTTGAGGTACTTTTCTCAACTTATAATTGTCAACAGCATTAACAATTTGAGTCTCTTTAGTAGAGCCATAAGTACAAACAATATCACCAATTTCAAATTCTGTAACATCATCACCTTTTTCGACTACTTTTCCAACCCACATATTACCCAATTCAAACTTACCGAACTCAATACCAGGCTTTTCATCTTTTTCACGGGGTAAAAACATTTGCCATTCAGCATTATAATTCTCATCTATGAAAGGGCTTATCCCTCTAAAGTCTACAACCTCTGTACCATGTTTGGGTGCTGCAAAAATAACTTTTGCTTTAATTTCATTACTTTTTATTTCAGGGTCTGTATATTCAACAAACCCTGCCTTTCTAGGCTCTAATGCTACTAATTTTTTCATTTTGTCATCTCCTAAATAAATATTACAATATAAAATTAAAATAAAATTAACCTTTTACTCCGCCTTCGGTGGCTCCACCTTTAATAAATCTTTCGCTTATTGCATACATTATAATAACAGGTAATGATGTAAATAGTGCTGCCGCCATCATTCTTCCCCAAACATAGTCAGGTGTATTAAACAAAGTATTTAATCCTATAGGGAGGGTAAAAAGAGTTGAGGAACTTATAAGTGTTGAAGCAAATAAGTAATCGTTCCATGCTATCATAAACGCATATACAAAAACAGATAAAATTCCTGAAAGCGAAAGAGGCACAATAATTTGTAAAACAAGCTGAACACGGTTTAGACCGTCAACCATTCCAGCTTCTTCAATTTCTTCTGGAATAGTGTCAAAGTAGCTTTTTAACATAAAAATACAAGTCGGCAAAGTTTGTACAACCATTGTTATAACAAGAGCAAGACTTTTATTTGTTAATCCCATCGCAGAAATAATTTTGTATAAAGGAACAACAAGTAAAACTCCTGAAAACATATAAACAAGGTAAAAACTTTGATTAATTGTTGTTCTCCCCATAAATTTTAGCTTTGAAAGGCTATATCCGGCAAAAATTCCTACAAAAACAGATGTTGTTGCGGACATCAGAGAAACAGTTAAGCTATTTTTAAAATAGTTTACAAAAGGAAAAATTTTAGGATTAAAAATGTCTTTTATATGCTCAAAAGTTAATTCTTTTGGAAAAAAAGTAGGAGGATATTGTATAGCCTCACTTGTCGGCTTTAGGGATACCATAAGCATAATAAAAAACGGAAATAATATAAGCGACATAATAATTACTAATGTTACGTAAAAGGCAATTTTATTAAACAATTTTCTTTTTTTCATATTTTACCTCCATATCTGATATTATTTCCTTTTTCTGAAAAGCACAATAAATATAAATAAGAATAAAAATAAAATTATAGAAATAGAAGATGCTTTTCCTAAATCATTAACAGCGAAAGCTGAATCATATAAGTAAACACCGATTATATTAACTTGCTTAGTGAGCAAGTAAACTTCCGTAAACATATAGAATACCCAAATTGTTCTCAAAGTAATTACTGTTATTAAAACAGGTTTAATTTCAGGTATTGTTATTTTTATAAATTTATCCCAAAAACTAGCCCCGTCGATTTGAGCAGCTTCATAATATGATTTGTCAATTGATTGCAAAATTGCATAAAAAGACAAATAAGCGTAAGGAAAAAACTTCCAAACAGCAAATATTACGACCACTACAAAAGAAAAATTTTTGTTATCAAACCAAAGAGGTGCAGTTTCTAAAATTTTAAAGACATCAACAAGTAAGTAATTAATAGGACCATACAAATTGTTAAACATATATTTATAAGCAAAAATCAGAGCTATGGAAGGTACAACATATGGCAATATTATAAGTGCCATACATATTTTTTTAAATCTAAACTCTCTGTTAAACAACATTGCAACACCTAGACCAATAGATGTGCTTAAAACGACTACCACAGCCGTAAAAAGAACTGTTGTTAATAATGATGTGAAAAAGTTAGTATCACTAAAAACTGAAATATAGTTCTCAAGCCCTATAAACTTTGCCTCTAGCTTTGGATTTAACGGAACTTTTTTAAAGCTTATGATAAAGTTATTAATCATTGGGTAGCCAATTAACAGTAAAATTAGTGCGAGACTTGGAAGCAAAAAAAGATACCCTAAAACAGCTTCCTTTTTTGTTTTACTCATACAATAGCCTCCTTTAAAGTAAAGAGAAATAAAAAACTTGGGAAAACTATTGAAAAATGTTTTCCCAAAACAAACATTCAAAGTATTTAAAGAAATAGAAATATTTTTTTCTGAATAAGTTCTTTTTTATATTATTTTACAATTGTTTCAATATCTTTTTGTGCTTTATCAATTGAAGAATCTACATCTTGACCCTGAACTATTATATTATAAACACATTCAGAAACAACATTTTTAGCAGATACATCACCCATACTTACAAAGTTTTTACCATCAACATTTCCAAATAATTTTAATTCTGAGAATGCACTTGTAATATCATTTGAAATTGCTGAGTAAGCTTTTAATACTTCGTTATCCAAATATTCTTGGCTTTCCGCAACTGTTTTTAAAACTGGTTGCATTCCACCAGGTGACATATGTACCCATTTAACGTTAATTTCATCTTTTAATAAAAATTTAGAAAACTCTACTGCTGCTGCTTTTTGTTTTTCATCAAGACCACTAGGAATGCTTAAGCCTGTAATATTACCAAATGAAGCCATATCTTTGTTTTCTGGAAGTGCAAAACCTAAATCAGCACTATTTCCAGCTTGATGAACTGCACCTAAAATATAAGTTGAATAAATTGCCATTGGAACAGAACCACTCATAAAAGCATCTTTTACTTCTGGAACATCAAGAGAACCTGGCAACGTGTATTGTGCAAGATTTTTATAAAATTCTAAAGCTTCTTTCATCTCAGGCGTGTTGAAATTAGCGCCTCCATCAGAAGTAAATACATTTGCATTGTTAGAAAGAGCAAATTGTGAAAATGCTTGTTCAGTAAAGCCTACATTACCTGTTGGCATTGCAATACCATACTTTTTATTTGCAGGGTCGTTAAAAGTTTGTGCTGCTTTAAGAATGTTATCCCAAGTTGTTGGTGCTTCCAAGTTTTTCTCTGCAAATAAAGCTTTGTTATACCAAATTCCTTGTACCCAACCTGACATCGGAGCAGCTGTGTAGTTTATGCCATCCTCAGTTTTTAAAGCTTCTAATGCACCTTCATAGTAATTATCTTTTCCTACAGCATTAATTACTTCGCTTATAGCTTCATAATCTAAAAATTCATTTTTAGCCAAAACTTTAGCAAAGTTATGTTCAAGTTCAATAATCGCTGGGAGAGCATTGCTACCGCCTAAAGTTGTAATTTTTGTTTGGTATGAATCTTCATCAACAGGTACCTGTTCAACTTTTATGTTAGGATTAGCCGATTGAAATTCATCAATAAAACCTTGAATTATATCTACCCTTTCTTGTTCGACCATAGAATGCATAAATTGAATTTCAATGCTTTCTGTTGAAGAAGTATCATTTGATGTAACACTTCCTTCTGGTGAGTCTGGTTTTGGGTTTTCAGCTTTTGGGCTACAACCTACAGCCGAAAATGCAACTAGCCCTGAAACAATAAATGCTAATATTTTTTTCTTCATAAAAAAACATCCTTTCTTTTTTATTAGAGCGTACCCTACTAAGTTATAAAGCATAATTCTAATTGCAAAATTTTAGAACCGCTTCCAAAAAAATTATATCATATAATTTTAACAATGTAAACCACTTTATATTTTTTTATAAACATATATAACAATATACTTGTTTATAATTAGTATTATTTTATATATAATTATTTTACTATTGAGTTAAAATTTATTATTATTAATTAATATTTTAAATATTTGGAATTTAGTATGATATCGTATCCACAAATTATTAAATTCAAAAATACTTGTAATTGTTATTGAGTTTTAATATAATTATAAAAAAATACAGTATTTATTTGTATAACTTGTTTATTAGAAAGGTATGATATTTTTATGAAGCTGACTATACAGGATATTGCAAAACTTTCGGGAAACTCACCTTCTACTGTTTCAAGGGTATTAAATAACCATCCCTCTGTTTCGGATAAATCTCGTAAGAAAATTTTAGATATAATAAATGAACAAAATTATACTCCGAGCAGATTAGCTCGTAGCCTTTCTACTGACGGTTATGATGCTATTTTAGTAATTTATACTAGGCTTTCAAGTTCCGTAATTGATAACCCTTATTTTAGTATTATTGTTAGTGCAATCGGTTCCATTGCCGAAGAGCATAATTTTGATATTATTCTTCAGTCCGGAACTGATATTTCTAAAGATATAAAAAAAGCGTTTAGTATGATAAAGGATAAATTAATAAAAGGTATTATTCTGTTAAGTTCAAGAGTAAATGACAAACTTATTGCAGCTCTATCTGGAGAAAAAATTCCTGTTGTTGTTATTGGAAAAATAGATGACCATATTAAAAGCAATAGTATCATTTCTGTGGATACTGATAATTTTAGTGATTGCAAGCAGATAACAGATTTTTTGGTTAAAATGGGTCACAAAAACATTGCTTGTATACATGCGCCATTAAACCATTATGTATCTCTAGAACGAGTAAAAGGATTTAGGCATTCTTTAAATCAACACAAGATAAAAATTAATGAAAACTGGTTAATTAATGGCGAACATACAATTGAGTCATCTTACGAAGCCGCTTTAAAACTGCTTTGTACATATAATGACATTACTGCCATTTTTGCTACAGACGATATTAAAGCATTAGGTGTTTACAAAGCTGCTAATAAGCTGTGCATTAAAATTCCGGAAGAACTGTCAGTCGTTGGGCATAATGATTATGAATATTCAAGAATTGTTACACCTTCCCTTACAACTGTCAGAGTCCCAATTTTTGAGCTTGGTATTGTTTCTGCTAAAAAACTTTTTTCTCTTATAAAAAATAATACAATTGAAGGCAATACAATCTTGCCTACAGAATTTAAAATTAGAGATTCTGTTAAAACTATTTCTGATTAATACTAAGGACTACTGCAAAAAACTCACAGTAGTCCTGTCTAAATAGTAATATTGTTCTACCCAAGGGTATGCTCCTAAATCAAAATGGGATTGCATAGTTAATTTGTTTTTAAGATTAATTCAATCCAACTCACAATCTTCTAAGTCAATAACAAAACCGTGCTGTCACGGCATTCTAATTTCCGTGGTTTTGTACAAAGAATATGTAAATAATTTAAGTAATGAAAGAGTCATGTGCTATTTTATAGGATTTTTAAACACTACAGACGGTATTCTTTATAAAATTCATACTACTCATTGTGCATTTTGATGGAAATTATAATGCCGTGCATGCATGTAACAGATATACATTCCGCATGAGGAACTTACTTTTCTTGTCATAAGTATTAGTTTGGCTGAAATGCCTTAATTTTTAAAAGTCTTGCAATATAACATTACCTCAAAGTGGCTATTAAAGGTGGCTATGTAGCTATTCATTTTGTAACCATGATATAGATTAATATTTCGATTTAGGCTGTTTTGTTGACGGAAAAACTTTGCTTTATAGCGTAATTTTGCAATTATTAAGATCGTTTTTGCTGTCCAAAAGGAACGTAATTCCTTTTTCGGTGTTTAATACTATTCCCAATTTAAAATATAGATAAAATCCACTTGTGACCGGTAATGCATTTTACTGTATCACATGTCAAAGATTTAATGGTAGTGCATAA
>CAYYRV010000043.1:0-13431 GCA_964474135.1 uncultured Defluviitaleaceae bacterium
TGTTTGGTTCTTTGGTATGACAGAACTGTTGCAATAAATCTAATACACAACCAATATTTAAATGATAAAATATTCCAAATTGGAAAGCAAAATACGCAAAAAATTGAACGCAAGAACTTAACTTTAAGAACAAGAATAAGGAGGCTTACACGCAAAATTATATGCTTTTCTAAAACCGAAAAGATGCATGATATTGTATCGGTCTCTTTATTAACTTAACTAAATTTAACCTAATTTTATAATAATCAACTAATCTGTAACATCACCTTTTATTCAAGTAGAATTGCTATAGAATAAGATGCTAAAAAATATATTTTCATAAAAATAGTAGTTTTTGCATTAACCTCATTAATGCTAGAAGTTTTTATAACTATGAAAAACAAACCATTATATTTAATATAAATAATTCAAATAATAGTATTATCGTTTTTAAAAATTAATATAAGTAAAGTAGACTAATATTAATTTAAGACTTAAACAGATAAATATAGAATGTCTATTTAAAAACGATTATAAACAACTAATCTGTGGGGGGAATTTTAATGATTAGTTCCATAAATTCTACACAAAATAGTTATAGTTATGTTAACAATTATAATCAGAATAACAAAAATACAAGCAATATAAATAATATTAGTCCTCAATTAGCAAAAGCCTCTGCTTCGCCATTTATTAGCCCTGCTTCTAATACTGCAAGTTTTGCTATATATGATAAAATGAATTCTATGATAACAGGATTAGAACAAGGTGTTTCAAATACAGCCTCAATGGCAAATGCGCTTAATACCGCTGAAGGAGGACTTTCCTCAATTAGTGACAGCCTGCATCAAGTTCGGAGACTTAGCCTACAGGCTGCTAATGGAACATTAACCGATAGCGACAGAAATATTATACAAAATCAAATAGGAGGACTGTTGGAAGGTATAAATAACGTTTCCAACTACACTCAGTTTAATGGAAATAAATTGATAAACGGTACTTTTGTTAATAAAAATACAGCTTCTTCATACAATGGTCTAGGGCAAAATATTTCTATACCAAATATGTCATTAGGTGGATTGGGAATATCGGGATATAATATAACTAAAAACTTTGATATTGGAAAAATAGACTCTGCTATTAGTGCGGTTAACAGCACACGTTCTAATATAGGCTCTTCCGTAAACAGGCTAGGTCATACAATAAATTCAAATGCAATAGCTGAAATAAACTTAGTTTCTGCTAAAAATAACTTGGCATATACAAATATAGCAAAATCATCTATTATACAAAATAGAAATAGAATTGTAGAGCAATATCAGAATTATATGAGAGATAATAGCTTATCTTCAGCTAAATCCAAAATAGGGCAAATGATTTGATAAAATGTGAGTTCGACGCAATAAAACTGCGTCGAACTTTTAATGATATTTGCACAAATTTAGCCTAAATCAGGCTAAATTTATGCTAATAACGTAAAAATCTTACGATTTTCTGCTTATTTCACAAGCTAGCTCAACTACGTCGAACTCACGTTAATTAAAGCACTTTACTTATAAAGAATTTCTGTTTTAAACAAGCAAACTAGGGTTTAAAGTTAAATTTATAGAAATATCGCTTATATCTTCATACTGTTTAAGTTTATCCATACAATAAAATACAAAACTTTTAATTTTATCTTCATCTACAGATTTTACAAGAAGTTTCCATCTATATCTTTTTTTTATTTTGGAAACAATAGCCGGTGTTGGACCAAGCATCTCAAAAAGCCCTTTTCTATTATAATACTTCATAATCTCAAGCAACTTAAACAAAGCCGTAATAATTTTTTTTTCATCTGAACTTGTAAATAAAATACTAAAAATATGAGAGAATGGAGGATAAATCATTTGCTTTCTTAATGATATTTCATGATTATAAAATTCCTTATAATTATTATCTTTGGCATAAATAATACTATAGTGTTCAGGGTTATAAGTTTGGATATATACTTTTCCGTGAACCTCAGCACGACCAGCCCTACCTGAAACTTGTGTAATCAACTGATATGTTGTTTCTCCTGCTCTAAAATCACCGTTATTAAGTGACAAGTCAGCCGCAATTATCCCGACTAAAGAAACATTCGGAAAGTCTAATCCTTTTGCAATCATTTGAGTCCCTATCAATATTTGTGCTTCCCCGTTACGAAATTTATTAAGTATTGACTCATGACTATGCTTCCCGCTTGTTGTATCCATATCCATTCTTAAAACATTAACATTAGGATACTTTTTTTTAACTTCATCTTCAATTTTTTGTGTTCCAACTCCAAAATATTTAATAAACTTTGAGCCACATTGAGGACAATTAGCTGTATTTTTAATTGTTTTTCCGCAATAATGACATATTAATTTATCTGAATATATATGATATGTATAATTTACATTACAATTATCACATGTCATAACATAGCCACATCTTCTGCACGAAACAAAAGTAGAAAACCCTCTCCTATTTAAAAATAGTATAATCTGTTCATTTTTTTCTAATGCCTCCTCTATAGCAACAGAAAGGGCATGACTAAAAATTGTTGTATTGCCTTCAGCAAGTTCATTTCGCATATCAGATATAAAAATATCTGGAAGCCTTTTATTAACCCTTTCTTCTATAGTTATTAAATCTATTTTTCCCATTTCAGCTTCATAGTAACTTTCAATACTTGGCGTAGCAGAACCTAAAATAATAAGAGAGTTTGTAAGCCTGCCTCTTTCTATAGCTACTTCCTTTGCTGAATATTTAGGAGTAGTCTCTGATTTATATGTTTTTTCGTGTTCTTCATCTATAATAATTATACCTAAATTATTAAATGGAGCAAATACAGCCGAGCGTGGACCTATCATAATAGATATTTTACCATCACGAGCCTTTTTCCACTGGTCATATCTTTCACCTATAGTTAATCTGCTATGCGTTACAGAAACAAGTTCTCCAAAACGTTTTATAAATGTATTAACAGTTTGAGGAGTTAAAGAAATTTCAGGAACAAGTATAATAGCTTGCTTTCCCTTTTTCAAAACATTTTCAATAAGTCTTAAATAGATTTCTGTTTTGCCACTTCCTGTTATGCCATGTATTAAAACAGGTTTAGTATTATTTTTATTTTGTATAAAATCTAATGCCTTTTGCTGGTCGCTTGTCGGAGTAGGTACAATATCTTTCTTTATTTTGTTTATATCAATTGTATTCCTATATACCTCGACATCTTCTATTATAATAATATTATTTTTAGCTAAAGTGCTTAAAGGAGAGTTAGAAATATGCAAATATTTTTTTATATCACTTACAGCTAGGCTTTCATTTTCTATAAGCAAGTCAATAATTTTTTTTTGAGGTGAATCTTTAGATTTTATTTGAGTAATTAATTGTTCTATATTTTCATTTTCATAGTTAATATATGCAAACTTAGTTTTTAATGATAAGTCTTTTATTTCAGAAATATCTTGAAACTGTACAATTCCTTTATCCTTAAACGAATTAATAATTGAATTTATATTATCAAATTCAGTTTCTAATTGACTTTGAAGTACATAAAAATCATTTTTTTTAATATAATCAAAAACTGCTTTTTGTTTTTTACCCATTCTAAAATTTGGTTCTAATTGTATTAGTTTGATTATACAATCACTTTTATAATGCAGCCCTGTAGGAATAATACATTTTATACAATCTATAAGTGTTGTATAGTATTTATTTTTCATCCATTTTGCAAGCTGTAAAAGCTCATAACTAAAAACAGGTTTTTCACCTGTTACATCTAGTATATATTTTATTTTATTATCATCAAACTCACTGGTATCTTTAAATCCGACAACAAAACCATCATATTTTTTGTTGGATTTACCAAAAGGTATAATTACTCTTGAACCTAATAATAATTTTTCCCTTAATCCATCAGGTACTTTATATTCAAAAATTTTGTCTACATCTTTATGTGAAATGGAAACAATTATTTCTGCATATTTGTGTTCCATAATATCAATCCTCAATATAAAAATAATTTAGGGGAGGAAAATTCCCTCCCCTAAATTTTACTCATATCCAGAATCATCTGAATCCATTAAATAGTCGGCATTTCCTAAAGTGTTATCAAACTCTGTTTTCTGTTCTGGTGTTGTATATCTTGAAATTATATTAAGCTTGCTATCAAACATTTCGTTTATTGCTACAGAAACAGATTTATCAGAGTCTGCTTTTGAAAGCGGTTTTGAACCGTCTATAAGTTGCCTTGCTCTTTTAGATGCGGCTATTACTATTGTATATCGACTGGTTACTTTCATATCAACATTCTCATCATTATTTAAAACTTCCATTAATTCTGTATATGAAGGTCTTAACATTACTTTTCAACTCCCTTAAAATATAAAATATCATTATTACACCTATGAGGTTTTAAATGCTCTGCTTCTACAATTGTATCAATACGACTAACTGCATTTTCAACATAATCATTTATTACTAAGTAATCATATTTATCAATTAATTTTATTTCGTCTCTTGCTCTTTTTAATCTATCTTCTATAGATTCTTTACTTTCTGTATTTCTACAAATAAGCCTTCTGGAAAGTTCCTCTATAGTAGGAGGAATTAAAAAAATTAGCACACTATCCTCAAACTTTTCTTTAACCTGTAATGCTCCGTTAACCTCAATTTCAAGAACAACTGTTTTCCCATTAGAGATTTGCTCCTCTACATATGAACGAGGTGTTCCATAACAGTTTCCGCAAAAAACAGCATGCTCCAAAAGTTCATCATTATTTCTCATATGTTCAAAACATTCCATACTTCTGAAAAAATAGTCCTTACCCTCTATTTCACATTCACGTTTTTTCCTAGTAGTAACAGAAACCGACAGAGCATAGTTTTTTTCTGGGCTTAATTGCTTTACTACAGTACCTTTTCCAGAGCCTGATGGACCAGATATGATTAATAACATTCCTTTGTTGTTCATTATTGCCCTTCTTTCCGTTTATTAATCGTTTCAATATTGAGTTTTATAAATCTTGTCCTCCTGTAGGTTCTTTTTCTGCACTTGAGGCAATTTCTTTTATAAACATTCTATTAGCAACTGTTTCAGGCTGTAAAGCAGAAAGAACAATGTGGTCACTATCTGTTATTATAACTGCACGTGTCCTTCTGCCACAAGTTGCATCTACTATCATATTATTATTTCTTGCTTCTTGTATGACTCTTTTTATTGGTGCTGATTCAGGGCTTACTATAGCAATTATTCTGTTAGCAAAAACAATGTTTCCAAATCCTATGTTTATTAATTTATAGCTACTCATATAATATCCCTTCTTGAATTTGTTAGGTTTTTATAGTTATTTCTAAACGCAAATGTTTGTATTATTTTAAGTTTTTTCCTTATGTATTAAAAGTTATTATCAGGTATTAAACACAAACACACTATATATGCTTATGTTATAAAGTATCTAAAAAAGTCTACTCAATATTTTGAATTTGTTCCCGTATTTTTTCAATTTCACTTTTTAGTTCAACTACTATTTTTGTAACTTCAAGGTCATTACTTTTTGAGCCTATTGTATTTACTTCTCTATTCATTTCCTGAACGATAAAGTCAAGCTTCCTACCTATAGAGTCATTTTGTTCCAAAATGCTTGTAAGTTGTGTTATATGACTTTGTAAACGAGTTATTTCTTCATCTATGCTACTTCTGTCAGCAAATAAAGCAACCTCTGTTAGTAACCTGTTCTCATCCACAGTAACATTTTCCAGTATTTCCTTCATTTTGTTTTTAATTTTATCTCTGTACTCTTCTACTATAAAAGGCTCTCTTAGTTTTATTTTATCAGTTAAATTGTTTATTGAGGCAAGTTTTATAAGTATATTTTCTTTTAATACCTTTCCTTCAAGTGACCTCATTTGTATAAACTGAGCAATCGCTAAGTCAAGAGCTTTTTCAAGGGTATCCCAAATTTCATTCAAAACTTTTTCGTCATCAATATTACGGTCTACTGTAATAATGTCAGGAAATCTTGTTATCAAATCAAGTTTTATTTCATCATTTAAACAAAATCTTTCATTAATAGCTTTTAAATTTACAATATAAGCTTCTGCTAGAGCTTCATTCAAATTAATCTTTATGTCATCAGTAGAAAAAGTATCCATAAGAATATATACATCAACTTTTCCTCTTTGAACTTGAGAAGATAGTTTCTTACGGATTCTGTCTTCAAAAAGATTCATTATCTTGGGAAGCTTTATGTTAATATCACTATATCTATGATTTACAGACTTTAATTCCACAATCATTTTTCGGTTATTAAGAACATATTCTCCCCTACCGTATCCTGTCATACTTCTTAACATATTTATACCTCGTATTCTAAGGTATTTTTATATTTTTATATAAAAATGACCCTATATCAACATGTTTATTTGCATTAATTTGTTATGTTATGTTATTATATATTACTGTATTTATCTAGTCAACAAAAAGGTTCTTTTAGGATACTTTTATTAATATTAAAAAAGCTTGAACTTATTTTATTTGCAGTATTGGAAGGATGAATTGAATGGCATTAGACGGAGTAACTATTTCAAATGTTATATATGAATTAAAGGAAAAATTACAGGGTGGCAGAATAGATAAAATATACCAGCCGGAAAAAGATGAAATAATAATGAATATAAGAAGCCTTGGAAATAACCTAAAGCTTTTATTAACAGCAAACTCATCTCAACCACGGATTCACTTAACCGAACAAACTAAGAATAACCCAATGCAAGCACCACTTTTTTGTATGGTTATGAGGAAGCACTTGACAGGCGGCAAAATAATTGACTTTATACAGCCTAACTTTGAGCGTATAGTAGAAATTCATATTGAAGCTGTAAATGAACTTGGAGATTTATGTCTAAAAAAAATAATTATTGAAATTATGGGAAAACATAGTAATATTATTATTGTAGATGAAAATAATATTATTTTAGATTCTGTTAAAAGGATATCACATGATACAAGTTCTGTACGTGAGGTTTTGCCTGGAAAGCTTTATGTTTTGCCCCCATCCCAAAATAAACTTAATATTTTAGAACTTACTGAAGAAAGTTTTTATTCTGCTTTGCAAGAAAAAAATAATGAAAAAATACAAGATGCTTTATATAAAAGCTATAGCGGAGTAAGCCCTTTTCTGGCAGGAGAGATTTGTTTTAGAGCAGGAGTTGAACCTAATATCAATGTTTCCTTGCTTAATAATGAATTAAAAACAGAACTTTATTATACATTTAGAGACTTAGAAAATTATATAAAAAATTGTAAATATAGCTGTGAAATAATATTTAGTGGCAAAAAACCAATAGATTTTTCAAGTGTTACAATGACAAGTTTAGCAGAATACAACAAAAAGAACTTTGAGTCAATTTCTAATATGTTAGAATTTTTTTACGGTGAAAAAGATATAATATACAGGACAAACCAAAAAACTACGGATATTAAAAAGGTCATTCAAATAAATCTTGAAAGAAGATTTAAGAAAAAAGAACTATATATTAAAACATTTAATGATATAAAAAATAGAGATAAACTAAAAATAAAAGGAGAAATTATTACAGCTAATATTCATTCTATAGAAAAAGGTATGACATCTTTTACAACAGAAAATTTTTATGTTGAAGATTGCCCTCTTATTACGATTACTCTTGACCCTAACTTGACACCTTCTGAAAATGCACAAAGCTATTTCAAAAAATATAATAAGCAGAAAAGAACTTTTGTTGCATTACAAGAACAAGTGAAACAAAATGATGAAGAAATAACTTATCTCGAAAGTCTTTTAAATACTCTTAACACACCTTTAGACGAAGCAGATATAGAAGAGATACGTGAAGAACTTGCAGAAGAAGGTTTTATAAAAAAACGCAAAAAGCAAAAAGGATTGAAGCCTAAAAAGGCAAAGCCTTTACAATTTATTTCATCTGATGGTTTTGAGATTTATGTGGGAAAAAATAATAAGCAAAATGATGAGTTGACTTTAAGATTTGCAGAAGCACTAGATATTTGGCTTCATACAAAGGATATCCCTGGTTCTCATGTTATAATAAAGGCTAAGGGTAAGAGTGTTCCTAATACTACATTAAATGAAGCTGCTCATTTAGCTGTTTATTACAGCAAGGGAAAAGAATCAACACATGTTCCTGTTGATTATACAACAAAAAGAAATGTTAAAAAGCCTAATGGTGCAAAACCAGGTATGGTTATTTATGATAATTACAATACAGCTTATATTAATCCTGATGATGATATAATAAAATCTATTAAAAATTTAAATAGTTAATATAAATAAGAAATTTTGTAAAATTTAGAAACAAACATAATATTTAATCGTTTAATGTAACTGAACAAATTTAGGATTTGTATAAAGCAGATTCTTAATATTATAAATTTTAAAAGGAGTGCAATATGGTTAAACTAGGTTTAAATGATGATGAAGTTTTAAAATCAAGAAATGAAAATGGAAGCAATTTATTAAGTGAGCATGAATCAGAAAGCTTTTGGGATAAGTTAAGAAGTAATTTTGGCGACCCAATGATTAAAATTTTATGTTTAGCTTTAGTTATTAACGTTGGTTTTGCAATACTAGGACAAGCCCATTGGTATGAGTCGATAGGTATTGCTTTAGCAGTAATTTTAGCAACATTTGTTTCTACGTTTTCGGAATATAGAAATGAAAACGCTTTTCAAAAACTGCAAGAGGAAGCTTCAAAAATAAAGTGTAAAGTTTATAGAAATGGTACATTAACAGAAATTCCTGTTGATGATGTTGTAGTTGGGGATTGTATTGTTTTGCAGTCTGGAGATAAAATTCCTGCTGACGGAATAATTATAGATGGTGATATAAAAGTAGACCAATCTGTACTCAACGGAGAAAGTAAAGAAGCTACAAAAAAGCAAATGCCGCAGGACTATCAAGAAGAAGAAACAGCGATGGATTTTTTAAACCTATATAAAGTTTTTCGAGGTACAGTAGTGTGTTCAGGAAATTCAACAATGCGTGTTACTACAGTTGGTGATAAAACTGTTTATGGTCAAATTGCAAAAGAATTGCAGGCTGACGATGATAGAGATTCCCCTTTAAAAGTAAAACTTGGCAAACTTGCGGATTCTATTAGTAAGTTTGGTTATATTGGTGGTATATCTATAGCAGTTGCTTTCCTACTCCAAAAAATAGTAATTCACAATAATTTTGATTTTGCCTTAATATCCGAATATGTATCTAACTGGATGGTTGTAGCAAATGATGTTGTACAAGCAGTGATACTTGCAGTTATCATTATTGTTATGGCAGTTCCCGAAGGGCTACCTTTAATGATTGCTATTGTTTCTGCACTTAATATGGGCAAGATGCTTAAAGATAATGTACTTGTTAGAAAAATTGCCGGTATTGAAACGGCGGGTAGTCTTAATATATTATTTAGCGATAAGACAGGTACAATAACAAAAGGTAAACTTGAAGCTGTAGTGTTTGTAGATGCAAATGGAAAAGAATATGGTACATTTAACAATATTGTAGGTAAACTAGGAAAGCTTTTATCTGTTAGTATAAGACATAATACAAATGCTATTGCAACAAATGATGGTAATAATAGTAAAATAATTGGTGGAAACGCTACAGAAAGAGCACTTTTAGGATTTGTTATAAATGAAAGTAATGATGAAAATTTAACAAAAATTCATTCTATACCTTTCAATAGTGAGAATAAATATTCTGCTACTTCTGTAAAGGGTGATTATAACTATACTTTAATAAAAGGTGCTCCCGAACGTATTATTGCAAAATGTACAAGTTATTTTGATGAAAACGGAGAAATACAACGTTTAAATGATATTAAGCCGTTAGATGAGCAGATTAATAAATTGGCATCTCGTGCTATTAGGGTTTTGGCTTTTGCAGTAAGTAATGAACAGCTTTTGGAAGATTCACTTCCAGAGGGAGAATGGACATTAATAGGAGTTATAGGTATTAGAGATGATGTAAGACCAGAATCAATAACTGCTATATCAGAGGTTCAAAATGCCGGAGTGCAGGTTGTAATGATTACTGGTGATAGAAAAGATACTGCTATGGCAATAGCAAAGGAAGCTGGATTGCTTGCTAAAGATTCAGATATTGTTATAACATCAGATGAGCTACAAAATATTACCGACGATTCTCTAAAAAATATGCTTCCTAATATTAGAGTAATCGCACGTGCATTACCAAGTGATAAAAGCAGACTTGTAAAGGTAGCACAAGAACTTAACCTAGTAGTAGGAATGACAGGAGATGGTGTTAATGATTCCCCTGCTCTTAAGAAGGCTGATGTAGGCTTTGCTATGGGCGGAGGAACAGAAGTTGCAAAAGAAGCAAGTGATATAGTTATTATGGATGATAATTTTAGCTCTATAGATAAAGCGATATTATATGGTAGAACAATTTTTAATAGTATTCGTAAATTTATTATTTTCCAACTTACAATAAATGTTGGTGCAGTATTAGTTTCATTTGTTTCTCCTCTTTTAGGTATGGAGAATCCTCTTTCCATAACACAAATTTTATGGGTTAACTTAGTTATGGATACACTTGCTGCACTTGCATTTGGAGGTGAGCCTGCATTAAAAAGGTTTATGAAAGAAAAACCAAAACGCAGAGATGAGAATATAGTAAGCAAGTATATGTGGAGTTCAATATTAACAGGAAGTATTTTTATATTTATAGCTAGTATGTTATTACTTGTTACAGATATTTTTAGTGGAATGTTTCGTGAAGGTAAAAACAATGAATATCTTCTTACAGCATACTTTGCATTCTTTATCTTTTCAGCAGTTTTTAATGCCTTTAATGCTAGGACTGAAAAAATTAATATATTCGATAATATTGATAAGAATACAGGTTTCTTAAAAGTTATTGGTCTGATTGCTATTATACAAATTATTATGACATATTTTGGCGGTGCAATTTTAAGATGTTACGGCTTGAATTTTTCAGAGTGGATTATTGTATTGTTACTTGCAGTACTAATTATACCTGTTGATATTCTTAAAAAGCTTATTATAAAATAAAACGTAGGAATTAAATTTTAAGTTTATAATAAAAAAGATGGGGCTGTTGCAAAATCACTAAAAAAAGAAGTGGAGCAACAGTCCATTTATCTTACATATAACGTGGGTCGTGTTCTAAACATATTGTCATAATTTGTCGAAGTATATAAAAAACTATACATGGGGCAAATTATGGTTAAAATAAATTTGAGATGTCCATTTTGTGGAAGGGAGACTGTAAATAAATTTGGTTATAAGAGCCTGTTTAATATCTTCCAAATTAAGGCAAAAAGTTATATAATTTATGCAAAAACTAAAGGGCAAGAAAAAATGAGAGCAAGCTATCCAAGCGATATAACAAGAGAAACCTTTGAAGTAATAAGATATACACTTGAATCATCGAAGAAAGTTACCCATCCAAGAAAAATAGATATTTATGATATATTTTGCGCTATATTATACCGGCTGAGAGAAGGTTGTCGTTGGCGTTCATTACCGCATGACTTTCCGAAGTGGCAAATATGCTATTACCATTATGATGTTTGGAGAAGTGCCTCCGAGGGTGAAGAAAGCGTCCTTGACCGTGTTATGCGAGAGTTGGTTGAGAAGAAGCGTTCAATAAACGACCGTGACCAACAGACTACAATGATAATCGTAGATTCCAAAGGCATCAAAAATACTGATACTGCTGAGGAAAAGGGCTTTGATTCAGGAAAAAAACTTCAGGTGTTAGACTTCATATAGGTGTTGATATCCTTGGTTTGCCTCATGGGATGTTTGTTAGCACGGCTAATGTGACCGATAGAGATGGCGGAGTATCAATGATTGGATATGCCGCCCCCAATTTATCAAAACGCCAAAAAGTTTTAGTCGATGGGGGCTATACAGGCGAGAATTTTGCCAATAGTGTGAAGGAACTAATTGCTGCAGATGTTGAGGTGGCCAAACGCAACGAATTACACAAATTTGTAATCCTTCCCAAACGTTGGATTGTAGAACGTTCTTTTGCTTGGCTTGAAGATTACCGCTTATTATGGAAAAACTGTGAACGTAAAATACATAATACTCTACTGGCATTTATTTCTTTACTACTCCGTAGATATTAAACAGGCTCTTAGAATGGTAAGCAAAGGTATAAATGTAACAATATTGAATACACTCATAAAACCTTTTTTGCTGAGCATACATACAATGGATGCAAACCTAATGTTGACAAAGAAATAATAAAATTGTCTGTTGAAGGCATGGGAATACGCTCTATAGCACATAAATTAAGAATAAGCGCCGACACTGTAGATACTTCTTATCCCATTTTTCCCTAAATTCTTCTTTTGCATACTCGGCATCGTCAAGATTTACTGCACCATAAATTTTTTTGAGGTCGGCACACACAGCCTTTCTGTCTTTGGAAACACCCGCGTTTATCGCCTCTCCAAGCCCTTTTAAATTATCATGGCGAGCTATAAAAATGTCTGAAACTCCATGTTTTTTTAGGTCAGCACAAATGGATGCATAGAAGCTTAAACTTTCATTTTCATAAATCCAAATACCTAAAATATCTTTTTGTCCATCCATATCAATGCCCATAACCGAATAGACACATTTATTGATTATTTGGCTATCTTTACGAGTTTTAAACACAATTCCATCAAAATAAATGATGGGGTAAATTGACTCCAGCCGGCGATTTTGCCATTCATTCACTTCAGGCAAAATTTTATCGGTAATTTTTGAAATAAGTGTTTGCGGGATTTCTACCCCGTAAATTTCTTTTAGACTCTCTTCTATTATCATGTTGACTCACGCCTTTTGCATACATTGTCATTACTTTTTGCTCAATTTCATCTGGTCTGCTACACTTTTAGTTTAGCCGAGAACTTAAATCTGATATAATAAAAATCAGAAAAGGAGTTTTTAAAATGAGAAGATATGATAGTGGATTCAAAACAGAAGCGATGAAGTTAGCAAGAGAAATAGGGCTAGAAAATGCAGCCAGCCAACTTGATATACCATATGGAACTTTAAACAGCCGGATGTAAGAAACAAAACAAAAAACAATGAGGGGGAAGCAAAAACAGTCCCAAAAACCAGCGTAAGAAATAAAGCTTTTAAGGCGATAAGAGAGCTAATTAAATATTGAGGGACGCATTAAGTTTTTTCGCAAAGAGCCAAAAGATGTAAAACCATGCTATCTGTTATAACCGCACAAAATACAGCATAAAAGAAATGGCTGCGGTGTTGGGCGTCACTGAGCAGGGTTATTACAAATGTTAAATCGTGGGTGATGTTGTAAATTTATTGTGAAAAAATGCCGATGCATGTATAAATAAATATTACATGTAAAGGTGTGGTCTTGAATGGTTATGGTGGCA
>CAYYRV010000044.1:0-12212 GCA_964474135.1 uncultured Defluviitaleaceae bacterium
CTACTGGTTTTTTGCTCGTTTTTCATTGGCTCAATAATTTTAGAACACGACCTAATTTTTCTGGATTCTCTATCAAGACTGGTAACAAGCCGCTAATTAATGCTGACTCCATGCTTTGTTGCGGCTTTGCATTATCAAAGGAAGTTTTTACAATTGAAGATACTATTTCAGCAATATTATTTTTTGTAATTTCCCTTAGCTCATAAATGGCATCTTTTATTTCATATAATGTACCTAAGACAATATTTACTAATGAATCTGATTTTTCATTCGTAATAGTATCCTCCTGATTTATCAGACTATTAAGTAAGACTTTTATCGTTTCATCTAGTCGTTTTTTGGTTTCCTCAACACTATCTAAATCAGTGAGGTCATATGTAAATGTGCGGACTACGGATACATCAAAAGGTAAGGGTTTTCCTTTTTCTATGAGTTGTATTAAAGGCTTACCAATAGCTACTCTATACCCAAGCTCATAAAAAGCATTTGGATTATGGTCTGTTAAATCAGCAATAACAAGGTCTGCTGAATTTAAGTTTTTCAGAATCGTATCAGTTATGACATCTGAATTACTAATTTTATCTACTCGTATAGCTGTAACAGAATTCTCTTTGCATATAGGTCCAATAATATGCTTTAATAATTTATCTGCTCTTTGGCGAACAATACTGTTTTCATCACCAATTGGTCCAATAATAAAACAGTTAATATCCTTATTTCCCATATTTTACCCCATTTCACATTATAATTTTCATTTTTTAAACTGTATTTTTATATTAATTGTAAATAATATTTGTTTTGTGTACTACCATTTTATATGTGACATAATTTTTCTTATAAAATCAAGCATTTCTGCTTACAAAAAAGTTCTGCAATATTTTCAACCCAAGCAGAACTTTTTTGTCATTGTAGAATCTGATAAAACAGTCATCAAATTTTTCAGTCGTGAAAACCTCAAATGGAGGTGAAGCTCCTGCTTAGCCTTTCTCGAAAATAAATTTATATTTTAAATTCCTTTTGTAAAATATATTTTATGGCGGTAAGCGTATTCAAATGAATTCACATTTTTTTAAATCAGTGTTTTTTAAGCAAGTATATGATATAATATTTATATATCATTCAAATTCTAAGGAGGTGCATAAGATGTATGCTATAGAATTTAATACAAAAATAAATAACGGAAAAATAGAAATTCCACAAAAATATCTGAATGAACTGAAAAAAAATGTAAGAGTTATTATATTAAATGATACTGAATTAGAAGCGCAAGAAACCACGGCAAAGGGTATTTTTAATGAATATGCTAATATTGATATGGTTGGCAAGGAAAAAGAGGCTTGGGGTGAGGCGGTGAGAGAAAAACATGGTCATAGTTGATGCAAATGCAATATTAAGATACATCTTAACAGATAATCTTGAAATGCCTATAAGGTTGTAAAACTAATGTCTAAATGAAAATTTAGTTTGGAAAGGAGATGTTACCATGTATCTGAAAATAGAAGAAGTTCACAAGGAATATGATGGACAATGGATATTTATGATTAATTGCACAACAAATGAATTCGGAAGCGTAACCGGCGGTGAAGTAGTTCTTCATAATGAAAATAGAGATAATGTTATACGTAAAATGGAAAAATACGATTATGAGACGAGTTTAACCTACTTTAGATACGCCGGAAAAATACCGGAGGGGATAAGTGTAATATTATGAAAAATATTATCCTCAAAATGGATTTATTTAGTGGTTTGCTAATGGTTGATACATGGCTTTGGAACAAAAATCGGAATAAATATAGTCTGCTTTCCGTTACACTGGATACAGGTGCAAGCATGACTACTATTTCAAAAGATATATTATACAGAGCAGGTTATAATATAACAGAAGGTAGAGTTAAAAGGATTACAACAGCAAGCGGTATAGAATACGTAAACGAAGTAATTCTTGATAAGGTGAAATTGGGAGGTTTGGAATTGAGCAATATTTTAGTTTATGCTCACACGTTTCCACAAGAAAGTTTTTCGTCTGGGGTATTGGGATTAAATATCCTCTCCAGTTTTGATGTGAACCTTTTATTCAGTAAAAGACAGATAGAGTTGACTTCTATAGATAATTAATTAAAATATTTTATTCGTAAGCAAATTCCTGACAGTATCAATCAAATCCACAAATAAATATTATTCTTTTGACTCATTAGCTGATTGCTAATGGGTCATTTTTATTGTCGCAGGAAGGAGGATAAATGCATGTTGAAAATTATTAAAGCAATTAAAATCGTCATCAAAATTATATTTGTATAACAGAAAGGAATTTAACAATGTTTCAAAATAAACGTTACTTACGAAAGGTATAGACCTCTCAATTTCTTTAGAATTACAAATATTTTTATGGGAGTTGATAGACAAAAAGATTAGAAGTAATGAAAAATTAGACTATTAGCAAATATTTATTCTTGAAACGATAGACGGCGAAGATTCGTCATTACAAGTTATAAAACACAAACAGAAACAGCCGCCTTTTGAGGATATTTATTTCAAAGGATTTTATTAAGGAGGATAGCCATGACAATTAATGAAACTATAACCATGACAACAAGCATAGCGTTTTCAGAGAATAAGGAACATAGATACTCATTGACTAAAGAATGGAATAATAGTAAGAAATCAGTTTGCGTAATAATGCTTGCGGCAGGTTCTGCAGATTGTGTGGAAATGGATTTAACTACCCTGTTTTGCATTAACAATGCTTATAGATTGGATTTTGGAAGAATAAATATAGTCAATCTCTTTTCAAAGGTAAATGCACAACTGAAAAGTAATCCAACTTTCGAGAATCTAACTGATGAAAGCAACAACAACGCCATTTTGCAAGCAGTGGAACAAAGCGACACAGCAATTATCTGTTGGGGCAAAGCAAGCAACAAAAAAATCACTGCAAGAGCCACTAACGTTCTCAAACTTCTTGAACCCCACAAAGACAAACTCTTTGAACTTCACGGAATACACGGTGAAGAAGGCTTTCACCCTCTTCACCCTTCCTTGCGCTCGAACTGGATTTTGAAGCCTTTCCCAATGCTTGAAATACCTCAAGAAGAATCGGAAGCTGAAACTAGCAAAGAGGGAAAGAAAGGACGTAAAAAAGCTGTCCCACAAGAATCCATTCACACAGCCATTGACAATGTTTCAGAGGAATTTTCAGAATCAATGAGTGAAAATTAAATACAAATAGCCATTACAATGTTTAAATTAAAAAATAAGGAGCTTTTATTATGTATATAAAAATCAGTCACTTAAAAGAAACTGAAAACTTATCTTTACCTAATGAAGTTTTGGAGACCATCAAAGGCATAGCAAAATCCCTTGATGATAATTACGGTAAACACCGCCAATACAATGATGACGGTGGTTATATTATATTTGCAGACAATAAAGATGATTTACAGCTTATCTGCGAATTAGAAATTGACATTGAAGCTTGTACATTTGAATATGCAGAGCCAATCCAAACAGCAAATGAAATTTTTATTAATGTTTTGTATCTGCTGAATAATGAATTTGCCGTTACGGTCATTATGCCAAGGAATATAGCACCTAAAAATATTTTAGCGGAATTTTAGGGAGTATCCGGAAAGGATTTTTGATTATGAAGGAAGAATTTATAAAACTGTATAAATTAAATGAAAAAATACAACTTTCCATAGAAAACCATTTGGATAAATACGATAGTCACGGTATTCCCATTGATTTTGCTTTACTATTACTGGAAGTTGTATCTTGCATTACCATGTTACTAATTAAAAAGATTAATTTTTCACAGAAACACGGCTTTTAAGAAATTTGGACAACTCAAGCAAAAATGCTATTTCATCTTCTGAATAGTCGTAAAGAGCCGTCTCAAGTCTGTTAAATTTTGTAGGGGCAGTGTTAGGTTCTTTGTTTTGTTCTCCAGTCAAGAGATAGTCAACAGACACTTGAAATACTTTAGAGAGCCTGAAAAGATTGTCAATACTAATACCGCTGTCCCCTTTTTCAACCAATCCAATAAAAGATGTAGATACACAAATCATTTCCGCAAGCCGTTCAATGGTGATTCTATTGTTTTTTCGGAGTTCTTTTATTCTTCCACCTATCTCCATCCAATTCAATTCTTCCATATTTAACCCCTCTTTTTAAATTCTTTATTAAAAGTGTAGATTTTCAAAAAGAGGATTGCAATTTAGTATCACTTGAATTATAATATATAGTAATACTGTAATTTTCAAATATAGCAAGGCTACTGATAAACTTAATTAGGAGGTGAGATATGTTATGGCAACTGTATCATGGGTTTGTACAAAATGCGGAAAGAAAACATTAGCAACTTCAAAGCCCGGTGCAACATATGGCGGAAAATGTAAAGGGTCAAAAGCAGGTACACATTCTTATGTAAAGGCATAGAAACAGCCTGACATAGTCAAAAAAATACTTATAAAATAATTAGGAAAGGTTAATGTCAGAATGGCAAAGAAAAAGGAAATACAGCAAAAGCTCATGAACTTCTGCAACGATATGAAAATTGATTTTGATTTGGAGAAGATAGTTGATATTAGCGAAAGGCTGAAGAAGCAAGACGAAAACGCTTATGGTATTTTGGACAAATACTTAATACTTGAACATAATAGCGTATTTTTAAAAAGCGAATCTATAAGAAATGAACAATTTAATGAAGTATTGTACCAACCGTCAGTATTGTCTGAACTGATTTCAAAAACTGATATGGCAAATATGGTATCTGCTATGTTAAATCTTAACAACTCTAATAGCTACAATACAGATAACTATATTTCAGAATTTGGGTTTAGCTTTGATTCTGATGACATGGATTTTTGGGAAGATAATATAGAATGTATACTTGATGGTATTTTTAATAAATATTGTAACAGAAATAAAATATTTGATTATATTCAATCAAATAACAAAAAGATATTTGAAGTAGAAACTGTTAAAGTTTATATCTGTAATTTTTCTGAAATGAATCCAAGAAATAATTAAACAAAGAGGGAATTTGATGAGCGGGCTGATTACGAATATCTTATGGATAGTCTACATTGTAGGGTTTGAAATATTGTACCACAAGATATTTAGAGTAACATACTTTGGTGGTGGTGCAATAGTTAAGGAAATATTAATTTGTGCTGTTATTGCCCTTGCACTTGCACAATTTACAGTTTCTATATGGTGGATAATATTGCCAATTATGATTATAGTGGTACTAATGGTGTTGGGTAAAAAGAATGATAAAAAAGAATAATACATAAAGAAAGGGTATTTTCAATGAAGAAAATGGCAATGAATGTCTTACAATCGCTTCATATGTTGAAGAAAAAAGCATTTTTGATTTGCCGTAAATAAAATAATGATTCTCTGTAGTTAAGGAAGATATTTTAATTTCCCCCATGCCAACAATAGCATGGGGGTTCTTTTTTTCATAGAAGACCAAGCATTGGGAGCTTCCCACCCCATAACCCTATCCAAGACACAAGGAATCAAATTTTCCATTTCTTGCAGGAGGATTCTCAAGCCAAACCGAGGTCAGAATAACACCCACACCCATGCCACCCACTGCAAAAATACCAAACGTGGCGACTATCCGAAGTGAAAGGCTTTTTCCAACCCTCAAAAAAACAGCTTGAAATAAGGCTTTTTTAGAGGTTAACAAATCCTGAAAAAATCAGGCGGATTTCTGGTATTTTCAAAAACGGCTTGAAATAAGGCTTTTGATGACTGGGGTTCATGGTGAGCGTCTGAGATTTTGCGATAAACCATTTTTAATTTCAGTTAAAAATCGAACAACATCACAATGTTTACTTGATTTCAAGTAAACTATAACCGCCCCATTTTCAGATGAAGTATAAGCTACATCTTGGCGGAATAATTCATATATTTTTTTTGATATAATTTCCTCATAGCTTGTGAAATTAAAAATAACCGTTACAGTATTATCAGTAATAGCAATATCGGAAACCGTCTTAGGTAAAATGAATTTTAAAAATGCCACATCTAATGATTTGGCTGTTAATTGCTTATCTATTGGTTGGTCTGCGGTTATTAATTTTAGTTTTTTTCCTTCAATTTCTTGTATCCTGTTTTCTTCAATCAATTTGTCTACATAACGATATATTTTGTTTGTTTGTATAGACTCCTCATAATGATTTCTAAATTTGTTCACTTTTACTATTAATTCTCTTCTGGTACATGGTGTCTCTTTTATTACTGATATAATTCTTTTGATACGTTTTTCAATCTTTTCCGATTTTGACATCTTATTTATTTTTTTAGGTAATTCTTTTTCTGCAAGATTCTCTATTATGCCTCCATACTTTAAAATAAGCTCATCAAAATACTTATAATTTTTTCCTTCTTTTATAACAGACCCATCTACCAATAACTCTTTTAAATCTTGGTATAAAGTAGACATTTTGAAAATCACTTTTGTTGTTTCATTTTCGGATGGATGTTGAATATCTTTTGCAGTGGCTGTTCTCATATTTTTTATGCGGTTAAGAATAATTTTTTTACGCACATCTCTATTCAATAGTTCAGAACTATTTGTTTCTTTATTTGTATTGTTGATGTTTTGCATATTATCCCTCTTGAAATTTATTATTTAAAAATATTTTTTGTGGATTTTTTCTATAGTATCATAGAAAAAATAAAATATCAATAGAAAATAATAAATTTGTAATAATAATCGCTAGAATTAATTTAATCAAAGTTAATAAAACGCCTTGAAATGATGTAAAAATTGAGAATTACGTTTATTTGACAGTATTTTTAGCTTATGATATTCTATCGATATAAATAAGAAGGGGGTAATAAAAAATGAACTCAAATTCAACAATTGACTTATCAACAATCGATACTAAAATCTCCGGTAACAAACAAATGTACTCAATTTCATCAATTAATGCCTCTAATGGCAATAAGCGCACTCAATTTTCAAACAGTCTGTATAGTGACTTAAAATCACCACGAAAGGTAAATATTGCATTCACTAAAAATTCTTGTTATATCTCACGAGGAAGTTTAGAAAATAGCGAGTCTTTTGAATTTTCACCATCCGGAAAGCCAATTATTTACAACTCACGGTTGGTTTTGCTTTTTACACAAATTTTTGAACTTGATTTTACAGGAAAGTCATCAATAACATTCAACAACATCAAGATTAAGAAAATAAAAAAAACAAACGGCAAAACTCAAATGATAGCAGTGGTAACTGTTGGAAAGGAAATTAAAGAACCAAGAGAAGCACCAAAAAACTTAACAACTGCAAAACCAACGAGAAAAAAGAAAAAACGTCACCAAAAGTAACAACAAAAGCACATTAAAAGCCAACAAACTGTCAAGGCGTGTCAGCAGTGGGCAATTTAAACCACTACTGACCACCGTCTTTTGCACAACCAGTTCCAACGTTGTCAAGGGGGCGTTTTTCTCAAAAAACGTTGTGGGATAAAAACTTCTGAAATTTAAAAGATTTTCAAAACTTCCGACCACCTGACCTTGTCTGCTCACAGCTCCACGTTTCCAATAGAACCACAGGGGCAGTGTGTGGACAGTTAGGGGACAACAAACCGGAAACCACCAAAGGAGGGAACAAATTGAAAAATAACAAGTACAGTTTTCAAGAGTTAGAAAGGATTGGCTTTGAGTTTGACAAAAATGGTAAGGTATCAGGGCTTAATGCTAATGTTTTTGCACAAGCGTTACTTAAGAAAAAATCCTTAGTATATTGTGAAAATGGATTTTTCTATATTTATAGGGGAAATATTTATAAGAAACTTTCACACATTATGCTATCAAGAATGTTAATGCGCTTCTTGCACAGGTATATAAAAAACACTTGGTGTTCTTCAAAAGAATCGGAGTATATCGCAGTATTAAGAAGAAAAGCACCATATGTTAGGCAATTTGATATGGATAGAAGTTACTTGAATCTTAAAAATGGTTTATTTGACTTAGAAACCTTTGAACTTATAGAACATGACCCATATGTAAGAACCAGTATCCGATTACCGATAAATTATGACCCTAATGCTGATTGCCCCCGATTCAAAAAATTTCTTTCAGAAATTTTTTTAGCAAATAAAAGAGTCCTTAAAATAATCCAAGAAGTTTTGGGTTACTGCTTAACTTCATCTGTACAGGCAGAAAAAGCTTTTCTTTTTATTGGAAGCGGCGCAAATGGTAAAAGCACCCTAATACATGTCATCAATATGCTATTAGGTAAAGCAAATGTATCTACAATACCGTTAGCGGATTTAGAAAAGCCTTTTCAACGTCACGAATTGGCTGGTAAACTTGTAAATTTTGCAAGTGAAAATGAGTTTTCAAGGAACGGTTTTAACAGCCAATATTTCAAAGCAATTGTTTCAGGCGACCCTATAGCGGCTGAGATTAAATACGGTGCAACATACACATTTGAACCGTTCTGTAAAATAATTATGGCGATGAACAGCTTGCCTATAACCAGAGATTTAACCGACGGTTTAAAGAGAAAAATGCTTATTATACCTTTTGACGCACAGTTTAAAGGCAAAAAAGCCGACAAGTATCTTAAAGATAAGCTGAAAAATGAACTTAACGGCATCTTCAACTTTGCCATTAAAGGTTTGAAAAGATTGATTGCAAATGATTATGAGTTCACAAAGTCAAGCAAAATCGACAAGGTGCTTGAAGATTATTTTGGTAACATAGACCCGTTATACGGCTTTGTGAAAGATGCAATTGTGGCTGACAGCAGCGGAAAAGAGTTTTATAAAGATTTGTTCGAGGGATATTGTAACTGGATTAGGCATAAAGGTGGAGAGGCTCAAATTAACCGTTTGAGGTTTACAGTAGAGATAAAATCACGCTTACACTCAAATGGAATCCCTTTTACTTTAGGCAAGAGTAAAGACCGCTATATTAAAGGTATTAGGCTTGTAAAGCGCAAATATAATCATTACAACTACACAAGAACACCTGTAATGCCTAAGTAGGGGGTGGGATTTATAATGAAAAGTAAAGATTTTGAAACCAAAAAAACCGAGCAGTTACAGGCAGTGATTTTACTATTATACAAGATTTTGTACTATGATTTTAGTGCAAAAAATAATAGTTCAAATTAATATTATTATTTTGAATATGAAGCGGTTAAAAAACCGCTTCATATCACTTACAACTAAACAGAGGGGAGAGAACAATTTGGCTGTAAAAAGAAATGCCATATCGCCGCAAGAAAATATTTGCGCCATTTATGCAAGATTTTCTTCCGGTAATCAGCGTGAAGAAAGTATCGACGCACAAGTTAGAGCCTGTGCTAAATATGCAGAAGATAACGGGTTTGTCGTTGGCAAAATATATGCAGACCATGCAAAAAGCGCAACTACTGACGACAGGGAGCAGTTTCAGGAAATGATGGCGGACAGCGCAAAGGCTAAGTTTCGTCACATTATTATACACAAATTAGACCGCTTTTCAAGAGACAGGTACGATTCTGTTATTTACAAAAGAAAACTAAAGATAAATGGAATTAAATTACATTCAGTGCTTGAAAGAATTGATGATTCGCCGGAAAGTATCTTTCTTGAATCATTGCTTGAAGGTAATGCAGAATATTACTCCAGAAACCTTGCCAGAGAAGTTATGAAAGGCTTGAAAGAAAATGCCTATCAATGCAAACATACAGGAGGATTTGCCCCGCTTGGTTATAATGTGGATAAGGAAACAAAAAAGTATCTGATTAACGAAGAAGAAACAAAGATAGTAAAAAGCATTTTTGAGATGTACACTACAGGACATGGATATAAACAAATTATGTGCTATTTGAACAGTTTAGGGTACAAAACAAAAGCCGGAAAGGCATTTGGTAGTAGCAGTGTTCATACAATTTTAAAAAATGAAAAATACACAGGCACTTACATTTATAACCGGAAAAAAGAAAAAGGCTTGGACGGAAAACGCAGACCGATGTTGAAGGCGGAGGATGAAATCATCAGAATCGAAGGAGGAATGCCGCAAATCATTGACAAAGAAACATTTGACAAGGCGCAAGCCATTCTTGCGAAAAATCTTCAAAATGGCGGAAAATTCAAGGCAAAAGAAACATACCTGCTGTCCGGTCTTGCCTTCTGCGGGGAGTGCGGTTCAGCTTTGTACGGCAACACCCGTTTTTGCGGCAGAGGAAAAACAAAATATGTTACATACCGTTGCTCAAACAGAGCGCAACACAAGGGATGTAAAAATAAGGAAGTAAACAAAGAATATCTTGATAATTTTGTATTAGATGAACTGTACAGTAGTTTGTTTAACGAAGAATCCATCAAAAAGTTAGCAAAGATGTTGACGGAATATAATAATGAACGCAACTCCTTCAATGCAGAAGAATTGGCTGAAGTTAAGGCTCAATTAGATTCGGCTATGAAAGAAATCAATAATATCGTTGAATTGATAGCGCAAACAGGTATCGGATTCGATACCGTAAAAGAAAAGATTAGAGATTTAGAAGAGCGCAAGCAGTATTTGGAAAATCGTATACAAGAGCTTACAATAGATAAATCCTTGCAAATTTCAGAAGAAACAGTAACTGAGCTTGTGGGGAAGTCCAAAAACTTTGTTAAAACAAAAAATATAGCTGAATGCCGATATTTCATTGATAGCTATATAGAAAAAGTGCTAGTATTCAATAACCATGTAGAAGTCTACTATAAAATTAAAGTACCTAATAAAGATAATGATTCTTTAGAGGTTTTGACAACAAGAATCGACTTAGAATCGTTAATAAAAGACTATCGAATCCATGTTTAAATTAGGGAAGAAAGAGCCGCCATATGGTTCTTTCTTTTTGCCTTGTCAAATTCGAGCCACACAGAGACCCTTGCAAGCTCTTCAAAGTAACAAAAGAACGTTAAGCAGTCAAAGCTTCAAAAACAAGCAGAGAGCATCCAAATCAATCCGTCACCACTGATTAACACCCCTTTGCGCAAAAGCAAAATTTGGCGGACGTGACAAACATGGCGACCTCACCATTTTCAGCACGTCCCGAATGTGACAAAAATATCAATTCATTAAAATAGTCTCCAAAAACAAAAAGGCACTCACAGCAAACCGCCATGAATACCTCTTTCAGAATTTTCTACTTCTCAGAAAACCAGTAATACCAAGCTTTTCAGGTCTTGACAATCTTTGTTTCGAGAAAGCCTCAAATGGAGGTGAGGGGAATCGAACCCCTGTCCAAAAATCTAAAAGTAAAAGTTTCTCCCATCACAGTTGGTTATAAAACATTCCCTCTAGTATTAGCAAACCAACACGCTAATAAATTTAGTAGCTTCATAAATCTTTTATTGTTGCAAAGCTTAGACAATAAAGTTCCCTACCTTTCGACGCCGAATTCTAAAGCAGTAGGTTACACTAGATCGACGGCTACTTTAATTAAGCAGCAAAAGCTAAATTATCGTTGTCGATTAATTTTTTTAAATTTTAGTTTTAATAACGCAGTAACTGTCTGCGAATGGCTACTTCTGCTCCTACAATCCTTGTCGAAACCATTACACCCCCAAAATATAATAATATTAATTCTCATGTAAAGCTGCCAAATATAAAATTCTCAATATGTTTTTGTAACTCAATTAAATCAAGCAACTTTTATACAAGTATAATATAAATATAAAATAATTTCAACTGTATATTTTTGTTTGTCAAAAAAATTTAGTGGTGATGTTATAGACTAGTTGATTATTATAAAATCAATTCTTGTTCTTAGAATCTGTATTCAAAAACGTTTAAGCAAAGTAGCAATATGAAAAATCATAACCATGTTTTCCTCAGAAACAATTAGAACTTCGTAATCCTTGGAAAGTCTGCGTGAGTTGTTAATCCAACTAAAAGTTCCCTCTACTACCCAATGCATAGGCAAAACTACCCATTCTTTCGGCTTGATTTTTTCTGATATTTTTACTGTTTTGCCTAACGCCAAAACAATATTTCCAAAAGTTTTTCGATAGTCAGAATCAGCACAACAGCCCAAAATGGATGGGTATTTTTCTATAGTACCTTTGAACACATCACTGCCGGTCTGCTACACTTTTAGTTTAGCCGAGAACTCAAACCTAATATAATAAAAATCAGAAAAGGAGTTTTTAAAATGATACTATTTCCGTTAACACATTTCCATAATCCATTTTCTTGAACACACGCTT
>CAYYRV010000045.1:0-11807 GCA_964474135.1 uncultured Defluviitaleaceae bacterium
TATTTATTTATACATGTATCGGCATTTTTTCACAATAAATTTACAACATCACCCCTTATTACATAATAATATAACATGAGTTCGACTGTCGTCGAACCGGTCTGTGAGACAAGCCGAAAATCGTAAGATTTTTCATGTTATGAGCATAAACTTAGCCCAACTTTTGTCTAAATTTGTGCAAATATTATCAAAAATTTGATGCAGCTTTATTGCATCGAACTCATATTAATATAACTCCTAAGAGCCTGTTTAAAATCACGCTAAAAGCGAGATTTTAAACAGGCTCTTAGGGGAAAGAAGTCAGGTATTAGGACTAAAATCCCAAAATATTAATTTTCAATATCACATTATTTATATCTTTTATTGTAAGAGTAAAGTAATCCAATAAGCCCTACTAAACCAATTAGCATTACGTAAATTCCCTGTATTCCAACTGTTTGCTGCCCTTTTATTACTAACCAAATACATAATATAAAAAAACATAAAGATACTATATTAATAATAATCACTTTACTATTATTCATTATAATTCCCCTTTCTAACCTTTTAATCCCCCTAGAGTCATACCTTGAGTTAGTTTCTTTTGTACAAGTATATACAATATTAAAGTAGGAAGCATTACAACAACTAATCCTGCATACATCTGCCCATATTGTGCCGCAGCATTTTGAGCAGTCATCAAATTCATAAGACCTACAGGAAGAGTTTTGGGAGAATCTGTCGATGTCATTAGTGTAAGTGCTATTATGTACTCATTCCAAAAAGAAAGGAAATTAAACAAAATTACTGTAATTATACTAGGTCTTGCCATAGGGAAAATGATTTGTATCATTGTTCTGAAATATCCACTACCATCAACAGAAGCCGCCTCTTCATAGTCTTTCGCAAGTGTTTTAAAATAACTTGACAACAAATATATAGTAAAAGGCAATGCTGTCGAAGCATATATTAATGCCAAAACAAATAAATTATTTAGCAAGAAGCCTTTCCCTAAAAATCCTTTAATTACTTTATCTCCATCTACCAACATAAGAAAAATGGGTACGACAATATAGTTTACATTAATAAATAATCCGCCCATAAATAAAATATTAAAGAATTTATTTCCTTTAAAAGAAAACCTTGCAAGTACATAAGCTGCCGGTAATGCAATTAGTAATAATATTGTTATTGCCATAGCGGTTACAATTACAGAATTAAGCATGTACTTTCCCATATTGGCTTTATTAAAGGCATCAACAAAATTTTGAAAATAAAAGCCTTTTGGTAATGCCCAAGGGTTTCCATAGAATTCACTGTTTTCTTTAATTGAAGCTAAAAAGGCCCAAGAAACAGGAACTATTATACTTATTGCAAGTGCGATAAGTGCTATATATACAAATATTTTGTACAATATATCAACATTAAAAGATTCTTTTTTACTATTGTTCATATCTTAACCTCCTAAAACTCTAATGGCTCTCTCTTTGTTACACTATTCAAAATTGCTGACAAAGCAAACGAAAATACAAAGACTATAACACCTATCGCCATACCATATCCATATGATGAATTAGTATATGCTTGTTGGTACATATAGCTCAAAAATACTTCTGTCGAACCATCAGGACCACCATTAGTTAATGCTCTAACAATTAGAAAACTGAGATTAATATTACTTATAATAAAAAATGTTAATGTTGTACGAATATTACTCCAAATTAATGGTATAGTAATTGAGAAAAATTGTGTAACTCTGCCTGCCCCGTCCAATCCAGAGCTTTCATAAAGACTTTCTGGGATACTAGCCATACTAGCCATATACATTACCATGTAGTAACCGACGGCTTGCCAAATCATAGCACCTGCTATACTGAATATAACAATTTGTTGATTTCCAAGCCACAGGATAGGTTCTGCAGCTTGACCCCGAAAAATAGATAAAAAACTGTTAAGCATACCGTTATTGGGGTCATAAACAGCAGAAAAAATTGCACTAATTACTACTATTGAGAGAATGTTTGGTATATAAAATACTACTCTAAAAAAGCTTTGCCCTTTTATTTTTTCTCTGCTTAATATTGAGGCAAAAAACAAAGAAAGTGCAAAAGTGATTACTGTTACTATTACAATCAAGAGTATTGTATTTTTAAATGATTTAAAAAAATTTTCATCTTCAAACAATTTTATAAAATTATTAAATAGAACAAACTCTTTATTTTTAGAGTAACCTCCCCATTTATACATTGACATGTTAAAAACATTAAGCGTTGGAACAATCATAAAAATACTAAACAGTAATACGGCAGGTGATAAACAAATAAATATAAATCTTTCCCTAGCTGTGCCTTTTCTCATATACTCATCTCCATTCTTATTATGGTGATTATATTAATATGATGCTTTTAAAATGGTAAAGCTTTTCCGTATGCTTTACAAGAGTAATTGACTTTTTAAAAATAACATTTTTAATTAACTCAAAAAAAGTAACGGTAAGCAGTTTTCGACTAACCGTTACTTTTTATAAAAGTCTTTTCAAAATTATGATAAAAGTGAGACTTTAAATAAATTATAATAAAGAAACAAATAACTTTTGTTGGTATTTTACAAAAATTGTACTCTTTGTTAACATCTCTCTCAAGATTTTTTTCAGCAGTCTGAATACAAGCTTAGGTTTTCAAAAAGTTTATTATTTTAATGCAGCCCTGAGTTTATCACTTGCTACCGCTACATCAGCACGCCATTGTTCTATAGTTTTGTCGCCTGAAACAACACTATTAACAGCTTCAAATAGTGTGCTAACCATATTTACGCCTTCAACAGGGTCAGTAGTAGCAAATCCACCCATAGCAGCTTTTGCACCGCTGTCATAAATACTATAGAACATTTTATTTTCTCCTTCTAAGAACTCACTTACACCTTTTATAGGTTGTATTGCATTCGAAGTAGCAAATATTTTAGCCGCCTCATCTGAATACAAGAAAGCGATAAATTGTTTAGCTAAATCTTTATTTTCAGCTTCGCTAGGAACCCATATTTGCTCAAAGAAAGTAAATGAATATCTATCTCCTCCACTTTTTACAGCTGGAAGTGATGTAAAGCCCCATTCAAAACCTTCTGCTCTTGGAGCATCTTTCATTTCACCTGTAACCCATGTTCCGTTTGGCATAAAAAGTGCTTTGTTATCTAAAATTAATTGTTGATTTTTTAAATAGTTATCATCATTTGCGTTTGCGGTTGTAGTTTTTTCTACATATGTTGTCAATTTTCCTGCTATTTCAAAAGCTTGAACTGCTTCTGGAGTATCCCAAACACCTTCGCTATATGTCATAGCCTTATTAAATAAATCGGAACCGCCTGTTTCATTAAGAAGTGCAAAGAAAAATGCGTCAAAGTATCTTGCAGTAGGATATGTAAATAGTGCAATTCCTTCTGCTTTAGCCTTGTCTCCTAAATCCCACATTTCATCCCACGTTGTTGGAACTTCCCAACCCTTTTCTTTAAATAAAGCTGCATTATAGAATAATCCACAAGGTCCATAGAACATTGGAGCAAGATAAGTTCTTCCATCATTATATGGGTTAGTAACTAATGTGTCTGTAAAACCGCTAATAAGCTTATCTTTAACTTTTATACTTTCTCCAGGTACTGTCATATCAAGTACATCAGTCAATTCCTCTAATGCATTATCTTTAGTTAATGTTTCGGTTAAACCCATTTCACGCCCAACAGCTAAATGCACAACATCTGGAAAATCTCCGGCTTTCATCCCTGGGCTAATTACGTCTTCAATATTTTTGTCTATAGTAAATTTTACAGTAACACCTGGATTTGCTTTTTCAAATGCTGAACCTACTTCTTTCCACATATCAGCACCATATGCACTTTCTAAAGCAGCAACATGTAAAGTCTTTCCAGTGGCGTCTTGTTGATTTGCAGGAGCGTTCTCTTCAGCACTATCACTAGCTTCTGATGGTGGGGTTGACTGGGTCGGGGTTGTTTCTCCGCAGGCAGTCAAACCAAAAATTAGTGCAGTTGCTAAAAATATTATAATTGATTTTTTCATATAATTACCTCCTTAATTATTAAAATGAATATAGTATATTTACGTGAACTTGACATAACAAAACTACATCAAACTTACGTTATATTATATACAGCTACAATATTCATTTATTAATATTATACAAATTTATCAAAAAATTACTACTATTTTGTTGCTATTTTTTTTATAAATATTGCTATTTTATTTTTCTTTAATAAAATTATTTTGAGGTATATATATATTTTTTTTATTTTATTTAATTTTTTTTTATTTAAATTTACTATTTGCAAAATAGGAATATATTAATATTGCGTTTTAATTTAGAATATTATATAATTATTGCTATATTACTTTTAAAAAAGGAATTATAAAATATGAGTAATACAAGATATAATGTTGATTATTTAGATACAGAAGAAATTTCGGCCAAACTACTTTATATAAGTGCATCAAAATATGGAGGTGACTGGAGAAGCTTTAAACATACTCATTGGTTTTCTGAGTTTTTTTATGTGTTAAGCGGTATGGGGAGTTTTATTGTCGGAAATAAAACTTTTTCAGTTAAACAAGATGATTTAGTAATTGTAAACCCTCATGTTGAACATACAGAGTTTTCTTTATCCGAGTCACCTTTAGAATATATTGTACTTGGTGTAGACGGATTAACATTTAATTTTAGTTCAGAAGATAATAATACAAATAGTCATAGTGTTTTTAATTATAAAAACGATAGAGTTCAACTGCTTTTTTATTTGAATGCTCTTATAAATGAAGTAAACTCAAAAGACAAAAATTACGCTATTGTATGTCAAAATTTACTGGAAGTATTAATTATTAAACTGCAAAGAATTACAAATTATTGTTTTTCTATAGTTCCTATGCAAAAAAGCAGTAAAGAATGCAACATTATAAAACAGTATATAGATTCTAATTTTTATGAAAATATTACGCTTGAATTTCTTGCAAAATTGACACATTTAAACAAATTTTACTTAGTACATGCTTTTTCAAAATACTATGGACTATCACCAATTAACTATTTAATAGAAAGAAGAATTATGCATAGTAAAGACTTATTAACCTCTACCAATCACAGTATATCTCAAATAGCTTTGGCAACAGGTTTTTCTTCACAGTCGTATTTTTCTCAATGTTTTAAGCATATGACGGGACTATCACCAAATAAATATCGAAAAATAGTAGAACAACAAAAAATATAATGGTATAAATTCGTACATGAATAATCTTGAAAAATTGGGCTTTGTATAACAGTTTTTGTTTTGGAAATCATTTCTCAAAGCTTTTATTTTTGTGTCCTTGACAAAAAACGTCGATTAGGTGTATAAAATATAATAAGGAATATGAATTATAAATAAAATTAACATGTGTTCAATGTATTTAAGTTAACTTGTGAACAAGCCAAGAATCTTAAGGTTTTTCATGTTATGAGCATAAATTTAGACTAATTTTGATTTATGCAAATACCATAAAAAGTTTTGACACAGTTTTTATTGTGCCAGACTTATGTAAAGTTAAGAACCTGCATTCAATATGAAATTAAAGGATTGACGAATATTGACATTGTTATATGGCGAAGCGGCGTATTCGCAGAGGGGTATGCTGGTAAGCCTACGAAGAAGCAAAACAACATTAAGATTGCAGTTCAAATATTGAATATAGGTTTCTAGATTATTTAGTTTAATTAGATAAATGGGAGAGGTGTATTTAAAATGAAATTCACATATACTGACAATATCAAAAAGAAGTTAACATTAGGTTTTTTTGTTAATATAGCATTAGTAGCTATTACAGGTATAGTTTCGATTTTTATACTTATTTATTCAGGTGTTTCAGTAACTACTCAAGTTTTTAATATATTGACTTGCACATTAATATCAATACTAATATCTTTTTTTACTATAAGTAATGTTTTAAAATCTACTTCTGACTTTACTAAGAGTATCGAAAATTTAATTGAAAATGGTACTATATTAAATAAAGATGATGAAGAAAAAATATCCCAGCAGTTTGAAGTATTTCAAAATACTCTAAAAAGTATAAATAAAGATATTAATAATTTACACCTCGAACATAGCAAAGGTAATTTAAAATATAACATTGACACAAAAAAATATAATGGTACTTATAGCATAATATGTAATTCTATAAATGAAATAGCCAAATTTTATTTGGATTTAATAACAGATACGAATAACGAAATTGAGAGTTTGTGTAATGGTAATTTGCATTCAAACATTTCAAATAATCAAAGCAAAAATTCCTCAAAAATTATTGCTTTAGATTTATTCAAACAAAAGTTATTAACAATAGAAAATGGTGTTTCTGATATGACTAATGATATTGTTAATAATAATTTTGAATCGGAAAAATACGAAAAGATTTTCAATGGTAACCTTACTTCAATAATACAAAATATAAAAAAATTATTTAGTAACACAAAAAGCCAAATATTTTGGTATGAAAGTATGCTGGACTCAATTCCATTCCCTATTTCTGTTACGGATATGGACATGAACTGGACATTTATTAATAAACCTGTTGAAAATCTGTTAGGGCTAAAACGTAAAGATATTTTAGGAAAGCATTGTAGCAATTGGGGAGCTGGAATTTGTAAAACAGAAGATTGCGGAATAGGACAATTAAGAGGTGGTAAAAGTCTAACTTTCTTTAAGCAAAAGGATATGGATTTCCAAGTTAATGTAAGTTATTTATATAATGAGGAAAATGAAAAAGTTGGGCATATTGAAGTAGTTCAAGATGTTACAAAACTAAATGACCTAGAGAGCAAAAAGCGACTTGTTGAACAGATAAAAGACTCATGTGTAGCTTTTGCAACTGTTTCAACATATCTTGCTGAAAGTAGCCAAAAAACAGCACTTAATTCAACAATGCAATCAGAGTTTATGGATAAGATTTCTAAGGCTTTTGAACTATTACTTGATAAAGCAAGTTCAACATCACAAATGGCAAAACAAGCATCAGATATAACATCTGAAATTAAAACAAAAGCAGAGTTAGGTAGTATACAGATGGATAATATGCTTCAATCTGTTAGTGATATGTCAGATGCTAACCAATCAATTTTTAAAATTATTAAAAACATAGAGGATATTGCTTTCCAAACAAATATTCTTGCACTAAATGCATCCGTTGAAGCTGCACGTGCAGGTCATGCTGGTAAGGGGTTTGCTGTTGTAGCAGAAGAAGTACGTAATTTAGCTGAAAAAAGTGCTGAGGCTGCAAATAACAGTAACACACTCATTAGTAACTCATTAGAAAAAGCTAAAATTAGCCAAAAAATTGCTAATGAAACAACAGAGAATTTTAGTAAAATAGTTTCTAGAATTAATGATTGCGATGAGAGTACAAGTACAATTGTAAATTCATCTAATGAACAAATACTTACAATTGAACAAATAAATACCGAAATTGATAACATGCTTAAAACTGTTGTTGAAAATAGTGCTGTAGCACAGGAAAGTGCTTCTGCAAGCGAAGAGTTATCAAGCCAAGCTTCGGTACTTGAGGAGTTAGTTATAGATTTTGCCGATAAAAATAATTCTATAAAGGAATAATATAATTTAAGGTGATTTTGGCTGAGTCAAAATCACCTTATTTGTACAAGGTTAATCTAACTTTGGTTAGATTTGTACAAATATCATCAAAAACTCTACGCAACTCTAGAAGCCTAACCAGAATCTCACTTTTAGCGGAGTTCTAAGATAACTTTTTTTAATAAAATGCTGATAACTGATACTAAAAGAAAGTCTGCTAGGAGACGCTGACTAGGCAGAGCAAAAAATTATCCAAAAAGACTAAAGATGGAGATTCTAAACAGGCTCTCATATCGAACTCACCCTAGATAAACCCACCATCTACTATAAAAATTTGTCCCGTTATATATTGGGCTTCATCTGAACTTAAAAATAATGCCATTGCAGCAATATCTTCACATTTTCCAAATCTTCCTAAAGGTATCTCATCAACTAAAGCATTTCTTTCCTCGTCTGTAAAACAATTATTCATATTAGTATCAATAACACCACAGGAAATTGCATTTACTCTTATGTTGCAAGGAGCAAGTTCTTTTCCCAATGACTTTGTAAACAAATTTACAGCACCTTTCGAAGACGAGTATACAGCCTCACATGAAGCACCTACATCTCCCCAAACGGAGGATATATTAATGATAATACCAGACTTCCTTTTAATCATTTCTTTTGATGCAACATGACAACAATTATAAACCGAATATAAATTGACATTAATAATCTTTTGCCAGTCATAAGGTGACATTTCATTAAATAGCCCTATATATGATATACCAGCATTATTAACCAAAACATCTATATTCCCAAAATGCTCAAATATTTTTAAAAACATATACTCGACTTCATTATAATCTGATACATCTGTTTTGAATCCTAAAACATTTGATGTATAGTTTTTAATTTCATTTATTGTGTCATCTAATTCTTTTTGGGATTTAGAGCAGTTAACAACCACATTAAAGCCACTTTTTGCAAACCTAACAGCTATTGCCTTACCTATCCCCCTAGACGCGCCTGTAACTAGCACAGTTTTACGTTTCAACTAACCACATCCCAATAACCTCTTTAGTATTAGTTTTTAGTATCTATTAATTTCTAAGCATCTCAATTTCTTTTTTATATAAATTTGTGCTTGCATCCAGCCAAGGAGTTTCTAAAATTAATAATCTATCTTTAGCATAGGAAGAATGCACAATATTGTAAATTGCTTCAAAACCTATACGGTCTATTCCTTTAGGATTTTCGGAGTTTGCACCAATATTTGCATGACGGTCTTTTTTTGCACCTACAGTATTTAAAGAACCATTTATATGAAAAACCTTTAGCAAGTCTAACCCTAGAATTTTATCAAACTGTTTAAAAACGTTATCATAACCATTAATTATATCATATCCGCTGTCATGAACATGGCATGTATCAAAGCAAATACCTATTTTTTCTTTATACTTTACTTTATCTATAATGCTTTTTAACTCTTCAAATGTTCTTCCTACTTCACTTCCCTTTCCAGCCATAGTCTCAAGACATATGATAGGTTTTGTTTCCTTTGTCAAAACAGCATTTAAACCTTCGCTTATTCTATTAATTCCATATTCTAAATCTTTTTCTGTATATGAACCAGGATGTAGTACAAGTAGGTTTGAACCAAACCCTTCTGTACGTCTTATCTCTTCGGCTAAGAAATTAGTAGCAAGTTCATAAGTTGTTTCTTTATGAGAAGCCAGATTAATAATATATGGTGCATGTACAACTATCTCATTTATACCATGCTCCTTCATATATTCCCAGCCTTCTGATATTTTTAATTTATCTAGTGAAGAACGCCTAGTATTTTGCGGTGCTCCTGTATAAACCATAAAAGTGTTTGCTCCATATGATACTGCTTCTTTTGCTGCTCCGAGCAAACCACCCTGAATAGAAACGTGTGAGCCTATTTTCATCAAAAAAAACCCCTTCTGTATTTGTCTATATAGTTATATAATTTGAAAATCTTCAACTTATTTCATACAGCTTTTATAAACTTGCATTATAATAATACAGTAATTATTTTGGTTTATCAATCATTTAAAATATTTATAAAAAATATAATGTTTATTTTTATGTTTTTATGATGTATAATATTTTAGCACGAGTTTAATAAAGTTATATACTCTGCAAATATGGTTACTATAATTTATTTTAAAATATTATGGAGGATATATGTCTACATTTGATATTGTACTAAAAAATATAATTACATTGTTTATATGTATAATTATTGGCTTTATCTGCAAAAAGCGTAAAATTATTAATAATGAATTGGGTATTGGTCTTTCTAATTTACTTTTAACAGTAACATTACCTTGTACTATTATATTTTCTTTACAAAAGCCTTTCTCCTATGAGCTTCTTATTGAGGGAATTATTATATTTTTTGTAGGTTTTTTAGTTTATTTTTTGGGAGGTGCTACATCTTATTTATTATGCAAGATTTTAAATATTAAGACAGAGTCTAAAGGGGTATATATATATGGTAATATGCTCCCTAATATAGTTTTTATGGGGCTTCCTGTTCTGACAGCTATATTTGGTTCAGATGCTGTGTTTTATATTTCAATAATAAATATTCCTTTTAATATATTGGTTTTTACAATAGGAATTAAAATAATTAATATTGGATATAACTCTAACACAGAAGGAAATTTAAAAACAGTATTTAAAACCCCTGCTATTATTTTTACAATTATTGGGTTACTACTTTTTATGTTTTCAATTAAGCTTCCTGAACCAATTAATAACGGCATAGGCTTAATCGGAGGAATTACTACTCCTCTTTCTATGATTATAATAGGTTCGGTTTTAGCCAAAAGCGATTTAAGCAAACATTTTAAAACATTAAAAATGTATGCCTTTATTTTCTTAAAGCTTGTTATTTTGCCTATAATAACTTTATTTATTTTTAGAATGTTTATTCCAGCTGGAATTGTTCTTGGTATAATAGTTTTAACTGCTGCAATGCCTCCTGCCACAACAACAGTAATTATGGCAGAAAAATATGAGGCAAATTCAGAGTTTTCCTCTGTTTTTGTATGTATTGCTACAATAATCTCAATTATTACAATACCCGCTATTTCGATATTATTAGAGCATTAGAATATTGTTGGTTTAATCTAATGAAAGCTATATCTAAATTTATATAATATGTGACATACTAAACTAAAGAAGGTGAAAATTTTGACTGAAAAAATTCAAATTCGAGAAATTCAAAAAAGAAAATTAAAATTAATCGAATTACTTAATATCTCATTAAGCGTATACAAAAAATATTTTAAGTTTATATTAGCGACTTGCACTTTTGTATATATTCCACTTTATATTATTTATGAATTTTTGCCAGTATATAACTTAACACTAGAAGATTTAATTAATATAAATTATAACGATATTATGGGTATTGCCTACTTAATTGTAGGCATAACTATTATATTTGAACCATTAGCCGCTGCTGCGATAACACATATTGGTAAGCAGGCAGTTGAAGGAGGGCAAGTAACATATACAGGTATGCTAGATGCTTCTCTTTTAAAGTGGCTTAAGCACTCATTAACTGCTTTGTTTTACATAGTATTGATTAGTGTGTCATCATGCTTAATTATTGCTCCACTTTATTTATCTGTGGTGTTTTCTTTTTCCACTTATATTGTAGCTATTACAAATAAATGGGGATTTGAAGCTCTTATGAAAAGCAGGAACATTGTAAGAGGAAATTGGTTTTCTACTTTCATTATACTTGCCTTTTCTACTTTAATGACAACTATTGTTAAAATTGCAATAGGTATGGTTTTAATTTCTGAAAGTAATATTTTTGGGAGTGTAATTAACGTTTTAGTTAGTGTTGGAATAGAAATTTTGACTAGTTATTTTGTTGTTTTTACAATTCTTTATTTTCTGAATTTGTATTATCTTTCGCAGAAGAAACAAAATATCGATATGATTTTATAGAAATTTTTGCTCATATTAAAAGTTTTGAAGGAATGGGGCTGTCTCATAAACAGCCAAAAAAAACGAGAGTTGAACGCATAAAAGCTAGCAAACTCTCGTTTTTTGTTGTAAAATAGATTTATGAAAAAACAATTACAACACACAAATTATACAACGAAAGCGCAAGTATTCCAACTAATACTATTTCCAAAAAAATATATAGAAATAAGTTTAAAAATATGATAAAATAA
>CAYYRV010000046.1:0-11257 GCA_964474135.1 uncultured Defluviitaleaceae bacterium
ACGACTCAATTCGTAAGGTTATTTTTCTTTCTATTAAAGAGATCACTAAAAAGTAGCCTTTTAAATTACCCTCAAATTCATACTGTAAATTAGTGCCACTATTACCATACATAACGCTATTAAAATTATCTTTAAAATCAAAGTTAATAGGTATATCTTTGCCAAAGCTTCCCATGCATTCAGAATGCATATAAAACATCATATTAATCTTAAAGAAGTTGAAGTCATTACCTAAATTAAAACGTCCTCTGTTGTATTTGCAACCAAACATTAATTAACCACCAACTTTATTGCTCCTGCATCAATCATAGGTAGTACATGCCTTTTAATATCCTTTTCATATGGAGTTTTCCATGCCGGCAAACCTCCTGTTTTAGAATCCATTATGACTAAGTATGTAGCCATACCCCATGCAGTATTAGGGCGATTAAACATAGTGTTAACTGTTTGTTCGACTACCATTTGTTCTGATAAGCTTTCTGTTGGTGCTGAAAATGTTAACTCTACTCTTTCATAATTATCACCCGTAAGCTCTGCCCCACCGTCTTCGGGGTCACCGTTCCAAAGAGATAAATAAGGTGTTATGCCCAAAATAGATTGCCCTGTAAAAACATTTAAAAGTTTTTCTTTATAAGCATTACTTATTGTGCCTGTTAACCAATACACAAGTTCGTTTTGAAGTATAACAGGTCGTTCATCAATCTCTATTGTAATACCACCCTCTTTTAATGTTCCATATGTCCACATATCTCCCGAACCTGTATTTGCACTGTTATATATGCCTATATGTGTTAATGTTCCAGCGTTAATATCACTTATAGGAAAGTTGATTTGTTGTGCCAATTTGATAGATAATGTTTTTCTAATATCATCTTGTGCCGGTACCCTAAAGGTTAGAGGCATACGTCTATAACCTGTGTATGAAGCTTCTACACCTTGCCCTCCTTCACTCGGGTTATTTAGTAGGACTGATAAATAAGGACTTGTAAGCCCATTGAATGTAATACCTCTAAAAACATTTAGAAAAGCTTTTTCTGCTGTGTCTGTTAAGTACATTACTTAATTACCTCCTTTTTTGCATTAAAAAACCAACCCTTTTAAGAGTTGGTTTTAACGTTCAAATATTCTTTTAAAGCATTTTGTAGAATTTGTGAGAAGTTTACTCCTTTTTGTTCAGCTTCAACATTTAACCAGTATGGAATAGTAAGAGTTTTTTTAATTGCTCTGTTTTCAATAACTCCTTTAACAATATCTGGAAATATTTCAATAGGAATAACAAAATCACCTTTTTCCATATCCTCAAACGGTGGGTATGTTGGTTCTGGTATTTCGTCACCATCTTTCTCCATACTCCAATAATGCAAGCCTAATGCTTCTTTAGCCATTTTAATGGCATGTTCCATATTATCCCCGCACGAGATACAGCCCGGAAAGTCTGGGAAGTATATACTATATCCTGTGCTTGATGGTTCAAATACTGCAAAATAAGTAACTTTCCTCATAGTTATTCCTCCATTCATATATTCACTATGGTGAAATAACAAGCAAGGTTATTTTAACCCTGCTTGTTTCAATATGCTGTTTAATGTTTTAATTCTAATGTCTCCGTTATGGTTTGGTACTGTAACCTTACCCTTTTTAGTGTCATGTCTCATTTGTATGTGCGAACCTTACTGACCTACTTTATACCAACCATCGCTTTTTAATATTTTTATTATTTCTCTAACAGTCATATTGTATCACCTCTTTAAATATATTATACACGTATCTTTTATACGTGTCAAGAGGTTTTTACAAGAATTCCCAAAAATATTTTTACATTTAAAAAACCAACCCTTTAAGAGTTGGTTAAAATTAATTAAATATTAATCCCAATCAATATCATTATGATTTATAGTATCACCATTGATAAAATCTTGTTCAGCTTCTTCAAGTCTTTGACGTTCAATAAGTGTAAGTTTTGTAAAATCATTATCCCAAGCTAAAACAATACGTTTTACAAGTTCATAAGCTAAATTCTGTTCATTTTCTGGAAGTGATTCAATTAATTCTAATATTTCCTTTGATTTTGTTATAGTTGACATACTGCCACCCCTTTATTTATAGATATCACCACGAGAATCAATGTCACAAATAAACAATGTATATTGTCCATTTAAATTAGTTTTATATCTATATACTACACGATATTTACCTATACGTAAACGATAAGTTTTATTAGTATATCCTTGCAATTGTTTTATATTCCCTTTTGGCGGAATTTCTGTTAACCCTTCAATAGCCACTTTTATTCTCTGTTTTGTGGTTTTATCTTGTAAAGCAATAAATTTAGTAGCAAACTTTGAATATTCTATTTGCATTTATTCACCCCAATAGAATTTAAATTGACAGAAGTACTCTTCTATAGTAGAATATTTATAGATAGAGCAATCTGTCGGGGGATAGAGTATTGGTTGTACCGTCGAAAGTGAAACCAATACTCTATTTTTTTTCTTCAAAATAATCTGAACATAACATTCTTACAAGAGACGCAAGAGAAATATTTTTTTTCCTTGCTTCGTTTTGTAATCTTTCATATAGTTCAGGTGATATTTTGATATTTAATGTTTTGTTATTCAAAAACTCACCTCCTAAATACTATCAGTATACTATCATATTAATAGTATGTTAAGAGGTTTTTATAGAAATTTTCAAAAATATTTTTGCATTAAAAAACCAACCCTTTAAGAGTTGGTTTTAACGTTCAAATATTCTTTTAAAGCATTTTGTAGAATTTGTGAGAAGTTTACTCCTTTTTGTTCAGCTTCAATATTTAACCATTGAGGAATAGATAATGTCTTCTTAACAAATTTATTATTTAGACGTTCTCTAATTGGGGGCATAAATACTTCAACTAGCAAAGGTATGTCGTTATATTCAAGTTTTAAATTTGTTATTTCAGTAGGTTTGGGTATTTCATCATTATCTTTTTCCATGCTCCATAAGAATAAACCCAATACTTCTTTTGAATTTTTAACTGCTTCTTCTGTTGAGTCTGCACATGACAAGCACCCAGGTAAATCCGGAAACTCAATTGATATTCCGTCATCCGCATAATTCAAAATTGCTGGAAAAATATAAGTATCTTTCATATATAAAGCCTCCTTTAACAATAAGGAAGAGGGAAGGCGTTATTCAAATTTAACGCCTGTTACTTTTTCAATACTTTTTAAGGTTTTGATTGGTATATCTTTTCTGGGGTGGGTTACTGTAGTTTTACCTTTTTTTGCATGGTGTTTATATTGGTGGTGGTCACCTTCACAACCCACATAATACCAACCATCTTCTTTAAGTTTCTTTATAACTTCCCTTGAAGAATAACTTTTCATATTGTTCCCCCTTCTGATATTATTATAATACGTAATTAATTACGTGTAAAGAGGTTTTTATAAAATAATTTTACATTAAAAAACCAACCCATTAAGAGTTGGTTATGTGAAGTTCTTCTTTTAATGCTCTTTGTAATATTTGTGAGAAGTTAACACCGTTCTTCTCCGCCATATCATTAAGCCATGCTGGTATAGTTAAGTTTTTTCTTACTGTCCTATTGTCATGAGCTCTCTTATACGCATCAAAATCAACATCTACTAAAGTTACAATCTCACCTTCTTTATGTGGAATATCAAGATTTGTAACCTCAGGTATTTCTTTTCCTAAATCACTTTGACAAAGTCCCCATAAGCCTATAGCATCACGAGCCATAAAAATAGCATCTGCAATACTATCTCCTTCTGTGTTTATATCTAGGCTAGGCACATAAACAATATAACCTTTTTCACTACCCTTTGTTAATATAATAGGGAAAACACATTTCATAAAAACACCTCTTTATATTAGAATAAATAGGCTATTTAAGCTCATTTCTTTTTATTATTGCTTTGGCAAGATTTTCGTTTACTTCTCTGTGGCGTGGAATAGGTTCGCATTTATTGCCGTCTGTGTATATTTCATGATTGCCACCTTCTCTTAATTTCCACCAACCGTTTGAAGTAAGCTTTTTAATTAAGTCTTTGTGTTTTACACCCTCACCTCACAATAATATTATACGTATTAAATACGCATTTATCAAGAGGTTTTATGAAATTCTATCTATTCTCCTCCTCTTTTTTTAAGGGTTAGCTGAATATTAGTAACCGCAAAGGAGTTGTTATTCTTTATTATTATTAGTGTTGGTGTTTCAGCAGTGCCGTTATATTTTACAGGGTTTATGCCTGTGGCTATATTCATTATGGTTTGTTCACGGTACGCAAAGGGTTCACAGATAAAATTGACTGTAAATTCCCCTGTTGCCAACATATCTTCTATGCTTATTCCGCCCTCTACTCGAGCTTCATAATATTTATCAGGCTCATCACTAAAGTATAACCTGCCACTACCGGCTAACCATTTAGCTATTTCTCTTGAATTTTTACGTACTTCTTTATAGTCTTTTGTTACAAAAATGCATTTTAAAGAAATCACTCTTTCATCATAAGCTTTATTATTAGTATCATAATAAGCACCAGAGCGGCTAGGTATGTTTAGCTTCTGCCAACGTCGGCTTGGGAACAAAGTCCTGTCTTGACTACCTATTCCTAGCCCAAAGTTTAAACTTTTTTGGTTCTTGAATTTAAAGTAAATAACATTATTGGGTAATTGCCACATTACCTAATACCCCTTCCTCTCAAACTTTGTGTGTATCTAGTACCCACGTTCCTTGAAACTGCATTTGCAATACTTTCTAAGTCCATTTCACTTCTAATTACTATTTCAGCGCCATCAAATAAACCTTTATAATTATTGATAATTTCAATATTGGAAGTTTGTGGTATTTGGGCTACTTGTCTATTTATGTTTATAGAATAGTTATTATCCAAAAGTTCTCTTTCAATCATGGGCATTTTGCTTTTTACACCTTCAAAAAGATTTTCGCCAAAACTAAATGCAATTTTTCTAAGCTTTTCTTCAATTACTTCAAGTTGAGATACAACTCCTGTATCTTTCATTTTGGGAGAAAATTCAATATCTCCATTTTCAAGTTCGGACATTTCATCTGATATTGCTCCAACCATTGTAGTTACTTCATTAAGTACAAAACTTAAGCTTTTAGCTATACCAATACCAATACCTTTCCCGGCATATTCTCCTATTTCTGTTGTCTTCTTAGAGGGCGAATGCTCATCAAAGCCTTGCTTACCTTTAAACGCAGCTAAAGTTTCACTTACAAAGCCACTAATTTTACCTCCAAGCCAACTAGTCATAGAAGATATACCGTTCCATAGTCCCGTAACAAGGTCTTTACCTACTTGCAATATCTTAACTGGCAATTCCTTAAACTTTGTTTCAATATCAGAAATAAACTTAGGTACTTCAATATTTACAAAGTCTGAAAACTTGTTTTTCCATTCATCAATTTTATCTTTAATTGATGATATGATATTTGAAAACTCTTGCTTAAATCCGTCAAACTTATTTTTCATTTCGTTTATTGCATTAGGTACTGTTACTTTAAAAAATTCAACTATTTTATCGACTTTTTCTTTTATCCAATCATAAATTTCTTTCCATATGTTTTGAATATTCTGTTTAAACTCGTCAAACTTCTTCTTCATTTCCTCTATAGCATTAGGAATAGTTTCGGTAAAGAATTTCTTTATGCTTTCGACTTTATCTTTTATCCAGTCGTTAATTTCCGTCCAAATAGTAGAAATATCCTTTTTGAAATCTTCATATTTCTTCTTCATGTCCTCTATTGCATTAGGAACTGTTTCTTTAAAAAATTTAACTATTTCGTCAATTTTTTCATTTACTCCTTTAACAATCTCAGTCCATATTTCAGAAACTTTCTGTTTAAATTCGTCAAATTTAATAAGCATATCTTCTATTGCAGTTGGTACGGTTATAGTAAAGAAGTCTGTAGCCGGTTTAAAACCTTCTAGGATTTTAGAAACTAACCCTGTAACAGCCGTAACTACATTATTAATTGAGGAGTTTAAACCATTAACTATTCCATCACCAAAAAATTCAGCAATTTCAATGGCTTTTTTAGAGGGTGAGTGTTCATCTAAGCCTGTTCTCATGGTATCTAATATACCAAGGGCTAATTCTGCAGATTTAGCTATGATAGTTGGCATTCCTGATTCCAACCCTATATTTAAACCGCCTGTTAAATCTTCGCCTGCTTTTTGCATATCAGATATTTTGTCACGAATAGGGTTTGTAATCGTGCCTGCTAATTCCATGGCTTTTAGTAATACTTTTGGTGCACTAAATTGCATACCTGTTGCAAGCCCATCTGTTACGTCCTCGCTTGCCTTTTCAACATCACCTTTTGTTCCTAATAATGTATTGACATAATAATCGTGAACTTTATTTTGATACTCAAGTTTACCACTTGCTAAAGTTTGGTCACTAGCTGACATTGAAGACTTAATTATATTTTCAGTACCCTTGCTACTTGCATCAGCCACATTATCAGTAGCTACTTTTACTTCTGCAGCCTTTTCTAAGCCTTTGTTTTCTATGAACTTCCACTTTCCCAAAAGGTCAACGTCAAAATATTCATATTCTTTCATTTTTTCCTTGAATTCATTTAATTTATTACTTACTTCGGTAGTATCCAGTCCACTTTTCTGAAGTTGACCTAATGCAATTTCCAATTCTCTTGTGTCTTCTGCTAATTGCATTGCACCCCAATAATCTTCTGCACCCTCCAAAGGCTTTGAATTAATAATAGTATCGGTAAATTCTTTTGTTTCAGTCTTTGCTTTCCCTACGCTATCACTTAACTGATTATTAGCAATTTCAACTTCCTTAACAAATTGTTCCCAATTGCCATGTTCACTATAGTTTTGCTTTGCTATAGCAAGCATTTCAGCATGAACTTCTTTTGCTGATTCAATAGCTTTACTTTCTTTATCCTGTACCCCTACAAGAATCTCTTCATAGCTTTCTAACAGGTTTGTCCTACCTTCTTTTATGTCATCAAGAACCTGTTGTCTTTTTATTTTATTCTTTTCATTATCAATTTTAGCCTGACGGTCTTGAATATCATTATACTCTTTATATAATCTTTCTAATTCTGCAATCTGGTCTGTTGTAAGCTGAACAACACCGTCTGTAGTGTTTTTTGCAGCTTCTTGATAAATCTTTTCAATTTGATTATTAATATCCTGTACTTTACTTTTCTTTTCTTCGCCTTTAGTAGCAATACTATTAAGCATTCTTTGCTCTTCTTCATCAATAACGTCTCCGCTCTCTTTGAAAGCTTTTTTGTACATTTCATACTGATCACCGCCGCCTGCACCGCCTCCACCACCACCAGAACCGCCTTTTATGTCGTCTTTGAAATCATCTATTTGTTTTTTTAACATATCAAGTTGTGATTTCTGTTGGGTAATAGCACTTTCTAATGTGAACGCTTCTTTTATGGCATCTTCCATTGATTGATTTTCGGAGTTAAGCCCATTAATAAGGCTATCGGTTAGGGATTGCCCTGCATCTTGCCATTTTGGATTATACGTTTGTAGCAGTTTAAGAACTTCATCATTGTTTTTTTCAAGTATTAGTTTTCTAGCTTCTGCATTAAGGTTTTCTGTTGATAATAAATTAGCAAAGTGCTTTTCACTTTCCTTTAACTCATCATCATAACCTTTCTTTACGGTTTCTGAACGTTGTCTTTGACTTTCTTTTAATTGCTCTTTTTCTTCGTCCAAAGATTCTTTTAAACTTTCAAGTATTTGTTCTTGGCTTTCTTCAATTTCAGCCTTTTTTTCTTCGTTGGCTTTTTTAAGGGCTTCTAATTGTTCATCTAAATTGTTTTGCAAAGCTTCTTTTTCTTTTTCGTGTGCAACTTTATAAGCTTCAAGCTTTTCATTTTCATTCTGAACAAAGGCTTCCTTTTCGGCTTGCAAAGCTTCTTTTTTCTGTTCAGCAGCTTCCTTAACAGCGTTTATTTGTTCTTTTAAAGCTTCTTTTTGGGTTTTACGCTGTTCGGCAATTAATTTCTCTTGTCTATCCTTTTCAAACTTTGCTAACTCTTCTATGGCTTTTTGCTTATCTTCTGAATTTTCTGCTGTAGCTATTGCATTTTGAAGATTTGTTCTCTTTAATATATACTCTTGTTCTTCCGCCGCTTTAGCTTCTGCTTCTATTATGGCATCTATTTGCCCTATCTGGTCTTCTAATGCTTTTATTTCGAGATAAGCTTCATAATCTATTAATTTTAATTTTTCGCTAAATTCTTGGTCGTATACTTTTATTCTTTGTTGACTTGCCTTTTCTTCTGCTTTTAACTGCTCATCAAGGGCTTTTGTTTGTATTTTTATTTGTTCGGCAAAAGCTTTTTCTTGGGCTTTATTTTGTTCATTTATAGCATTAACAGCCGCATCTTTTTTCTTTTTAGCACTGTCAAGTTGCTGTTTAATGCTTTTCTCTAATGCCTTTTCCTCTGCCTTAAATGTTGATTCAAGTGCCGCTTCTTCACTTTTACGTCTAGTTTCAATTGCTTCTTTAGCGGCGTTAGCACTTTCTTGATAAGAAGCTTTTAGGGCTTGTACAACCGCATCAGCAAAGGCTTTAAGCTTATCCATATCAAGCTTTATGTTTTCTTCTATAGTCTTAGCTACATCTTCTGCGGCTTTTTTAGCATCTTTTTTTTTGTTTTTAAGACCCTCTACTACGCCATTTACGGTATCTTCACCTACAGCGATACCTTTTACTGAAGGAGAATTTATTCTCAATACCTTTTTAAATGTAGTAATTATAGCTCCAGCAATATCTGTTACTACTCTCCATAGTTCTGGGAGCATATTAACAATACCTTTTACTAAACCTGCTATTATTTCACCACCAACTTTTATTAATTGTGGTAAATTTCTCTCAATAGAAGAACCTAAAATTCCGATAATTTCGGGTATTTTCTGTATCAGCAAAGGTAGGTTTTTAGATATACCGTTAGCTAAAGCAATTACTATATTAATGGCACTGTCAGTTAATGAGGGTAAGAACCTCATTAGTGCGTCAATCATTTTTGGTACTATAGTATTAATTCTTTCTATTAATTCAGGTATAGCTCTTGCAACGCCATCTATAAATGGTGGCATCATCTCTGTAGCCATATCAACTACTTTTGCTACGACACTAGCAAAAGCCCGTGTTATAGATACTGCACCACTTCTTAATCCATCACTTAAAACGTCAAATTCTTCTGTAATTTCTTGAATAGCTTTTCTGAAAGGTTTGTTTAATTTATCAAAAATACTTATGCCTATATCTTCTAGTATTGATCTTAATTTCTTCAAATCGCCTTGTAGATTGTCAAGTTTGACTTTTGCCATTTCTCTGGCCGCACCAGCACTATTAGAAATAGCACCAGCTAATTTATTAAAATCTTTTTCAGTTGCATTTACTATAGCTAGTAATCCAGCCATACCAGTTTTTCCGGCTAATGTTTCTGCAGTACTGATTTTTTGCTCTCTTGTTAGGTTTGCAAAACTACCTCTTAATTCTACTAATACTTCACCTAAATCCCTCATTGAGCCATCAGCATTTGTGGTTTCTATGCCAAACTCTTTTAGTTGAGGTATTGTTTCAGTAAATATTTTTCTTAAAGCAGTACCTGCCTTTTCACCCTTGATACCAGCATTGGCCATTGCACCTATTGCAAGTGCTACATCATCAATTTCATAACCATAAGCCCCTGCTAATGGAGCGGCATACTGAAAGGTTAACCCCATTTGTGCAACATCTGTATTAGAATTTCTAGCGGTTTGGGCTAATAAGTCCACATACATGTTTGTATCTTTTGCTGTTAAGCCGAAAGCGGTTAATGAATCCAATTGTTATTAACAACGGGCTTTTTATCCCATTCTCTGGAGGTCACCCTCATTTTCATCAGTATGTTTATTCATACCCAGTTTGGCGTACCTTTTTACCCTCGTCTTTACGTTAGGGTATCGACACTCTTGGAAATATTATATTCTAAAAACCCCCATCATAAAATGACTAATGGGGGTTTTTAGGTTCAATTTCTACGCTCTACGGTGACTAAGGCTTTTTAAAACCTTAATTTACCACGGGATTTTATTTCGTAAATTCTTGATATTGTTCTCTTGTGTTATTTCCATTTCCAAATCTTTTATGGAAATTCGAATGGCATTTTTCACATAGCGTTACACCATTTGCAACATCTGTTCTTTCTCCAACGCACCAATTATAACTATTCAAATTCTATTTTCATATATTTTAAGTGATACAAAAATAGTTTTCTTACAATTTGTACAAGGCACTTGAAGCTTTAATACTTATTCAGATCTACCTCTGCAAACCCTACTGCAAAATACTTGTTTAGGCTTCCCTATGTATTCATTGCCACAAACAGTACACACTTTTAACACAAAATCACCTCTATTTGATTGTATCAAATATCAGTAACAACATCTACAAAATTCACTAAATATTTTCCCCGTTTTTGCCGAATTTTTATGCTGCATGTTTCCAAGCAACCGACCGATTATTTTCAGTCACAATATCCGCTACCATTCCGAACTCTTCACCGGAACCTGCTGCTAAATTTATTATGCCTTCTATACCGTCAAGCATTTCATGTGTTTTCCAACCCGCTTGCGCCATATATTTCATGGCTTCTGCACTTTCAGTTGCTGAATATACACTTGCCTTGCCCATTTCTCGGGCTTTGTCTGTTAATACAACCATCTCTTTACTACTTGCCTGCGATATAGCTTTAACAGTAGACATACCAGCTTGAAAGTCAGAACCAATTTTTATTGCTGCAACTCCTGCAACTCCTGCTGCAACTGCAAAAGCTTTTACAGCTTCTAGTGCTATACCACCTAATTTTTTTGCAAATTCTGTTATCTTTTTTGTTGCTGCTTCCTTTGCCTTTTCAAATTTTTCAGTAGAACTTGTTGCACTTTTTAGTTCTTTTTCGGTTTGGCGTAATTGTGCTTCTTCAACCCTAAGTTCCCCATTAGTTTCTTGAATTTGTCTTTCTAATTCTTGTTTTTTTCTGGTATAGGTTTCTACATCAATAGTGCCATCTCTGTAAGCTTTTTCTGTATCCTGTAGTTCGTTATTTAAAAGAGATAGTTTTTCTTTAGTGTTTTCAGTTTGCTCTTTTAGAAGCTTCATTTTATCTGCCAAAAGTTGGGGGTTTTTAGGATCATACTATTTCCGTTCACACGTTTCCATAATCCATTTTCTTGCACACACGCTTTTT
>CAYYRV010000047.1:0-11033 GCA_964474135.1 uncultured Defluviitaleaceae bacterium
TTGGGGGTGACGAATTTTTAGAGAACTCTGAAAGTCCATTCTTTAGGCGGATTCCAGTTTCCGTGGAAACTTTCCAAAAATACGGGGGGTAAAATGTCCCTAGAAAAAAAGAAGTATTATATTCTTCAGCTAACTGTTTTATTTCTTTGTTAAAAGAGTATCACAATTGGTTGCATAGTAATGAAGATTAATCAAGTTTAAACATTAGCAAGTATTCTCTTTGCAGCTTCATCAAATTCTTTATCTAATTCTTCTTGGCTCATATTTGAATTTTCCACATATGAGGTTTCACTTCTTAGTTGGGTTTGTATTCCTAGTACAAACTCAACTAATTCTTTTGGTTTACCTTTAATTACAAATTTGATATTTCTCACCCACTTTCATCATAAAGTTTTATATTTTTACGACTAAAAGAACTGTTTTACATATAACTGTTTTATGTTATTATTATTTTGTAAGATTTTTGTTAGGTGCTTGATTACCGTCTCCAATTGCCGTTGGAGTGTTTTCGGTGTTTCTCAACTGTCGTTGATGAATACCGAAAAGGTCTTCAAGTTTGTCCCATAGTGCTATAGAGCCTGTTCGAGTGCCTAGTTCTATAGCTTGATAATGATTTGTAGCTATTCCTAAAAGTTTAGCTAGTTCGGCTTGTGTTAAGTTATTATCTTTACGAGCTTTTTTTAAATTAGTTCTTATTATCGCCCTCTCCTTTTTTATTAACACCACGCATTACGTTGTGTTAATTATTAATATACACCACATAATGCGTTGTGTCAATACTTTTCTAAAATAATTTTTTGGTGGTGTTTTTATGGATTGTATTAGTGAAAGACTTAAACAGCTTCGTATAAGCAAAGGAGTTACTCAAAAACAAGTTGCAGAGTTTTTAAATGTAGCCCCTAACTCTATACAAAGGTTTGAATATGGTACAAACCGACCAAGTATTGACAGTATTATCAAACTATGTACCTACTTCAACGTATCTGCTGATTATTTATTAGGCTTGTCTGACAACCCCACCCGACAATAATCTTACCCCTCTTTTGAGGGTTTTTTATTGCTTCATTTGTTTTCCTAAAAATTCTGATGCTGTTTGTGCTAATACAACTTCTAGTTCACCCATATTTTTATCATCTGATAAAAATATAATTGCTCCTAAAACGTAGCCTTCGGAAGTTATTGGTGTGATTAGCTCATGTTTATAAATTTTAGCCTCACCCTCTTGTAAAATTGGAATAAATTTTGATTGGATTCTTGGCACTATTACGATATTTCTCTGGCTGATTGTTTTTTCCATTGCTTCTGAAATATGTTTTTCTAAAAACTGCTTTTTTAACACACCTGAAACAGCTATTACCTTGTCTTTGTCTACTATGCAAACTATATGCCCCAAGTTTTGGGCTAAACTTTCTGTATAGTCTTTCACAAAGGATTCAAGTTCGCAAATAGGCGAATATTTTTTTAGTATAATTTCCCCTTCACAGTTAGTAAAAATTTCCAAAGGGTCTCCTTCTCTAAAACGCAATACCCTTCTTAACTCCTTCGGGATAACTACCCTTCCTAAATCATCTATTCTTCTGACCATTCCTGTTGCCTTCAATAAGATTCCTCCTTTTTACACTTATAGTTTTATAGATAAACGACTAAAAGAATTTTTATGGGTAATACTATTTACAGTTGGTTCTTAAAGTCGTTATTTAACTGCTTGCTCGTCGTCAGGCTCATAAAATTTTTGCCAATCAAACCCTAATACTAGGGCTATTTTTTTTGCGGTAGGGACTGGTAGAGCAACTCCTCGCTTTCCGCTTTCAATGAAACCATAGTATGGACGAGTTAGTTTTGCTTTTTTTGCAACATCATATTGCGAAAGTTTTTGAGACAATCTTATTTTTTTTAGCCATTGTCTTTCCATTGAACAACTCCTTTCAAAACAAGTTGTTGGTAACTTCTAGTAGCTTTTTTATTATTATAGCAATGCAAAGTTTCTTTGTCAACCATTAGTTTAATTTTTTTTTATAATTTAAGAATAAGGCAACGATTTGTTGCTATACTTGTAAAGTAACTACTAGTTGCTATAATATAGAAAAGAGGTTATTATCATGTTATCAAAAATTTTAAAAGAATTAAGAGAAGCAAGAAACTTATCCCAAACGGATGTGGCTAAGGTATTAAATATTACAAGACAAGCATACAATCATTATGAGACGGGAGTTAGACTACCATCTTTAGAATCATTGATTATGATTGCAGATTATTTTGATGTATCTACAGATTATCTTTTAGGTAGAAATAGTTTGGATAAAGAAACTACCAAAGCTAAAAGTGGATTAACTGAAAATGAAAGTGAATTAATTGAACTAATAAATAAAGTTACATCAGAAAGAGAAAAAATTAAGGCAATTGGCAAATTTGAGGAAATAGTTAAAAATATGATAACAGAATCATCAAGCGAACTAGCCTTAACAACAGAACTTGCTTCTAATAAAAAAAGGGCATAACGTATCACATAGAAGACACAGTGATTTACCCTGATTTCAACAAATGAAAAGGGTGGCTATATGGAAATATTATTAGAAAGACTAAAAAAAATAAGAAAAGAAAAAGGAATTTCCCAAAAGGAACTTTCAGAAGTTTTAAATATTTCACATCAAGCTTATAATCATTATGAAACTGGTGTTAGAAAACCATCTTTAGAGGTTTTAATTTCACTTGCCGATTATTTTAATGTTTCTACAGACTATCTACTAGGACGTGACAAAACGCCTGAAACTAATATAGATTCTTCTCAATATAAAACTAATGAACTGGATGAAGACGAACAGGATGTTTTAAATGCTCTTAACAAAATTAAATCTAAAAAAAATAGAATGAAGGCATTAGTACGTTTTGAAGATATTGTAGAAAAAATGATGAATGAAACATCAAATGAAATTTCGTTAACAAAACAGCTTATGACTGCTGAAAAAAGAGCCTAAAAAGTACACAAAAAATGACAACATAATTTTTGTCGACTTTAATTTAATAATAAATAATTATATCTAGTAATAAGTGCTAAAAGGTAACAGAATAAATTTTATAAAATTTTCCAATAGGTTTTAAAATTTTAAATAACATAAAAACAAAAGAAATTTCCGCTATATTAAAAAGGGGTTAAAATATAATAAAAAAAGTAATATAATTTTTATCATTTTAATGATAAATAAGATTTAGGGGAATTTATATGGATATTGGTGAAAGATTAAAAGAAATCAGAGAGGTTAAAGGATTAAACCAAAAAGAATTTGCGACATTTTTAGGAATTGAACCCTCGAAGTACAATAAGTATGAGAAGAATGTCACAAGACCTGATTACGAAACTTTAATTCTTATATCAAAATCTTGTAATGTTTCTATTGACTACATTTTAGGTAATGAAATAAAAGAAAGCCCTAAACTAACTAAATGCCAAACCGACTTACTTGATACATTAAATAAAATTAATTCAGAGTATGAGAGAATTAAAGCTCTTGCTCGTTTTGAAGACATAGTTAAAAATATGATAGCAGAGGCATCAAATGAACTAGCCTTAACAACAGAACTTGCTTCTAATAAAAAAAGGGCATAACGTATCACATAGAAGACACAGTGATTTACCCTGATTTCAACAAATGAAAAGGGTGACTTTATGAAAAATTTAAAAACATTGAGGAGAAAATTAGGGTATTCAGGTGAAAAGCTAGGAGAGTTAGTAGGTGTTAAAAAATCGGCTATATCAAAATATGAACTAGATAAAGCACAACCAAGTCAAGACATTTTGATAAAGCTTTCTCAAGTGTTAAATTGTTCAATTGATTTTTTGCTTGATAAGACAGATGACCCTACACCTTTTTGTGAAATTAAGAGCAATGAAACACTTGGAACAATAATAAGAAAGGCAAGAGGGGACTTATCATTAAGAGATTTTGCTAAAAAATGTGAAATTAGTCATACACATCTTGATAGTATCGAAAAAGGTTACGACCCGAGGACAGGTAAAAGGGTTAGCATTACTTTAGACACCTTGTCTAAACTTTCAAAAGCTACAGGGTATTCGATTAGTTATTTAATTAGTGAATACGAAAATAAAACTATTGAAATTAACAAAATAAGTACTGTAAAACAAGACCTAGAATTAAGCGAAGAGGAAAAAGATATTATTAGGATTCTTCATAAAATTCCAGTACTAAAAGAACGTTGGAAAGCGATTGGTAAATTTGAAGAGATTGTAGAAAGAATGACAGCAGAATCTTCAAACGAGTTATCCCTATCAAGAGAGCTGGCAACGGCTGAAAAAGAGCCTAAAAAGTACACAAAAAGAGACAACGTAATTTATCCAAATTTTAGTAAAAAATAAACTGTCTAAATATATAAATGCTAAAAGTTAACAAAAAATATTACAATTTGTATTTTTATGTTGACTTTTGGCATTTTTTTGTTTAAACTTGTATAAATAGGTAAAAAATTGTAAAAAGGTGGTGAAATAATGGTGATAGGTATATGTGGTGCAAAAAATAATAGGGTGTTTAAAGGCACAAGTTTACTTGAATCACTAGAAAATTATGTTGTGGTAGATATTGAAACTACAGGTTATTCTCCTGATTTTGATGAGATAATTGAATTAGGTGCTTTGAAAATTGAAAATAATATTGTTATAGCTCAGTTTCAGACACTTATAAAACCAGAGGAAATGATTATTAGTGAGTTTATAACAGAAAAAACTGGTATAACAAATGAAATGGTTAAAGATGCTCCAAGTCTTTATGATGTTCTTGGAAAGTATGTTAATTTTATAGGTGATAATATAGTTATTGGTCATAATGTAAATTTCGATATTAACTTTTTGTATGATTATTGTGAGGGAGTATTAGACATAAATTAAGTAATGATTTTATTGATACTTTAAGATTGAGCAGAAGGCTTTTTAAGGATTTTAAAAACCATAAATTAGGGACAATTGCAAGAAACTTTAAAATAGATGTTCCTATTGAGCATCGTGCTATAGCAGATTGCAAAACTACACATTTATGCTATGAATATATAAAAGATTATATCAATAATAATAAAATTGATATAAGTGTAAATACAAGAGCAAGAAATAAATTAAAAGCGTCTGATATTAAAACTTCATCTTTAAATTTTAATGAAGAACATTTAATATTTAATCAAAATTTTGTTTTTACAGGTGTATTGGAGAAAATGTCTCGGCGAGAAGCAATGCAAATTGTTGCAGATTTTGGTGGTAAATGCCAAGATATAATAACGAAAGATACTAATTTTTTAGTATTAGGAAATAATGATTATTGTAAATCTATTAAAGATGGAAAAAGCAGTAAGCAAAAAAAAGCAGAACTTCTTATGTTAAAGGGTCAAGACTTGCAAATAATTCCTGAAAACGTGTTTTACGATATGATTGGGTAGAAAGTTTTTTAATTATGCTTACATAATATTATAAAAAATAAATTAAAGAAGGAGAGTTTTTATGGTAAAGGAAAACAAGGCGAAGAAGCCTTTCTACAAAAAATGGTGGTTTATAGTAATCTGTGTATTATTTGTTTTTATAGTAATAGGGGCTAGTGGAGGCGAAAAAGAAAATAAAGTAGCAGAAAATAAAGCAGATAGCAAAATAGAAACTACTGAATCAAACAAGACAGAACAACCTACAGCTTCACCAACTCCGACAGAAGAACCTGTAAAAGGTACAAGAAAAAGCCCATATACCTTAAATGAAACTGCCGCTTTCGACGGAATGAAATCAACATTTTACTCATTTATAGCCGATTTAACCATGACTGAAATAATTAGAGGTGAAGAAGCTTATAATTTAGTTATGCAAGGTAGTAAATATAACGATGTACCACCAGAAGGAAAAGAGTATATTCTAGCAAAATTTAAAATTAAGGCTTTAGAATCAAAAAATGATGAAAAAATAGATATGAATGAATATATGTTTGATTTTGTAAGTGCCGAAGGAATTAAGTATAATGATTTTGTAAACGTATCAGGTCTTGAACCTAAATTAACAGAAATATATGCTGGAGCAGAGATTGAGGGTTGGGCATACCAGTTAGTTGATATAAGTGATACACCTTCTATTGTCTTTTGTGAAAGCGTAAAAAAAGGGGTTTGGTTTTCCACAGCACAGTAGTAACTTTTTACATAACAAGCTACCGAATAAACAGAATAAATAATTGAGGGTTTATTATGTTTATATAATATAATAATAAAATCAGGAGGATTAAAAATGAAAAAAGGGCTTAAATACCTTATTTCTACTTGTATTGCAACATCTTTAATTATGGCATCAACATTAGCTTATGCTGAAACACAAAAAAATATTGAAGTAACTTTTGGCGGTGTAAAGCTTGTTGTTAACGGTAAGAATGTTGAAAAGGAAACTATACTGTACAATGGTACTACATATGTTCCTTTGAGAGATGCTGCTGAAGCTTTAGAAAAAGAAGTTTCATATGACGAAAGTTCAAAGACTGCTTATATTATTGACAAAGGCTCACAGCCTGCTTCAGCTAATACTTCTAAACCTACTCCAACAACACAATCTGTAAAGTCCACAAGAAAAAACCCATTAAAGCTGAATGAGACTGGATATTTTGATGGTGAGAAGTCATATTCTTACAATTTTAAAGTTGAACTAACAATGACTGAAGTAGTTAGAGGCGAAGAAGCAGCAGCATTAGTTGCTCAAGGAAATAAATACAATAAGCCTGCTCCCGAAGGAAAAGAATACATGCTTGTAAAATTTAAAATTAAGGCTTTAGAATCAAAAGATGATGAAAAAGTTGATATTAGTAATGCGTTGTTTGATTTTGTAAGTGCTAGTGGTGTTATGTACGATGATTATACGAGTATAACGGGGCTCAAACCCGAACTACCAGAAATGTACGTAGGGGCAGAAAAGGAAGGTTGGGCATATCAGTTAATTGATAAGGGCGATACGCCTTCTATTGTCTTCCTTGAGCATATAGATAATGGAGTATGGTTTGCTACATCTCAATAATAGAATTTTATATATTAATATAAAATACATATCATCACACACAAAAAGGACACCCAACAATCAGGTGTCCTTTTTGTTATTTTCGATTCATTATAAAATATAAAAAAATATTAAATTTCTCCCAAATAAGTATTGACAAATGTAATTACATATGTTAATATATATACATAGCAAGGGAACAGAACCTAGCTAAATAAATTAAGAAAGGTGGGAGAGCAATGGTAGATATAGACATAATATTAAAAATATTCACAATAGTTTGGTTAGGGGTTCAAATCTACACCAAACTATATGAACATTTTAAAAGAAGGTAAACTTCTTCTAGCCCGAAAGGGCTAGTTACCTTTATATTATATCATACTATTGCAAAATTATGAAAGATATTTTTAGTTTATTTTTAAATTTAGTTGTTGTGCTTAAAGTTATTAATTTTTCTAGTCTTGGCTTGCTTGATTATGTCATCTTGATTTTATTTTTAATAGTTACTATTCTTACGATATTTAGTAAAAGAAAGGAGTGATAATGTGGCTACAAAAAAGACTGAATATTTGCAAATACGCATATCAGAAGAAGTCAAAAATATATTAGCCAGAAAAGCTGAATTATTAGGCATGAGTATGAGTGAATATGCTCGATTTTTAATATTAGCAGATGCAAAAACTACAGTTGATGGAACAAGTGACAAAAAAGATAAAACTGATTGATTAATTACAGTATAATTGTTAATAGTATTAAAAGGACACATGATAACTAAGTGTCCTTTTTGCTTTGCAAACAGTATAAATAAAGCTTTAACTTTTTGTCGAATTATGGTAATATGTAAAAGCACAATAGCATATGGGCGGTTAGGCTTGCTCCCTCTATAGAAAGGGGGTGAAGCTTATGTCAGTATTTGAAGCGTTAATGTTAATGCTTACTTTTGGGTTATTTCTAATATCCCTATTGACATATATTTCTAAAAGAAAATAACCGCCCCCTGCCAAAGGTTAGCGGTTATTTTAACATAACATAATCGCAAGCCTAACCGCCTTTAAAGCGGTTGTGTAAAGAGGGTATTGCTGTACCCTCTTTTTATTATACCCATATTATATCACATTAATTAATATAATGTCAAAGGCATAAACACTTTGTTTTAGAAAGGAGCAAAATATATTGAAGGTTGCAATATATTCAAGAAAATCTAAGTTAACAGAAAAAGGTGAATCAATCGAAAATCAAATTACTTTATGCGAAGATTATATTATAACTAATTTAGGTATAAATAATGAAGTAATTATATATGAAGATGAAGGCTATTCTGGAGGAAATACAGATAGACCACAATTTAAGAAAATGATAGAAGATGTTAAAAATAGAAAGTTAGACAAGGTAATCTGTTATAGACTAGATAGGATAAGCAGAAATATTGCAAATTTTAGCAGTTTAATAGATATTTTTTCAAAATATAATGTAGGTTTTATTTCAATTAAAGAGCAGTTTGACACAACAACTCCGATGGGCAGGGCAATGATGTATATAGCTTCAGTATTTGCACAATTGGAAAGGGAGACTATAGCCGAACGTATTAGGGATAATTTGCTTGCATTGTCTCATACGGGTAGGTACTTAGGTTGGAAACCCCCATATGGATACACAAAGAAACAAATTGAATACGTAGATAAAAATGGAAACTTAAAAAAATATAACAAAATAGAGGAACTTCCAGAAGAATCTCAACTGATAAAAATGTTTTTTGAAAAATATTTACAATGGCAGAGTATTAAAAAAATTGAGACTTATTGTATGCAAAACTCTATTAAAACTAAAAAAGGTCATTACTATAAATGTATTTCTATTAGGAGAATACTAACACATCCCATGTATGTTATAGCTGATGAGCAAATATATAATTACATGAAGTCAATAGGTGCAAATGTAGTAGACACCGTAGACAAATATGACAGTGAGCACGGCATAATAGTTTTTAGAGTTTCAAAAGCTACACAAAACAAAAATTCAGATGAAACATCAATTGATAATTATTCAGAATGGGTTGTAACGATAGGTGAACATAAAGGATTAATATCATCTAACGATTGGATTAAAACACAAGAAATAATACAAGCTCGTAAGTCGTTAACTATTCGTAGACCAATCGGGAAAATTGCTTTGTTATCTGGCTTACTGCGTTGTAGTAACTGCAATAACTATATGCGTCCATTTTCTATAGATAAACAATCTGGAAGATTTTATTATATATGCGTGACGAAAGAGTCTTCTAAAAAAGCACTATGTTCAATGAAAAATATCCGTGGGGACAAATTAGATGCACAAATTATTGAAGACCTAAAATTAAAACTACTAAATATTGATAAACTTATAAATGAAGTAGTTAATAATAAAATACATACAAAAAATAAAGCCTATGAGCTACAATATGAGACAAATGTTTTAAATAAAGAGTTAGCTGAAAATGAAAAAGCTATACAAAATTTAATTATAAAAATGTCTAATAATACTAACCAAACAATAGAAAAATATATTCTAGAGCACATAGAAAAATTAGATGCACGCAACAAAGAAATTAATAATGAATTAAGCCTATTACCACAAAAAAAAGAGGAAGATAGTATAACGTTAAATAATATTGATATATTTTTAAATAATATTGAAAAGTTTAATAACTTAGATAATATAGATGACTTTTCAACAAGAAAAAATTTATTAGCCTCTATATTGAAAGCCATTTATTGGGACGGTGAGAAAATAAGATTAGAATTTTTGTTATCTTTATAATTCACCATTTTTTAACGTCATCAACTGCTACAGAAACTGTAGAAAAAACAGTATCTTATGATGAAGCCTCTGAGCTTATGACTCACTTTGAAAACAAAGGTTATGTAAGTAAAAGCGGTCAGATTAAGGATACAATGAAAGCAGCATTACTTAATGGTACGCTTGATTTACCACAGAAATTTGAAGCTGCACGAGAAAGGTTTGAATCAATAATCAACAGAGCTGATAGAAAGCCACCTATCCGTGACGCTTCGAGAGATGTTATTGTTAAGCTTAAAAAACAAATAATTGTTGAATCACCGGAATTTGCCGAGCTTTGGGAGCGTATAAAGCAAAAAACAACATACAATGTGCAGATTGACAGTGAGGAACTTATTAAACGTTCGGTTAAGGCATTGAAAGAAATGCCTTATATTCCACAGGCACGTATAGTTTCACGAACGGGTGATATTAACATTCAAAATACTGGCGTTACACATGCTGAAAGAGAAATTCGCACGACAAACATTGAGAATGACTATAGTAAACTGCCGGATATTTTGACTGTAATCGGTGAACAGACACTTACAACACCGTCAACCGTTTTGAGGATATTAAAGGAAAGCGGACGCATTGCCGAATTTATTGGAAATCCTCAGACCTTCATAGAAAATTGCATTGAAATAATTAGTGATAACCGCCATGCACTTGCCATTGACGGCATTCGTTATACAAAACTTGAAGGAGAATATTATTACGAGCTTGAAATATTTAATAGTGCTGAACTTATGGCTAACTTGGATAAAAACGCCATAGCCGTTAAAAACAGTGTTTATGATTATGTGATATACGACAGCGAGACGGTGGAAAAACCATTTGCTGTAGCGCTTGATAATGACCCTGATGTAAAAATGTTTTTCAAGCTACCAAAACGATTTAAAATAGACACTCCAATTGGTACTTATAATCCAGATTGGGCGGTATACTTGAATAGAAATGGTGAAGAAAAACTCTATTTTGTACTTGAAACGAAGGGGAGTACAAATATGTTCGATTTAAGAACAAAAGAACAGCTTAAAATTCATTGCGGTAAGCAGCATTTTAAGGCACTTGATAATGATGTTGAATTACAGGTGTCTGTAAATTGGGCTAAAATTAAAACCGAAATATAAGAGAAAAGTCGTTATTATGTTTATACTATTTCCAATCTAAAATATAGATAGAATCCGCTTACGACCGGTAATGC
>CAYYRV010000048.1:0-10477 GCA_964474135.1 uncultured Defluviitaleaceae bacterium
CCATGCCTTCAACAGACAATTTTATTATTTCTTTGTCAACATTAGGTTTGCATCCGTTGTATGTATACTCAGCAAAAAAGGTTTTATGAGTGCATTCAATATTGTTACATTTATACCTTTGCTTACCATTCTTATAACCAAATTTATTTACATTCTCGCTTCCACAAAATGGACATCTCAAATTTATTTTAACCATAATTTGCCCCCTGCATAGTTTTTATATACTTAGGCAAATCATGACAACATATTTAGAACACAACCGATAATTATCCATGTTACCTTTGAAAATTTACCTTTTGCTACTGTTATAACCTTCAAATCCTTTACCCCTAACTCATACAACTGAAGCAGTATGTCTGCTAATTGCGTAAGAGTCTGTCCAAAATCTCCCACATGTGATATAATTGATACAAAATATTAACAGGAGAGAAACGAAAATGCTCAAATCTTATCCAAGTGACATAACACGATAGCAATTTAGCCTAATAGAAGAAGATTTAGAAGGTGCTAAAAAACCATCAAAGCAAGAGTTGTGGACTTATATGATATACTTTGTGATATACTGTATCGCTTGAAAACAGGTTGTTAATGGAGAGCTTTACCAAATGATTATCCCAGCTACAGGTTGGCATTTTATTATTATGAAATATGGCGAGAAAAAATAACGATAAGGGCGAATTAATCCTAGATTATTGTTTAGCAAAATTAATCCATATATATCGTTACGATACAAGAGAAAATCCGTTACCCACCATGCTCATTATTAATTCTAAAAGTATTCAAAATGCAGACACTGCAGAAGAAAAAGGTTATAATGGCGGTAAAAAAATCAGATATGAAACTGCATATAGCCGTTGACAAATTTAGCTTTTTACAAGCAATTATCTTGACTTCATTATTTCCCTTATAATTTCCTCCATGAAAATGAAAAAAACTGTTCTTGTTTTCTCATAAGGTTGTAAATTATTATCTTGAGATGAATTAGTTAAAAAGATAATTGCTTGGTTATCAATATCAATAGAAGTATTATATTCTTCAATAACAAGTAATACATTACCTCCCTTAGCCCTAATATTTTTAAAAAATTTTTCAAATGACCTAGATTTTCCTGTTGTAGAAAAAACAATTACTATAGTATTACTATCTACTAAATTTTCGACTGCACCTTCTTCATTAAATGTTAATATTAATTTGCTAGTATAAAGTCTCAATTTATAAGCAAAAAATTCGACACAAATAAATGAAGGTCCATATCCAAAAAAAATAATTTTTTCATGCATATTCATAACATCAATAAAATTATATACTATAGAAAAGTCGAATTCATCAATATAATTTTTAATTCTTTCTAATTCATTAGAATTATCTTTTTTATTATCATCTACAATTTTCCCATTGAAAAAGCTTTTGTATTCCTTAAAATTCTGAAACCCCAACTTTTTTACATATTTTGATATTTTAGATGCTGAAACATTACACAAAGCAGCAGTTTCATTAATTGTAATATTTTCGTTTTTACTAACAATATTTTTTAAAGTATCATGTATTTTTTTTTCTAGACTATTTAAGTTTGTAATATCAATATTTATCATAAATATCCTTTCAAAACTAAATTTTTATAATTATTATAGCATATTTTTGCCTAAAACAACATTTAGTAATTAGTTACAATAAATTTTTATTGTTAATTTCATTTTAATTTCGGAAAATTTTCCATAAAATAATTATATAAATATAATTTTTAAAAAATTTTTCATATTTTTATTGACAATATTTAAAAGATATAGTAATGTTTATATAATAAATAAATTTATAAAGAAAAGGGGTTATTAAAATGGAACAAAATAAAACGAATATTACTGATTTTTCTATGGATTTTTTTAGCTTAAAAGGTAAAGTTGCAATTGTAACGGGAGGAAATTCGGGACTAGGTCAAGGCTTTGCATTAGCATTAGCTAAAGCTGGAGCAAATATTTTTGCTGTAAGTGTGGTTGAAGATAATGATGCTACAAAAAAATTAATAGAAGCTGAAGGTGTTAAATATCATTTAATGATTGCTGATATTACAAAAGATGGAGCTTGTAAGGAAGTTGTTGAGAAATGCGTTGATGTATTTGGCAAAGTTGATATTTTAATGAATAACGCTGGAATGTGTATAAATGAACCTGATGTAACAAAATTCACAAGAGTTCAATGGGATAAAATGGTTGCATTAAACTTAACTGCTTGTTTTGAAATGGCACATGAGGTAACAAAATTTATGATACCACAAAAAAGCGGAAAAATAATTAATACCTGTTCAGTATTTTCTTATTTAGGTGGACAGTGGTCTCCAGCGTATGCTTCTACTAAACATGCTTTAACCGGATTTACAAAAGCATATTGTGATGAATTAGCACAATTTAATATTCAAGTAACAGGTATTGTTCCTGGATACTATGCAACAGATGTAACTGAAAAAACAAGGTCTAACCCTGAAAGCAACCAAAGAGTTTTAAACCATATTCCTGCTAACAGATGGGGTAATATTTTAGACTTAATGGGAACTGTAGTATTTTTAGCATCAGATGCCTCAAACTATGTTAATGGTTCAATGGTTATCGTTGACGGTGGATATCTTGTAAGATAACTTTTAGCTTAAAGTAATTTATCAAATTAAAAATTTGGAGGAAATTATGAATAAGGAAATAATACTTTCAGAATTAGAAAATATGTTAAAACCTGAGCAAGTAAATACAGATTATGAAGCTTTGTATGATGCTTCTGCTGATAGATATAAAAAATATGCAAAAGCAAGAAAAGTTTTAGACGTTCCGATGCCTACTGCAATTGTTTATCCATATTCTACAGAAGAAGTACAGAAACTTTTAGTTTTCTGTAATAAAAATAAAATTAATGTAATTCCAAGAAGCGGTAAAACCGCAACAGAAGGTGGGCTTGAAAACTGGAAAGAACTTACTCTAGTAATTGACGGCTCTAAAATGAACAAAATAATTAAAATAGATACATACAACATGCAGGCTACAATAGAAGCCGGCGTTCCGCTTCAAACACTTGAAGATGAGTTAAGGAAATTAGGATATACAACAGGGCATTCTCCGCAATCAAAACCGGTTGCACAATTTGGAGGATTATTAGCTACTAGAAGTATAGGGCAATTTTCTACGTTATATGGTGGCATTGAAGATATGGTTGTTGGGCTTGAATGTGTTTTTCCTAACGGTCATATATCAAGAATAAAAAATGTTTCCCGCCGTGCTGGAGGCCCTGATATTAGACATATTGCAATCGGAAATGAAGGCACATTATGCTACATAACAGAAGTAACAATTAAAATATTTAAGTTTTACCCTGATAATCACCAGTTTCATGGCTATTTAATAAAAGACGTTGATACAGGTATTAAAATTTTAAGGGAAGTAATTACAAATGGTTACAGACCGTCTGTAGCAAGAGTATATTCGGAGGAAGATGCAAGACAACATTTTTATCACTTCCATAAAGATAAATGTGTATTAATTTTTATGGCTGAAGGTCCTAAAAACATTGTTAATGCAACATCAGAGGCAATATTAGAAGCAGTTGATAAATTTAAAGATGGAATATTAGAAAAAGTTGAAAGCAAATTAATTGAGGACTGGTTTAATCATTTAAATTGGACACAACAAGATATTGATGATGAATTTGAAGGTATGAAAGAAAATGATAGACATGATGGGTTTACAACAGAAATATCTGCTGATTGGGAAACAATACCTAAAATTTATTACAATGTTATGAATAGAGTAAGAACAGAATTTGAGCGTGCAAGTGATTTAACAATGCTTGGAGGGCATTCATCTCATAGTTATATTAATGGTACTAACATGTACTTTGTATATAACTACAGCATTAACTGTGCTCCTGAAGATGAGATGAGAATTTATCACCACCCAATACAAACAATAATAGTAGAAGAAACATTAAAACTTGGAGGTTCTATGTGTCACCATCACGGTATAGGAAAATACAGAAATGAGTGGACAACACAAGAACATGGCTCGGCATACTTTATGTTAGAAAAACTAAAAGAAGCTTTTGACCCAGAAGGTATAATGAATTTCGGAACAATTTATCCACAAGAAGAAGGCGTAAAATATCAAAAATAATTATCATTAGGAGAATAGTATTATGAAATATATTATGGGGATAGATAATGGCTCACAAAGCACAAAAGTAGCCATTTATGACATTGAGGGGAATGAAATCTGTTTTGGTTCTTGTAAATTAAGGGATACTGATACTCCTGAACCTGGAGTAGTAATACATCCTGATGATGATTTATGGGATAGTGTTTTAGGAGGAATAAAAGATTGCTTAAAAAAATTTACAGGAAATAAAAAAGATATAGAAGCAATTGGGCTTTGTACAATTAGATGTTGTCGTGTCTTGTTAAAAGGTGATGGTAGTTTGGCATATCCTGCTCTTAGCTGGATGGATGCTAGACTTGCAAAACCATATGAGCATACTAACGATGATGTTAAATACGTAGTATCAACATCAGGATACTTAGCTAATAGACTAACAGGAGAATTTAGAGACTGTTCTTCAAATTTGGAAGTACATTGGCCTATTGACTGGAATACTTTAGAATGGTATGAGGACGATTCTAAAATAGCTGAAATGGGATTAAAAAGAGAAATGCTTTTTGAATTGGTGCGTCCAGGCGAAAAATTTGGAACACTAAAAAAAGAATTAGCACAAGAATTTGGTTTAAATGAAGATGTTCCTGTTGTTGCTACAGCTAACGATAAGGCAGTAGAAGTTTTGGGCTCAGGAATAAAAGAAGAAACTACAATAATGATTTCTTTGGGGACTTTTATTTCTTCAATGTTATTCAGAAATGAATACTTTGATAATGCCCAAACGTTCTTTCCAACATTAGCTTGCATTCCATACAAATATGTATATGAAACAACAGGTATAAGACGTGGAATGTGGACTGTAAGCTGGTTTAAAAGTATTATCGGTGAAGAACTTACAATTGAGGCAAAAAAACTTAATATTTCTGAAGAAGAATATCTTAACTTGAAATCAAAAGATATTCCAGCCGGAAGTGATGGTTTAATTACTATTTTAGATTGGCTTGCCTCACCTTCTATTCCTTATAGAAAAGGTATAATGATTGGTTTTGACCAAAGGCATACTAAATTTCACATTTATCGCTCAATACTAGAAGCTATCGCCTATAACATTAAAAATAATATAGATGATATGTTAAATGAAATTGGAGCAAATATTAAGGAAATAGTAGTAATTGGCGGAGGCTCGCAAAGTGACCTTGTTATGCAAATAATTGCTGATTTATTTGGATTGCCTGTTGTAAGAAGAGAGGGCAGTAGCTGTGCTTGTCTTGGGGCAGCAATATGTGCATGTAAATATCTAGGGCATTACGATAGCTTTGAAGATGCTGTCGACAAAATGGTTAGAACAAAAGAAGTATTTACACCAAATAAAGATTTATTTGAAACATATAACACTATTAACGAAAAAATTGTTAAAATTACAAGGAATTACACTGACGAGATATTAAAGATTTCTTATCCAATATTTAGATAGGGGAATTATATGACGAAAGGCAGTAAGTTTAAAAGGTATTTACAGTTTTTTTTAGTAGTATTAGCAGGCGGAGCAATCTACCCATTAATTTATTTGAAAACTAACTATCAAGAAACTCTTTTAGAAGTTTTTAATATGTCTCTGGGAGATTTAAATTCTATATATTCTATTTTGGGGGTCGTTTTTACAATAGGATACTTTCCTAGTGGTTGGCTTGCTGATAGATTCTCGGCAAAAAAGTTATTAGCAATTTCTTTATTTATGACAGGTGTTGCTGGGCTATGGTTTGCACAAGTTCCATCGCATAATTCTGTAATAATAATATTTGCTATATGGGGAATTTTTTCAGTATTTACTTTTTGGTCTTCTCACTTAAAAGTTGTTAAGCTATTATCAACTCCTGAAGATGAAGGTAAGTTTTTTGGAATACTTGACGGCGGTAGGGGGGCTGTAGAAGCTATATTAGCTACAATAGCTGCTGCAATATTTGCTTTTATAATTGGTGACAACAGTACACCAGATATAGCACTGAAAAGAGAAGCTATTGTTGGAGTTATTTATATGTACTCTATATTCATTATAATAATTTCAATACTAATTGTTTTTCTTGTAAACCCCGAAAGCAGTAACTCATCAAACGAGAAGCTTTCTAATACAGAAAACAAAAATAAAGAAAAAATTACTTTTGACAAAGTCTTATCTGTAATAAAAAATAAGTTTGTACTAACCCAAGGCGGAGTAATATTTATGGGTTATATTGTTACATGGGCTATTTATTACTTAGGTGGCTTCTTAGAAACGAATATTGGTATTAGTGCTGTCGATGTTAGTAAGGTAACATTAATTATGCTTTGGATGCGTCCTATTGGAGGTATTGTAGGCGGAGTATTGGGTGATAAAATAGGAAAGCCTAATATTTTATTAATTGCATTAGTTGCCGCATCTACAACTTTAATTGCTATTTCAATATTGCCAGCATCAATGAGTGTTTCTGTATTTAACATACTTTTAATTTTAACGGCACTATTTATTTATGCTATTCGCGGAACATACTGGTCTTTAATTGGAGAATGTAAAATATCTGACAGTATAGTTGGTCTAGCAATAGGAATTATTTCTTTTATAGGATATTTGCCTGATATGGTTATTCCTATTGTAAATACTTTCTTATTTTCACAATTCGGACCGAACGGAGGATATAATGCATACTTCATTGCTACTGCAATTTCTGGTTTATGTGGTGTAATATTAGTTATGCTTTTTAAAGCTTTTATAAAAAAGGATAGTATAGTAAGTATGAAAAATAATAATTTAAAAGGAAACTTTTGAAAAAGTTTTTTTCAGATTGTTTACAAAAGGTCTTGAGAAACTTTTTTGAAAAAACTTTCCTTAACCCTTTCATTGGAAACGCACTTTGTGCGTTTCTTCGTTATTAAATTAAAGTGAAAAATTAATATTTTTTGAATAGTATTAAATGGGAGGATTTATGAAAATAATATGTCTTGTTAAATTTGTTCCTAACGTAGACAATTTTAAATATGATTATGAAAATAACACAATAGTTAGGGAAAATGTTAATTTAATAATTAATCCTGATGATGCTTCTGCACTTGAATTTGCATTATCTATTAAAGATAAGTGTGAAAATACAATAGTAGAAGTAATTAGTATGGGTCCATTATCTTTAGAATCTCAATTAAAAGATATTTTAAGGAGAAATGTAGATAAACTTACTTTAATTAGCGATACTTTATATAGAGGTAGTGATAGCTTTGTTACTAGCAATATTATTGGTAAATTTATTAAAACGTTAACATTTGATTTAATTTTAAGCGGAACTCATGCGTTAGATGGTGATACAGGACATGTTGCTCCCCAAGTTGCTGAAATATTAGGGTTAGAGCAATTTTCTAATGTAATTAAAATAAATGAGTTTTCAAACAACGCTATAACATTTGAGGTGGATATGGGAAAAGAAATATATTTACAAGAAATATTTTTGCCTGCTTTTTTAAGTTTTAGTAAAGAAAGTAAATATAAACTTAGATATGTTAAGTATTCTGATTTAAAAATAAACGTAGATGATAAATTTTTTGTTATAAGTAATAAAGATTTAGGATTTGATAAAAACGAAGTAGGACTATTGGGTTCTCCTACAAAAGTTGTAAAAACTTTTACTAAAAAACTAAAAATGGATGACAAAATAGTTTTGAAAAATGACGAAAAAGGTATTGAAAAAGTTTATGAATTTTTAAAAAGTAGAGGTATTGTCTAATGTTTAAAATATTAATTTATATAGAAAGTGATAATATAGAAAGTTCTCTTGATCTGATTGAGGTTGCAAAATTAATAGGAAAAAATAAAGAGTATGAAACCTTTGGCTTATGTATAAATAATGAAAAAGAGTTTTTGAGTGGCTTGGATTATTTGATAAATATTCAGGACACCAAAATTAACATAAATAGCATAAAAAATATTAGTGAAATTATTAGCGAAGTAAACAATGAATACAATTTTGATTGTATTTTAATATTAGCATCAAATTATGGTAGGATGTTAGCACCTAGATTGGCTATGAAGCTTAGTACAGGGCTTGTTGCAGATGTCACACAAATAGAAGCAGATGAAGAAAAAGTTATAATGATTAGACCGGCATTTGATGGTAAAATTATGGCCGGAATAACTTGTGATAAATCTAAGCCAATTATGATGAGTATTAGACCATTCGTCTTTAAAAATTATGACCTAGAAAATAAAAATACTAAAAAAATACATTTTATAATAAAAAATAATTATAGTAGCGGAATAAAATTGATTTCTAAAATTGAAAAAATAAAAGATGTTGATATTACAAAGAGTGATATATTAGTTTCTGGTGGAGGTGGAGTAATAAATAATTTCCAGAAACTTGAATTACTAGCAGCCAAAGTTGGTGGGCAGGTTTCAGCTTCAAGAAGAATCGTAGATAGCGGAATTGCTAAACGTAATATTCAAGTTGGACAGTCTGGGAAAACTGTTAGCCCTAAGATTTACATAGCTTTAGGAATTTATGGCTCTTTACAGCATATGGAAGGGCTTAAAAATGTTGAAACAATAATTTCTGTTAATATAAATGTTGATGCCCCTATTTGTAGTGTTTCTAATATCGTAATAGAGGGTGATGCGATAGAATTTATAGAAAAGCTAATCAAAAAAATTGATGGATGTAGAGTAAAAGATGGTTATGAATATTCTTTAGTGTAAATAGAATAATTCTCCAAAAATTTATTAATACTTTTAGTACGACGAAACAGGGCAGTGCTGGAGAGCAACCCAGCGCAAGTCGCACTTGAACGGTGAACCGCATAGAGAAATCGGGTGTGAATAATCTTTAGTGTAAATGGAATAACCATCCAAAATTCTTTTAATACTTTTACCACAGCAAAGCAGGGCAATGCTGGAGAGCAACCCGACGCATGTCGTGACTATATAAGGTAGACCGCAGGACGTTTGTTCTGCGGTTTTGTTTTTAAGCTACCAGTAATGCCAAAAGCGGATAAACTCCGGGCGTGGGCAACGCTCACGCTTTTAAGATGCAAACCTGCTGACGAATAAAACTTTAATTTGGCTAAGGCTGAATATTTATCAGTTTAAATGGTAATAATCTCCGTATAAAAAATGGAGCTAATAACATGAAAACAACAAAAAATATTATAACAGACAAGAAAATGGAATTGGTAAGTTTGTTGATACAGGACTGCAAAAGCACAGGATATATTCAGTCAAAACTAAAACGTCTTTTTGCGGGTGCGATTAGACCTGTTCCAAAATCTATGAAACACACTGTAGGGTTAAACCATGTTTGCCAAAAAACCAACAATTTTAAATATTGGGTAGACGCATTCCATGCCTATATTTGGAATTTTGGGACAGGTCTATTGAGCAAATGCTTGAAGCTGAGGTGGAGGAACATCTTGGTTATAAAAAAGCACAGCCTCAACGGTAACAACACAGGAAATAGCCGAAATGGGTATAATTACAAGACAATTTTCAGTAATTATGGGAAATCTAGAATTGCTGTACCCCAAGACAGAAATGGTGAATTTGAGCCTAAAGTGCTTGAAAAACGTCAAGTTCGAACTGATGAAATTGAGCAAAAAATAATGACAATGTATGCAAAAGGCATGAATCAAGGTGATATAGAAGAGAGTCTAAAAGAGATTTACGGGGCAGAAATCCTGCAAACACTTATTTCAAAAATTACTAATAAAATTTTGCCTGAAGTAAATAAATGGCAAAATCGCCCGGTGGAGTCAATTTACCCCATAATTTATTTTGATGGAATTGTGTTTAAAACTTACAAAGATAGCCAAATAATCAATAAATGTGTCTATTCGGTTATGGGCATTGATATGGATAGACAAAAAGATATTTTAGGTATTTGGCTTTCTGAAAATGAAAGTTCAAGCTTCTTGCTGACCTAAAAAAACGTGGAGTTTCAGACATTTTATAGCTTGCCATGATAATTTAAAGGGGCTTGGAGAGGCGATAAACGCGGTGTTTACAAAGACAAAACAACAGCTTTGTATTGTTCATCAAATAAGAAATTCTGTAAAATTTGTTCCCTACAAAGACAGAAAGGCTGTGTGTGCCGACCTCAAAAAAATTTATGGTGCAGTAAATCTTGACGATGCCGAGTATGAAAAAGAAGAATTTAGGGAAAAATGGGATAAGAAGTATCCGTCTATTTTACAGTCTTGGGATGCAAATTGGGCTGAACTTACAACGTTTTTGAGTTTCCGGAACAAATTAGGTATTTGATTTATACTGCAAATGCAGTTGAACCCTATCATCGAATGGTTCGTAAGTTTACAAAAACAAAATCTATTCTACCGACTGA
>CAYYRV010000049.1:0-10402 GCA_964474135.1 uncultured Defluviitaleaceae bacterium
CCACGTTTTTGATTTTATTTTTCCAATGCCTTATCTGTGCTCTTTGTTTTTCATTTTTATCACCCATATGTATATCGTCATGTTTCGGAATTGTTTTAACGGAAGTAGTATGAATATCTCCCGTGCTTTTGCAGTCCTGCATCAACAAATTTACCAATTCCATTTCCTTGTCTGTTATAATGTTTTTTGTTGTTTTTATGTGATTACCTCTATTTTTTATATGGAGATTATTACAATTTACACGGATAAATATTCAGCCTCTAGAAAGAACATTTAGTTGGCTTAAAAAATGTCGTAGACTCTGGAAAATTGTAAGCGTAAGCTTAATTCTAGTCTACATATAACTATTCTAGCATTTATTGGTTTGTTGTTTAGGAGATTTTAAACAGGTTCTAAAGCCATCAATACCTTTATTTAGCCTAAAACTCCATTACCTTAAACAGTCCATCCTTAACTTCGGGATTATACCAATTTAAGTCAACTTGTTCTTTAGCAAATGTATGGTAATAGCATCTTACAAAATAAAGTTAGCCACAATCCATTAACACCTAGTTCCTTAAATAATCTAACTTTTCATTAATGCCAATAAAATCCCTAATACTATCATTATTACCAGCATAAAAACTAGGCATATAAATTTCATAAAAAACCGTTTCGTTCCACCGTTTAGCCAAAAAACTACTCCTTTACACTATTTCTTTCTATTAATTCAACATTCATCATAATTTGCTCACTAGGCTGGTTTTTATTAGCCATCCTTGATAAAAGTTTTTTAACAGCTTTATTACCCATTACTTTTTTATCAACGTTTAAAGTAGTAAGCTTAGGATTTATAATAGCACTTAATTCAATATTATCAAAACCAATAACCGAAATATCTTCAGGAACTCTATACCCTAAAAAATCTAATGCATTTATAAGCTGAATTGCTGCATTATCATTTGAGCAGACAAAAGCTTTAGGAATATGGTGTATTTCTTTAAGTTTATTTGCTACTGCATTTGTATCTTTATCAATAATATCCTTTTCAAGATTTTGTAAAATAGAACAATTTAATAAATGTGAAATAGTATTTTGATAATCCATATTAAAATACTCTAATAATGCTTGCTCCACTCCTGAAAATCTCTCTTTAATACTGTATGAGTAACTAATGTCTCCAAAAAAACCTATATCAAAAATATTTTTACTAAATAGATATTTACAAGCTTTATATGTACCAGATTTATTATTAGTAGTTATACTATCTAAATCAAATTCTAAATCACTCGTATCTATTAACAAAATTGGAATATTATAAGTCACAATTTGTTTTAAATGTATTTTGGGAATTTTACCAAGCAGAAGTATTCCTGAAACTTTTCTATTTTCAATACAATTAGGAATAGTAAAATTATCATAGTCAACAAATACAAAAATTAAATCGTAATGATTTTTTTTAGTCTCTTCCTCTATTCCATATATTATATTGGAATAAAAAAGAAAATCATTAAAATCTTTATGTTGAAGCAATAAACATAAATTGTTATTAGAATAGTGTATTAAGTATTTAGATTTATTATTAAAATATCCTAGGTCGTCCGCTACTTTAAAGATTTTTTTTCTCATTTCTTCGCCTATACCTTGCTTATTATTTAAAGCTAAAGAAACTGCATTTATTGAAATATTTAGTTTCTTAGCGATTTTTTCCATAGTAGGTTTTTCTTTCATTATATATCACGCCCTAGTATGTAATTAACAATAGTTTTTTGGGGAGATTTTAAAAAAATGTAAGTTAGATATAAATTGCAAAGAACGTAACTTATATCTACTTTGATTATACTCTCATAACTGTTCAATTTGTTGAAAGCCAAAACAAACCTTAGAACCTGTTTAGAATCTCCATTTTTCGTCTTTTTGGCTGACTTTCCGTTCTGATTCGTCAGTGTATCCCAACATATATCCTCCGAATATGCGCCGTTGACACTTCCTCGTATAACGAATAATCATCTCTAAAATACTTCAAAAGCAAGATTTCAAACAGGTTCTTAAAGATTCACCCTTGACCCATTTAAAAGAATTAAAAACATATCAGCAAGTTTGATACATTGCCCCTATTTTTCAAACACACCCTAAAAAATCCAATATTATTGTATAATTAATTTTAGTAAATCATTAATACCTATTTGAGCCAAGCAAATTTTGTCATCTGCCGCTCCATAATAAATATTAACTATATCATTTTCGACAATACAACCGCAAGTAAAAACTACATTTCCAAAAAAACCATTTATTTCATAATCATTTGTTGGCTCTAAAATTGGTTTGTCTGTTTTACCTAAAATAATTTCTGGGTTATCCTTATCTAATAAAAAAGCTCCTAAGCAATATTTATTATCTTTATTGGCAGCGTGGTATATTTTTACCCAACCCTTTTCAGTTAAAAATGGTACTGCACCGCCACCAATACGTCCGTTTTCCCATGAACTTTTGTTTGATACTCCATAAAAATATTGTTGCTCTCCCCAATGGATTAAATTATCAGACTTTGCTAACCAAATATCAGGTGTTCCTATTGCACTTGGAACAGGTCTATTAAAACAAACATATTTTCCTTTAATTTTTTCAGGAAAAATAGCAACATCTTTGTTTTCAGGTGCAAAAATAATTCCTTCTCTTTTAAAATCAATAAAATTATTTGTAGTAATTAAAGATGTGCCTGCACCATGTCTTGAAACCGACGTGTAGTTAATATAAAATATTCCGTCAATTTCTGTAATTCTTGGGTCTTCTATTCCCCATTCTTCATCAAGAGCTCTAGGTAAGATTGTTGGTTTGTCATCAATCTTAAAATTTAATCCATCATTAGACCTAGCAATACGAAGATGCGAAAGAGATGTTAAATATAGTACCATTCTTGTTCCATTACTACTAACCTCCCAAACAGTTCTTGAATCGCTAAAGTTATATTGAGGACTTTCATTTTTATTAATTTCAATTTTTTTAATCTCATCTTTTCCATTTTCATTTATAACTATAGGTATGCAAACTAAATCGGGATTATCATTTATAAAGGACTCTGCTACCCGACAAAGTAATAAGTATTCGTCTTTATACTTTATTGAGGCACAGTTAAAAACACCATCAACTTTAAAATCTTCTCTGCTAGGCTTTACGTCTTTTGGTGATATTATAGGATTTTTAATATATTTTGTCATCATTAGTGCCTTGCTCCTTATAAAAAAATAGTTTTTGTTAAAATAATTATAATATACTTTTCTATTTCAACATAAAGTTTACGCCTTCTTTAAAATATTTCGAAAAACATAAAAATAGTATAATTATAGGTAATGTAAGCATAACTGATGCGGCATACATTGGTCCGGGTAAATTTCCCATTGGTTTAAATTGTGTAGAAATAAGAACATTTAAAGTTTGATATTTCACATTAGGAGAAATAATCATATCCCACATAAGTTCTGACCATCTTCCCATAAATGTAGTTAAGAATACTATAGTTGTTACTGATTTTGAAAAAGGAATTCCAAAACTATATAATATTTTAAGTTCAGAAGCTCCATCTATTCTTGCGGCTTCAAATACAGAGTTAGGCAGAGACTTAAAATAGTTAATATACATAAATATTGCCCATAGTGTAACGGATAATGGTAAAATCATACCTACATATGAGTTTGCAAAATTCATCATAAGGAAATACCTAGGAACTAGTAAAATTATTGTTGGAAAAAACATTTGAAAAAGTAAAGTGTTAAAGACAATTTTGCTTCCCGAAAACTTTAATTGTGCGGAAGAGTATCCTATTAACAGACCAGCTCCAATAGTTATAATAGCTGTAGGTACAGAAACAATAAGTGAATTTAATAATGCCTTAATCCACATAAAAGGATTTGATGAATTACTGTTAAACAATAAGTAGGTATAGCTATTTAGAGATAACTTAGTATCAAAAAACTTTTGGTCTACAACAGTCCAGTCCATTAACGACTGTATTAGCATATAATAGTATGGAAACAAAGAAATAGATAGCAAAACTAAAGTTGCAATTATTATAAATATCACTTGTAAATTAGATTTTTTACTCATATTTACACCTTCCTATGCCCCATATTTTTTGTTGATTTTATTCATTATAAAATTAACAATCCTTAGAGTTACAAATATTTGCACAGCACTAGCTAATGCCATTGCAGCACCATATCCCGAATTAAATTTTACAAATGATTGATTATATATTTCTAACTGCCAAGTGGTGGTTGCTGTGCCTGGTCCTCCTCCTGTTAACAAATAAGGTTCTGTAAAAATACCATATGCTAACCCAGAGGCTAATACAACTACCGTAGTTATAGTAGGAATAATAGTAGGAATAACTATATGAAATAATCTATGAATTCCTACAGAACCGTCTAATTCAGATGCTTCAAAAATGTCTTCAGTAATGCTTTCTAAACCGGAGAGTATAAATAATGAGTAATATCCACCCATTTTCCACACTACTAATAAAACCATCACCCAAAAAGACCAATTAGGATTTTGAAACCAGTTTATGTCAATATTAAATTCTTCTCTTAATAAATTATTTAACACACTGTTATAACTAAGTAAGTATCTTACAACAACGGCTGTGGCAACACCTGACGTTAGATAAGGAATAAAAAACAAAACAGAAATAAATCCTTTTATTTTATTAGGAAGGTTATAAACTAAGAGACCAATAATAAATCCTGCAATAACAGTCAATACTACAATTGCAGCTAAATATTTGAAAGAATTAAAAAATGCAGCTTGTACTCTATTATCTTTAAATAAAGCAATAAAATTGTCCAAAAACACAAACTTTTGATTTTTGGACATCAAATTCCAGTCAAGCATTGATAACCAAAAAGACCAAATTATAGGTATAATAAAAAATATTATAGAGTAAATAAGATAAGGACCATTAAATAACCAACCTAACAATTAATTATTAAATTTTGGCAAAGAGAATTTTGAAGACTTCATCTTAACACAACCTTTGCTTAGTATATTTAACATAAATAAATTTTTTTGTTGATATCTATAGAGCTTAGTATTATTTTAAAGTGAGTTTGATACAGTTTTATTGTATCAAACTCACTTTACTTAGATGAGTAATTAAATGTAAGTTCGAAGCAACAAAAACTTCGTCGAACTCATGTTAATTTATTTAAGGATATCCTCCATTGCTTTAAATGCAGAATCAACATATTCTGTAGCATCAATAGGGTTAGTATCTTTGCTTTGTTGAACCTTACTAAAATATGGGGCAAAGCCAAATTCGGTAAACGCAGTTTGAATATCTGTCATTTTATCACTTGCCATTGAAGGAACTGCATATGGTACAAATGAAGCCAAACCTTGTAATTCTACATTTTCTTCAAGAAATTTTACAAATTCTTGATTTTCATTCAAATCGCCTCTTGCAGGTAACATATATGTAGCATTTAACCAGTCTAAATCTGTTTGCGTTGAGTTTTCTGCATTATATACCCATTTAACAAATTCAACAGCACCGTTGTGCATATCTTCTGTAATATTATCTGATTTGTAAAAAACAATACCCTTTGAGTCACCAAAGCAATAAGGTTTGTCATCTTTATTTTTTACTATTGGCTGAGAATAGACATAGTCGCCTTCTAATCCATAAGTCTTATTAGCTTCTCGCAATGCTTGAATTTCCCAAGGTGCATTTATTGAAAATACATAAGGTACTCTATCTGTAATCCATTGTGTAGATAATTCAGATAGCTGAATTGTGTCTCCTAAAATACCATATAATTCAAACACTTCTTTGGAAGGCTCGTTTTCAAGAATTAATTTGTCGTTTTCTACCCAACTTTTACCTTGCGTAAATGCAACATACTGCATTTGGAAATCAAACCATCTATCCCACCATTGGTCTTGTCTTGTTAAAGAAGGTCTGTAAAATGTATTTGTTACACCAAGTTCTTTAAGCGAAGTATCTTTGTTTTCTCTAAATTTTGCAACCATATATTTTAAATCTTCAACAGTTATAGGAGGTTCGTTAATACCCATCGCTTTCAGAGCTTTCATATTCCATTGATAAACCATAGGGTTAACATATAAAGGTAACACATATTGACTTCCATCTATTTCCCAAGCCTTTATTCCCTCTTCAAAAGAACGACTATTTATAACTTCATTAAACCAATCTTCTTTGCTTAAATCATATATAACTTCAGAAGATGAAAGAATTTTTGCGAAACCACGATTTATATTTTCAGAAAGAGCAGGTGCTGTTTTTGTAGCTAGTGCATTTTGAATACCTGCTTCTGAACTCGGGGATTCGGGCATTTGTTGCACTAAAACTTTCACTGTTTTACCATTAACTGTGACATTTGCATTATTAAAATCATCAGCTTTATTTGACCAAAAATTAAACTGAACTGATTGAGGGGCTGTCCAAAAATCCACATTTATTGTTTCACCGCTTGAAGTAGTAGCATTTTGGTTAGTATTATTTTCTTCACTACTATTATCAGCAATTGGTTTAGTGCAGCCTGATAATGCACCTATAGTTAAAACACCTGTTAGACATAAAGCAAAAAAACTTTTAACATACTTTTTCATTTAAACTCCTCCTTATAAAAATAATTTGTAATTTATGTAAATTAATGTGAGTTCGACAAAGTAGAATAAGCCGCAAATGGCTTAAATTGCAAAGTAATTTACATATTATAAACATAATTTGCGGTGGTTTTGCCGTAAATTGTGTTATTTGTAATTTACATCAAACTCATATTAATTACTAAAGGGGTCTGTAATTTTTATTCTGTGGGCCTCACAATCTGAAACACCGCAGTATAAATAAGCTGTACCATCATTATTTCTAATAAGACCACCGCTAAAAATTACATCTTCTAAATCTGGTCTTTTGGATTCTTTAGAATTAAATTGCTGTTTTGTTGCAATAATTTTCATTGGTGAGTATTCACCATTTAAGTAGTTAAATTTAAAAGAAGATGAATAGTAATGCCTATTTCCATTTTTATCAAATTTTGCTATATGTGAAATTACTCCAACATTACTTTCGTCTATCAAGTGGATTTCGTTAGCACCTCCCCATTCTTCAGGCATAAACTGTTCTGTTAATAGTTTTGCATTTAATATTTTATTAATAGTAAAATCTTCAATTGAATCCAATATTAAATAACCTATAGTTCCTCTACCCCCTACTTTACCTTGAGGTCTTGTCAAAACTAGTATTTTACGTGTTTGTAGTTGTAAAAACCGTATGTCTTTCATATATTCAGGCCCTTCAAACAGGTATTTGAGGTCAAAAATAGAATTACCCATATAAAACTCTGTTTTATAAATTAATTTTCCATCTTCTCCTTCTCTTATTCTAACTCCACCTAATATAAGGTTTTTATTAATAAAAGTAACAAATGGGTCTTGTAGTTCAAGTTTAGTTGCATTATCTACATATTCCCAATTATTATCTCCCTTTCTTTCAAAAAAAATAATTTCTGCAAACTCACTATTTCTTTCTTCTAGCCTGCCAGCTAAATAGGTTTTATTTCCAACAACAAAAGGTGCTGTAATATTATAAACATCTTTTTTAAAAGGATAATATAAATTTAATTTTTCTGATTCAAAGCAATTACTTTCATCAAAAATTTGTAGTAATTGTTCACATGACAATAATGTATTAGATATATTCATTTAATATTCCCCCTCGTATAGTATGTTTTAGAGTTCAGATAACAAATGTCGAAAACTCTGAAACATATTTCAGTTTATAGTTTTAGGTATATCAGCAAGTGTAAGGAAAGAAGGAAGATTATTTTGAGCGTAGCTTGCTCAAAATAATCTTTGCAACCTTGACACTAAACAGAAGCTAAAACAATGGTACTGGAAGTGTGTGAAGCGGTTTTCTTCACAAAGCCCTTAACTAACATCTTTTTAATTCGGTAACTAATCTATCACATCTGATTAATTCCTATCTTAAACCGCTGAACCTAAAACTATTTTGAGACTGTTTCCAAATAATTGTTTAAAAGTGCTTGCCCAATGCAAAAATATTCTTAACAGGATATTGCAAAGGTTATGTCTTATCCCGCTTGCGGGATCTATTAGTTATTGCTTAGAAAGCTTGACACCTGACTTAAATATAACATTTCTTCTAATCCCTGGGACTTGTCGCGTTTATGCCGGCGGTATTTTAGCAGAAATGGGTTTGATAAAGTTTTTAAGTCATATAAGGCTGTTGCGTCGGTCTTGTTTGGAATCAAAATCAATCAGGTAATTTCAAGGCCGAAGACACAAGAATGTCTAAGGTCGGTAACAGCTATCTACGATACTACTTGATTGAATCCACCAATAGCTTCAAAAATCATGTTCAGGCCTATAATACTTTTTACCTCGAAAAGTTTGGTGAAGTCAAAGCTCATCAACACAGAGCACTCGCACTTACATCTAAGAAACTTATCCGCTTGATTTTTGGTTTGCTGGACAAAAGTCAGCTATATTCGAAAGGCGTAGGGCACTAAACTTAATATTTTGTCGTTTTTTTGTTTTTGAAAAAAGGCTAGTTTGATGTGCGCTTTTTTATTTCTTTTTTGTCGAATGTTTTGTTATTTGCCCTTGATATATCACTAGTTTGCTTGTATATAAAAGTTGGTTAAATTTTAATATTTTTTATTTAATTTGATATTTATATTAAAATGAATTCTATCTTTCTAAAAAATTTTAATATAAAAATACACCTAATTTACTTTAAAATCAATAAGTATTTACTTTAAAAATGAAAAATTATTTAAATAAACCTAAAGTTGTTCAACAAATAAAACTTTTAAATTTGGTATTAAAAAATAGGATTAAACTAGCAAAACTCCTTATATTAGCGGCTTTTTTAATTTAGCCCTTATTTTCCAATCCTTAACTATTAAACTATTAATTCAAAATCTTAAATTAGAGCCTATCTAAAATCTTTTCAACATATTGACAAAAATGCCAATTTTGCCAAACTCAATGTATTCTCTAGATAACGCTCGCAATTTTTCCAAAGTATTCAACATCTGTCAAGCCAACCAAAAGAGCGTTATACAATCCATCTCTTGGGAATAACAGCGAATTTATGTAATTCGGAACGTTTTGCAACTTCAACATTCGCTCCTTTTAAATTGAATATAGCTTCGGAAAACTTGTCGCCGCTATAACCTCCGTCAACAAGAGCTTTTTCAAAAGTTGTGGGGCAAAATTCGCTGGTTTTAAACATTTGAGCCGCACCATCTATGTCGGTAACATTAGCCGTTGTAACACAAGCTGCATATAGAAATCCAAGAACATCAACGGCTATATGCAGTTTTACACCCGATTTTTTTTACCGCCATCATAACCTTTTTCTTCTGCAGTGTCTGCATTTTGGATACTTTCAGAATTAAGAACCTGTATTCAATAAACTTCAAAATATGACGATATATATTATATAACAAAATGGAGGATCACATAGTACGGAAATCAATTTTGTGAATGTCTATGCAAAATATATCAGTGAAGCAAACAAAACAAACCTAAAAACGACCCTTTTTGTGGATTGTGTGTTCAAATATTGTCAATCTATTCATTAGCTTGTATAATTATTAGCAAAATTGATTTCCGTGATCACATAGGATACAGTATTGACATTACCGACAAGTAATGGGATATGATAAAGCTATTTTTCAGTGGTGAAAATAGAGGTAAAAATTTACAAAAATATAGCAAGCGTAAACTTTGAATGCTTTTATACCTTAATAAAACAGTCTATCATTGGCTGCTTTTACCCAAAGATTTCCCACCATATGGACAGTATGGTTATTTTACCGTCGTGTTGTTAACTTAGGATTATGGGAAAAGATTTTCGTATGTCTTGTTGAAAAGACAAGGACAAATGCCGAACGAACCGCGCAACCAACATATTCATGATTGATTTATAAAGCGTAAAAAACACATCTGCTGCTGAAGAATGCGGCATTGATGGTGAAAAAAAACAAAGGTCGAAAACATCACATAGTCACAGATATAATGGGTAATTTGCTTTTGTCAAAGTGCACCTTGCTAATATCCATGACACAGTGTCCGGCAGTGATGTGTTCAAAGGTGCTATAGAAAAATACCCATCCATTTTGGGTTGTTATGCTGATTCCGGCTATCGAAAAACTTTTGAAAATATTGTTTTGGCGTTAGGCAAAACAGTGAAAATATCAGAAAAAATCAAACCGAAAGAATGGGTACTTTTGCCTATGCGTTGGGTAGTAGAGCAAACTTTTAGTTGGATTAACAACTCACGCAGACTTTCCAAGGATTACGAAAATCTAATTGTTTCCGAGGAAAACATGGTTATGATTTCTCATATTGCTACTTTGCTTAAACGTTTTTGAAT
>CAYYRV010000050.1:0-10183 GCA_964474135.1 uncultured Defluviitaleaceae bacterium
ATACTATAGCATATTTTAGAATAATATTCAAAGTTTTGATTAGGAAATAGTATCACGACCAGATAAAGGAAGTGTACGGTGTTGAAATTTCGTCAGATTTAGTATCAAAAATTACTGGGAGTGCTTAATGACCTTAAAAACCGCAGCATTCAGAATGTTTTAATCTTCTGTGTTGACGGATTAACGGGATTCAAAGAAGCCATGGAGACAGCATATCCTTTTGCAAAAATCCAGCGCTGCATCATTCATCAGCTTCGTGCCAGTATGAAGTATATTCCCCATAAGGATAAAAAGGCTTTTGCTAAATACATAAAAGCTGTTTATGGCGCTGTGAATGGGGATTCCGCCTTAGAAGCTTTGATTTACGCAAAAGAAAAATGGGGTGCAAAGTATCCGAATGCAATAAAATCTTGTGAAGATAGCTGGTATAACCTTATCACATTTTTTGCCTTCCCAGACTTTATCAAAAAGATTATTTACACCACAAATGCAATAGAAAGTCTGCATAGCCAATTTAGAAAAGTTACAAAAACAAAGTTAATCTTACCGACGGACGACAGTCTATTAAAAATACTGTACTTGGTAACTGAAAATATTGCAAAACGCTGGACAAGGACTTATGCCAACTGAGATACTGTCATAAGTCAGCTGAAAATCGCTTTTTCAGATGTGTTGCAGGCGTCACCCTAAAACCTAGGTTGCATGGACGAGCAGTTCGCATAGCAACGACCAGCCGTGGGACTCTGTCCCACACCCTGAGGTTTATGCGTTTTTGACTTTACCAGTAAATGAAAAACAGGCAATCCAAGGACTGCCCATTTACCGTCTAAAGCCACAGCAAACGCCGGGGCGCAGCTCTGAGTTGCCCTGATTATGCCGTGTTTAAAGTATATCCGCATACTTTAGGGGTTATACTTTACTTGTAATACCTTGTTCCCCCGATTCTTGTCGAGATTGAGAGAATACACAGAAAAACTTACACGCCCCCATATCTATTATTTTTTATCTTTTATTTATATTTAGGCAACCAATCACCATGTGCCTCAATTAAATCGTCACATAATGATTTTATATCGTCTATAGATAATTCTGCTGAAGTATGAGGGTCTAACATTGCTGCATAGTAAATATTTTCTTTTTTCAAGGATATAGCAGCTTCTATTGTTAGAAGGTGAACATTTACACTAGTTCTGTTTAAAGCTGCTAAATGTTCAGGTAATTTGCCAATATATGTTGGGTTTATGCCTGTTCCATCAACCATACAAGGAACTTCAACACAAGCATCTTCCGGCAAGTTATTAATAAGACCATTGTTTATTACGTTGCCACCTATTTTGTATGGTTTATTTGTCTCTATAGCCTCTATAATATAAGAAGCATACTCATGGCTACGAACATGGTCTAACTTAGGATTATTAATCAACTCATCTCTCATTTTATTCCATTCAGCAATCTGTTTAACACATCTTCTAGGGTACTCATCCAAAGGTATATTAAATCTCTCTATAAGCTCAGGATAGTTGCTCTTAATCCAATAAGGCATATATTCAGCGTTATGCTCACTTGATTCTGTTACATAACACCCAAAAGTCTTCATAATTTCATGTCTAATCATGTCATCATGTTTTTCTGTAAGGGCATTAGCACGCTTTTTAATTTCCGGATATAAGTCTACACCATCACGAGAAATTTCTAATAACCATGACATATGGTTAATACCGGCAATTTTATCTACAATGTTGTCTGTAGGTAAAGAAACACTTTTTAATATGGTTTCGGAACAAACTTGTACGCTGTGGCAAAGCCCGATTGTTTTTATAGGAGTATATCTTTGCATAGCTCCTGTTACTGTACTCATAGGGTTTGTGTAGTTAAAAAACCAAGCATCTTTACATACTTTTTCCATGTCCTTTGCAAAATCCAGCATAACAGGAATAGTCCTTAACGCTCTAAATATACCGCCTATACCTAATGTATCAGCTATAGTTTGTCTTAAACCGTATTTTTTAGGAACTTCAAAGTCTGTTATTGTACAAGGGTCATATCCTCCCACTTGTATAGCGTTTATGACATACTTAGCACCTTCTAAAGCTCTTAATCTGTCTGTGTGTGCAACAATTTTTGCTCTGCCGTTATTGCAGTTACTATTTATTGCATTCAAAATTATTTCTGAATCTTTTAAACGTATGGGGTCTATATCAAACAACGCTAATTCGGCATCATGTAAAGATTCTGCCAGCATTGTATCACCTAATACGTTCCTTGCAAAAATTGTGCTTCCGGCACCCATAAAAGTAATTTTCAAAATATTAGCCTCCTAAAAAGATAATATACTTAATTATAAATTTTACTATTTTTTTACAAAAAATGTGAATTTCTAAAAATTTTAAATGACAAATACATTTTGCCACTACTTTATTGCACTATCAACCATTCCTTTAATGAAATATTTTTGTAAAAATAGAAATACTATTATTACAGGTAATATTCCTATTAAAGCTGCTGCAGCCGCGGCATTAACATTACTGGAATTTTGTGCAAAAAATCCTGAAATTGCTAATGTAATGTTTTTTAATTTGGGGGATTGTAGCATATATAATGAAAACTGATAATCATTCCAGCAATATATACCAGTTAATATAACAACTGTAGCTATAACAGGTTTTAGCTGAGGTAAAATAATAAAGTAGAATGTTGTAAACGGATTACAACCGTCTATAGAAGCGGCTTCATCTAATGCCTCCGGTATAGCTGCTATAAAGTTTGTAAAAAGAAAAATACTAAGAGGCAACTGGAATGTTACCAAAATAACTGTAATACCCCAATAAGTAGATGTTGCTTTAAGCTGAGCCATAATGCCATAAAGAGGAACTAAAATACTAAGCCCAGGAACCATCATAACTCCTAAAATAAAAGCTTTTATAACAGAGTTTAATTTGCTGCGGTTTCTTGCTAGAGGATATGCAGCAAAAGCACCAAACAAGGTAATTAAAAGTATTGAGAAAGAAGTTATTATAATAGAGTTTGTTAATGCACTTAATAAGTTACCTTTATCAATTGCAACTTTAAAGTTTTCAAAATAAGCATATCCCGGCAATACCCACCTGGAAGTTAAATCCTTAGGAGATTTTAATGCTACACCTACAAGTATATAAAGCGGTGAGATATGAATAGCTATTATTAGCAAAGATACAAGTACTTTCCATACAGGAGTTTTAGTGTTTTCCATTACATATGCACCTCCTTCTTATTAAAGAAGCCTGTTACTAGATTTCCCACAATACTAATAAATATGAAAGTAAAAATTCCTATTGTGGCAGAGTATCCGGCGTGTTGACCACGGAAATATACGTTTGTTACTAAAGTAGATAATGAGTGGCTAGAATACCCAGGGCCTCCAGCTGTTAAAGCAGAAATAATATCAAATAATTTTAAACCACCAATTAAATTTATTACGATTGATGATAGTATAGCTGGCATAAGTAGAGGAATAGTTATGTATAGAAATTGTCCCCATTTATTAACACCGTCTATAGATGCAGCTTCATAATAAAGTGAAGGAATATTTTGCAAGCCTGCAAGATATATAACCATAGAAACTCCCACAAATTGCAAAGTATTTATACCTGTCATAAGTATTACTGCACGGTTACCATCGGCTAACCAGTCTACAGGTGCTTTGCCTAATAAAATTAAAATATCATTTACTGCACCACCATCAAACTGAAGAAGGAAATAAATAATATATCCCATTATAAGAGGTGCTATCATAACAGGAAGGTATATAATACTTCTTACTATTGACCTTCCTCTGAAGCTTTCATTTAGAAAAATAGCATACGCTAAACCAATAATGTTTTGAAAAATTGTACTTCCAAAACCATATATTATAGTGTTTTTAAAAGCTGTTAATGCATTTGCATCACCAAAAAACCTTATATAATTATCAAAGCCTATGTAACTATAATTTTGAGAGAAACCATTCCAATTTGTAAAAGAAATTCTAATACCTTGCATAAAAGGATATATAATAAAAATTAAAAACATAATTAAAGCAGGTACATAAAACATATTAATAAATAAATTTCTTTTTTTACTGCTCACCCAATATCCCTCCTCTATAATTTAATGTGAGTTCGACAAAGTCGAACAATCCTCAAAGCGGATTAAATTGTTTAGCAATTTTCACGTTAAATATACTTCTTTTGAAACTGCAAAACCTTGAAGAAACTTTTGAAAAAGTTCTTTCGAGGTCTTTATTTTTAATTAGTTTCCAAAGAACCCTAATAAAATTATTGTTGTGAAAACTTATCTTTATAACTTTGCTCCATTTGTTTTACGGATTCGGATACAGCATTATTCTCTTTTGCTAATATTCTTGCACCTGTTACACAAAGGTCATCCCAAATACCTGTTGGTAAATACTCCCTATCAAAATATGGAAAGGTTCTTACATTTGCATATTTTTCATAGTATTGTTGAATAACACCTGTGTCGCTTGTTACCCCTTTAAGACCGGCAGGATTACTACTAGCAGTAGCGAGCTTTGCACATACTTCAGGGCTAGCTAAGTAATTGAGTAGTTGTAGAGCTTCTTCTTCGTGTGGTGTTTCATTCCATACCCCTATTGCTAATCTTTCGCCTGCAATAAGTGTAGGAGTGTCGCTAGAGTCTTTTGCCGGAATAGGCATCATTCCCAATTTAGCATCCGGAGATGAGTTTAATGCTTCAAATATAACATAGTTTCCATAAAATTCGAACCCAATCTTTCCTTCGCCCAAAGATTTTGAAGCAGTAATGTAATCGGAAGTAAGAGAGTCTGTATTTATATAGTCTGCACTGTTCCATTTTTCTAACATAGTACAAATTTCTGTCCATAATTGCCAGTCAAAAGTACCATCTTTGAATTCTTCACGATAATTTTTAGATTCATTTGTTACATAGAAAGAAGGTGCAACCCAATCAAAATATTGTCCGATAGGCCAATTGTCCTTACCACCAATATGTATAGGTATAAATCCGGCTGCTTTTATCTTTTCGCAAGCGGATTCAAAATCAGCCCACGTTTTTATATCATCAACATTAACACCTGATTTTTCTAATACATCAACATTATATACTATACCTGCTATATCTACATCTACAGGTAAAACATATATTTTTCCTTCTTTGTCTGTAATCATAGGTTTTATTGCATCAACTACATTTGCAGCAAACTCTTGGTCATTTAAAGGACGTAAATATTCGCTGTATCTTCCTACAGACCAACCATGTGTAGTCCAAAGGTCTGGTAAATCTTTTGTTGCCATTTTAGTTTTTAGAAGTTCCTCGTAGTTTGCACCGGGGGCAGAATATTCAACCTGTATTCCTGTTTCTTTAGTAAATTCTTTGATAGCCCCTTCTAAGACTTCATCTGCAGCACCAACCAAATTTGACATAAATGTAAGTGTTACATTACTAGTAGCAGTGTTATTATTATCTGCTCCAATGTCGTTTGGCTTACCGGTTTGTTCAGGTTTAGGTGCACTTGTGTCTTCCGGAGGTGCTGACGAGCAACCTGCAAGTAAACTAAATGCCATAATACTAGCACAAACAATGCTTAATAATCTTTTCCTTTTCTTCATAAAAAATCCTCCTTATTAATATTTGACATATATTTGTCAATATCGTACAATATATATGTTACATTTTTATAATAACTTATAAATTTGCTTATGTATATGGCTCATTATTATTATTATTGAGCTATTTTTTACAATATATTATTACAAAATAGCAGTTATTTCTAAATAAAGGATGATATTTATTAAAAGATACGCTTTTAAATTTGAATTATATACTATTTTTATTGTGTGTATATCAATACCTTTAGTAATTTTTATTATAATATTTATTATGTATTTTAATAATTTGCTTTTGGAGGAAAATAACAAATTTTTTTCAAGCATTCTATATTCGGAATCTAAAAATATTCAAACACTATATGATGAATTAGTAAAAATATCTTCAAACCCAATTTTGTTTAATAATAATATGACAATCCTTACAAAAACTTTAGACAGCAAAAATGCTGATTCAAAAGATATAATTAACAAATTTGATGTTGAAAAAAATTATAGCTATGTTATGGGTTCTACTCTTTTATATTCTCGTAAGGAGATTTTAGGTATTCTGCTTTTAGATAATGATGAATCTAATACATATTCAAATCTAATAAGCAGAAATAAAGGTTCACACACTATTAATAATAGTATGTATTTTGTAGAAAAAGATTGGTATAAAAAGGCAATAGAACTAAATGGAATAGCTATACTTACACCAATACATACTGTTTCTTATTACAATAAAAATGAAGATACAGAAGTTTTTTCGTTACTTAGATATATATATAACCCAACTACAAAAACAAAGGTAGGTGTAATAAAAGTAGATGTAGATGCAAAAGCTATTAAAGATATTTTTTCAAATATTGATATAAAAAGAAATTCTTCATTGACAATTTTAACTGAAGATAAAGAGGTAATATATTCTTCCCAAAGAATTTCCAATGATATTTTGGAAAAAGTATATGAAAATCAACAAGTAATAACAACTAAAGACGATGTTTTTTATGTAATAAAAAAAGATATTCCAAATACCCCTTGGTTTTTATGTTATCTTTCTTCTAAAAAAAATATTTTTAATAAAACAGCTATTGTTTATATATTTGCTATATTTCTTTGTATTATATTTGCAATAATATCTTATTTTTTATTTAAGCTTAAAAGTAGAGATGTTCTTAAAAGCATTAATTATTTAGTTAAAGCTATGAAGGAAATAGAAAATGGGGATTTGTCCGTAAGACTAGATTATGAAAGCGAAAAATTTAATGAGTTTAGAACAATTTTAATGTCTTTTAATGTAATGACAGAAAAACTAAAAGACTATATAGATAGGGAATTCAAATCGGAATTACTTCGTAAAAATGCAGAATATATGGCTTTGCAGACACAAATAAACCCACATTTTTTGTATAATATTTTAAATAGCTTTGTAACATTAAATAGATTAGGTGAAAGGAAAATATTAGAAGCTTCTATATTGAGGCTTACAGGAATGTTTAGATATAATTGTAATAATTATAACGATAGTAGTATAAAAGAGGAGCTTTCCTTTTTAGAAAAATATTTGGAGTTACAAAAACTAAGATTTGAAGAAAGATTGACATACTATATTGATAAAGAAATTTCAACCGAAAATATTTTTATTCCAAAATTATTATTACAGCCTTTTGTTGAAAATTCTATAGTTCATGGAATGGAATCAAGCGATAGGATAATTTTTATTGAAGTTTATGTTTTTATACAGTATATTAATGTTTTAGGGAAGTTTTTGGTTATAACAATTCGGGATAACGGAGTTGGGTTTGACAGTACACAAAACAAAAAGAATGACAGTGTTGGAATTAAAAATGTCCTTGAGCGTATTGACATTCTTTATAAAATTTCTTTTGTTGAAATTAAAAGCGAATTGGGAAAGGGAACTGTTTGTAATATATTTATTAAAATGTAAGGAGGGGTTATATATGTTGATGTTACTTGCAGATGATGAGCGAATGGTTAGAGAAGGCATAAAGAGTATGCTAATGGAATTATATGAAGATAAAATAACCTTTATAGAAGCTAAAAATGGTATCCAACTTATAGAAATGTCAGAAATATATAAACCTCATGCTGCATTTGTTGATATTAATATGCCATTACTAAATGGTTTGGACGCAATATCAATCTGTAATGAAAAAACACCACAAACTCAATATGTTGTCCTTACAGGATATGCCGACTTTGAGCTATCAAAAAGAGCTCTGAAGCTAGGGGTAAATGATTATTTGTTAAAACCTGTAAGTATAACTGAATTAGAAGAAGTTATGCAAAAACTATTTCTAAAATTAGAAGAAGTAATAGAAAGAGAGAGAAGAGTTTTTGCCTTAAATGTAATTTCGACATATAATTTGAGCTCAAATTTAGGTTTAAATTACTTAGAAAACAATGGAAATACGGAATGTAATTTTAATGATGAATTAATTGATTTATACGTTTTTTATATTGATAATATAGATGAAGAAGTTAGAATGTGTAGCCATAATCTAATTAGTAACTCACTTGGCAAAATACTTACTGATAAGCGACTGGAATATTTCCACTATTCATTTTTTTATTTAAATACCGGAGAAATTTGTCTTGCAATTATTCATAGTGAAAATTCATTTAAATTAGTTAACCAAATTAAGGAATCTATTAATGGTGTTTTGTCTGCTATTACTGCAATATATAAAAAGGGGATATTAATATCCGAAATTTATTCTAACTGTCAAGAAATTACTGAAATTTCAGCTATAAGATTTATACTAGGTATAAATAATGTTATTTGTTTTGATCAAATATATTTAATTAGTGAATTTGAACTATCTTTAGAGTTTTCAAAACAAATTGAACATTTATGTATTTATCTTTCAGAAGGAAATGAAGTGTATTTTAAATCAATATTTAATCTACTAAAAAGCAAACAGATTTTTTCAAAGGTTTTGTTTGCTGAAAATCTAAAAAAATATTTAAGTTTAATTGGCTTAAATATAGAATTCTATGATTATACAAGCTTTTTAGGAGCATTAAGTAATATTTTAGGGGAAATATCATTTTATCAAAAAAATATAAATAAAAATTTAATTTCACAAATAGAAAAATATATTGAAAAAAATTATATGAATGATATTAGCCTAAAACTATTATCAGAAATATTTAATATTACCCCTAATTATTTGAGCAGAATATTTCATGAAAAATCAGGCAAAAAATTTATTGATTATTTAACAGAGTTTAGGATTATAAGGGCTAAAGAATTATTAAGTGAAAAAAATAAAATTACTATTAAAGAAGTAGCCCAAAGTGTAGGATATTATAGTATTAGACACTTTACTAAAGTTTTTCATAAATATACAGGGTATTTACCTTCAGAGTATAAAAGTAAGCATTAGTACATAATCCTATTCTCCCGAACTTTAACTACCATATTGAAAATGCTTTAATAATCATATTTGATGAAAATCTTCTAATTTATTGCACGGATTTGATGGTGAATTATGTTTTAATTAAGCCGAAAATTAAACTTTAGGCACTAAAACAACGTTTTTTGAGCTAGATGATTTTAAAAAAAATAGATTTTGTGGCAGTTAATAACTACCACAAAAACACCTTAAAACCCGCATGTAGAGCCAATATGGTAGTTAAAATTCGGGAATTTAGGGTTAAGTATTTCTTGAATAAAGCTCTTTGTGTGGTTTCATTTCCCAATCTTGCTAAAAATTCACTGATTCGCTTTGAATCCATTTTTGCATTTGGAAATAACATTGATGCTATGTTACCCTCAAACCAATTTAAAGCATGATTAAATGAACTTCCTTCAAGCATCTTATAGTAAATTAGGGATTTTAGGGTATCCTGTTCGGCTGGCAAAACGGTTTCGAGATTCTTAGAAAATTCGCTATTTTTTAGGCTTTCATTAAGCAAATATGTATACCCATAATTGAGAATAGCCTTTTCTTTTGGTATCTTCTGACTCCTAACTCTCTTGTATTCATTTATTTCACGGTTAGTTATTGCGCCTAAATATGTAGTGACTTTACGTACCTTTTTCTTCTCTTTATCCCAAACGGATTTTACATCATAGGCGTAATCGTGTCCATTAATATGCTTTATATGTATTGCCATAATTGCGCTCCTTATATGGTAGTTAATATGGAGGTTAATTGTCGGGATTTAGTTTAATGGAATATATAGAAGAAATAGAGTGTAAGAAAGATTATTACGAGTATTTTTTTGATTTGGCAGATGCCTAAAGCACTATATAAACTACTTAATGCTAAAGAATAAAAAATAGCCATATACTGTTTAGTATATGGCACTTATAAATCTACCCAAACTTCTATCCACCTATTAAAATATCTAAGCTTTACTTTCTTTTTTAGCAACAATTGTTAGCAAATTTTTTTCTGCTGGTGAATAAAACTCTACCCCTTCTCCGTCATTTTCATCAGCGTTACGGAGTGCTTATGACCGAAATGGGACTCTCTCGATATGACAATGCACCAATCATGACTTTTCAAAAAATAGTAAACTGCTGAATGGCTTTTTCTTACCTTGCCTGT
>CAYYRV010000051.1:0-10006 GCA_964474135.1 uncultured Defluviitaleaceae bacterium
CCCATAATTTATTTTGACGGAATAGTGTTTAAAACCCGCAAAGATAGTCAGATTAGCCCCCCTTTATTAGCATAAGTAAATCGGACTAGAAAATGCCAAAAGAACATTATTCATATCCAAATAATCACCATATACCTCTATTCTTAACCATCCCTTTGGCAATTCCTCATTAAATGAGGCAACTGTATTATTGTATTTCAAAGTATTAAAATTTTTCCCATTAACTGTTAACTTAATTGTTTTAGGCTTAATATTAAAACCATCCCAAATCTCTCTGCGTGAATTTTCATTTATTTCAACGCTTATACTTGCCTCACCACAAGGTACAGTATCACCAATAATATACTCATTTCCATTTTTAGTTAGTGATATATTAAGTGTAGGGCCTGAAGTTACATATGTCCTTCCATTTCGAATAGCATCGGTTGCAGTCTGGGTAGTAATTTTGTTTCCCTCTATACCTAAATATGTTGATACAATATGAACCCTTTCTATATCGGCTCTATGCCAATCTCTTCCGCTTGTTGCAGCTATTTTATATCCTTTATTTAAAAGTTCTGTCCACATATCAAAAGACAATTTGTTTTCAAAATATGTTGTTGGAAAAGGCTTTGACCATACTTCTATATAATTAACATTTTCCCAATTTTTAATATTAAAATCCCAGTGACAACCTGTACACATTGGGCTACCTATAGTATTAGGGTGTGCAATACCTACAACACCGTCTAACTCTCTTATTTTCTTTATATAATCATCTATTGTATCAGGCAGTGCATATCTCCAATCAACATATTCCTTTGCTCCTAGCACAAGCATATGCCCAAAAAAAGTAGTCCACTCAATTCCCCTAATAACGGGCAGTGTTTCATTCTCGAGATTATCTGTTAGGTCTTGCCAACCAGACATTGTATTATGGTCTGTCAAAGCAATTCCGTCATACTTATACTGTACAGCATTTCTACAAAGCTCCTCAACAGTAAATTGCCCATCACTATTTAAAGTGTGTGTATGCAGTTCAAATGCTTTAAAACAAATTTCTTTTGAGGTGTTTTCTAATTCATTTTGTCTCTGCACACTATATGATTGAGAGTCAGTTTCTTTCAAAGAAAAATGCTCCGATAAATCATCGTCTTTATCCAATCCAAAAATCCTTAATTTATAAGGAACTAACAATGAACTAACGGAGTGTACATTTATTACTGCACTCCATTTGCCTTTTTTAGCTTTATGCCTAAAAAAACCATGGGAAGAAAACATTTCTGATATAATATGAGTTTGTTTATTTGCGTGCCTATGAGCACAACCGATATATATCTCCTCATAATCCAAAGATAGTGTTACAAGATTAGTTAGTGGCAGAAATTTTTCCCAATCATTCCATTCTGAGCGATACTCGCTAGGAATTTGTCTATCCAGTGTTTCTGTAATTAATTTTTTTGCAAGAGCCAAGTCCTCTATATTTTTGGGCTCATAGCTACATTCTATTTTAATAGCTTCATAATCTTGATTTAGCTGAAAGTCTACACTTATATTTGTACGAGAGTTTTCAGGTTTTAAATTTATAACAGTATTTAATATTTCTTGCATTATATAATAACCTCCATACCATCATAAGCAACATTAAAACCTTGAGGTACAGCCAATTCCAAAAGTTCGTCATGACAATCACGGCAATTATGAGAAAAGTGTGTAATATATAAAAATGTGTCTTTATGGACAGAACCACTTGCAGCCAATTCATCTTTCAAAGAGACATTTTCCTCAAAACTCATGTGTGTACGGCATTTTCCCTTTATTCTTCCAACAGTACAGTCAAATCCAATAGCATCAAGCTTCTTATTTTTTAAGAAATCAACAGTTTCTTTTGGAGGCATTTCTGTATCATTACAATAAAGAAAAGTTTTTCCGTCTTGCTCTAAAAGAAAAATAAAGCAATCCTCACGATTGTCATGTGTTGCCGGAAGAGGTGTAACAGTAACTCCCTCTACTGTTTGACTTTCAAAAGGTTTAAGAACATGGTAAACTAGAAAAGGAATAGCATCTTTAGTTTCAGAGACAATAGCATTATCTATCAAACCTTTAACTTTTTCATTACAATATACATGTAGCTTTTGCGTTTCAGGAATATGACAAAAATATTCTGTTGAACGCAAAGCAAGCTCTGTTAATGCTATATGGTCGCTATGAGAGTGCGTAATAATCAGACTTTTAAGTTTTGATAGTTTAATTCCATACTTTAAGCTTTGCATATTGATATCAGGAGACATATCAATAAGAAAACTATCATTTATCATAGCACAAGAACGGGTTCTAATATCTTTTCCACCTAAAGCTCTTGCACGCTCACATGCTTCACAACTACAAAATAATCCAGGGTATCCTTCTGCCGCCGCTGTACCTAATAACTTAATTTTCATATGAATATCTACTTCCCTTCATAAGCTGATACAAATAATAAACATTATTTGTAGTTATATTATATAAATTATATTTTAATATTCTAACCAAGTCGTCTTTATCATCAACAGTCCAACAAGAAACTTTTATTTTATTTTTATGAAAGAGTAATACCGCTTCATCAGATAGCCTCGTATAGTCTACATTAATACCACTTATATGAAATTCATTTTTAAGTGACTCTAATTTATTAATTACCTTTTCTGCACTTTCGTATGTTAAAACACCATCTATTTGTTCAATCTCCATGTTTTCCACATTAATAAAACAACTATGTTTAATATCTTCACTTTTATTATGTAGTTTAAAAGAACCTGTAAAAATTATTCTTTCATCAATATTTTTTTCTTTAAAAATTCTAAGTGCAGGTTCAAATACTTCCTCTTCTTTAATATCACAATTTATTTTTATATTTGTACTTTTAATAATATCAATAGCTTTATAAATATTTAAATAAGAAGATAAATGACTTTTGTTTATAGGGTCATGCGATATTAACACCTCACCATTAAATAAACGCAAATCTAATTCAATACAATCTGCACCATTTTTTATTGCTGTTAAAATGTACTCTTCTGAACCGTCTACAGTATTATCGCAACCAGAATGAGCTGTAATCATATTCATAATCAACAATCCCTTAAAGTAAATTATAGTTTTTGTAAAATTAAATTAGTTTAAAGATTATGAGGAGAAAACCAAAAACAGTTTCCTCCTCATAATATATTTTATCAACTTGTGTCAACAAAGTATTTTGTTTAATACTTTATTGTGACTGAATCCATTCGTCAACTTCTTTTTGAGCTTTTTGCAAAGCCTCTTTAGGATTAACATTATTTAGAGTAGCATCTTCAATAGCTGTTGTTAATATTTGTCTTGCTTGACCAGCTCTATATACGTATCTAGGAGTCCACAAATACTTCATTGAATCAAACATTAAAGCAATATTTGAATTATTTTTTACGTCATCAAGTTCTAATACTGATTTTAAAGTAGGTAATCCTTCATTTCTTTGATTTTCCCAGAAATAATTCATAAAGAAATCTGTAGAAGTAAATTTAATATATTCCCATGCTGCATCTTTTGCTTTACTATTTGCTGCAATAACAATTGGGCTTCCTGCAAATAATCCACCCATTTTTTCATTTTCATTAACAAATAAATATGCAAGCCCATATCTGTCATTTTCACCTAATGCAATAATATTATTAAGCACTGCTGGGTTACAACGCATATCTATAGCAATATTATTGTCATTTTTACCAAAGTTTTCACCGCCTTGAGTTAGCATTACTCCGCTAGGTGCATATTTATTTATTTCTATAAGTGTCTCAAAAGCTTTAAGCATTTCAGGCGTATCAAAATTAACTTTTAACTCTGAAGAGCGAGCTCCTGTTCCCCATGTACCTCCATAAAATTCACTTAAATTCATAACTGTATCTCCAGCATCACGACCTTTATGGTAAATGCCGAAATTTTCTTTTCCTGTCTTTGGATTTGTTCCTGTCATTTTTTTAGCAGCTTCAATAAGTTCTTCAGGAGTGGGGTTCGCAGATATATAAGGTACTCCCCAGTCATCAAATATTTGTTTATCATATGCTATATAACGAGTATCTCCTATTAATGGCAAACCATATATAGTTGGTTCAGTATCATCAGACCCAACTACTTTCCAGCCATCAACTTGACCATCTATATATACACTTAAATCAAAATTATCCTTGTCAATAAATGGTTGCAAAGGTTCAAGTAATCCTTGTTCTGCAAGGGTTCCAATACCAGGTGCTTGGTAAACATCAGCTTCGCCTGCCATTATCATAGTTTGAGTTTTCTTTTGGTAATCGTCCCAACCCATAAGTACATATTGTAGGTCGATACTTGGGTTTAGTTTTTCAAACTCTTCTTCTAATACATGCACACCTTTTCTTGCTTCTCCTGATATAGGGTCAGTAAAGTCCTCCTGTTTGAAATCTCCAATCCACTGTACTTTTAAAACGGTTTTTTGACCATCAGATGGGCTTGAGCTTCCTCCTGCATTATCGCTGCTACCGCCTCCGCCACTATTGCCTGTACCACAGCCCGAAACTACTCCTGCTAACATTGTTACTGATAAAAAACAAGCAAATATTTTTGTTTTAAACTTATTCATAATAAGTCTCCTTTCAAACATAATTAATAACAAAATTTATAGAAGTGTAAAAATAACACTTCCTCTAAAGGTTAAGAATTGTATTATTCACCCTTAACACCACTTAGAGCAATACTTTGGATAATATACTTTTGCATACTAAGAAATACAATTAAAACTGGTATTATTCCCAAAAATGCAACACACATTGTACTACCAGCCATACGTGTACCACCTTCATATGAAAATGCCGAAATAAAAATAGGTATTGTACGCATTTTTTCGCCTGTCAAAATAACCAATGGCCACAAAAAAGAATTCCAGCTATCCATAAACTTCAATATTACAATTGTTGCAATAATAGGTGAAGTTAGAGGCATAAAAACTTGAAAAAATGTACGAAATTCTCCAGCACCATCAATTTGTGCTGCCTCTCTAAGGCTGTCCGGAAGTTTATCAAAAAATTGCTTAACCAATAAAAGCCCAAAACCATCTATAATATTCGGTACTATAAGTGGTATAAAGTTATTTGTAAGCTTAATAGCATTAAACATCTTAAACATAGGAATAAGTCTCGTTTCAAAGGGAATCATCATAGTTCCCAATATTATATACATAATAATTTTTTTGCCCTTAAATGTACCTTTTGATAAAGCATAACCTCCAGCTAAAACCGAAATAAGGTTGATAGCAACACTTCCAACTGCCACAATAAAAGAATTAATATAAGCAGTATATATAGCACCGTTTTCTGTAATTATTTTAAAATTAAATGTAGAAGGCTCTTTTACTAAAAAAGAGGGAGGGAAAGGAGGCTGTATGTTTGCATATCTTTCAAATGAAACAACAGCCATCCATACAAACGGCAAAACAATAATTATTCCAAAAATTAATAATACTGCTGCAATAAAAGAATCAGCTTTCTTCATAGATTTAATTCCGCTATCCATTTAATGTCCCTCCTTTTCTAAGAATCCATGCGAGTTAACTTCATATTTATAAATGTAAAAATCATAATTATTATAAATAGAATATATGAAGCTGCTGCTGCAACACCAAATTCAAAATTATTAAAACCACGCTCATAAATAAATCCAACTATAGTATGTAATGCCCTTGCAGGTGCACCAGTTTGCCCTCCTAATGCGTAAACATCAGTAAAACGTTGAAGCCCTGTTATCCAACCCATAATAAAAAGAAAAGAAAAAGCACCTTTCATTTGTGGTATAGTAATATACAAATGAGATTTTAATCTTGTACAACCATCTATGTATGCAGCTTCATAGTATTCCGATGATATTGCTTGAAGATATGCTAAATATATTATTATGTTAAAACCAAGTGTTCTCCATATACCCAATATAGCAGCTCCAAACCTTGCAGACCATGCATTTTCCAACCAAGAAACAGGAGGTACTCCAAATATTCCGGTTAGACCGTTTAAAATACCGTTTGGATGCAAAACAAAAAGAAACAGTGAACCAGCAGCAATTGCAGGCGTTATATACGGAATAAAAAATAAAGACTTCAAAACATTTTTACCAATAGATATTGAATTTATTGCAACAGCTATAACAAATGCTATTGGCATTGTAAATAATAACTGAAAAAAATTAATAAAAAAAGTATTAAATAAAGCTTTTTTAAAAACATCATTGCTCAATATGTACGTATAATTTTTGATACCATTAAATGACTCTATTGTTCCGTTCGATTTAAAAAAGCTAAGTCTAAATGACTCAACAACAGGATATACCATAAATAATAAAACACCTATTAATGTTGGTAAAAGAAACAAATACCAAATATAGTCTTGCCCACTGTTTTTCTTTTTGTTCACTTTTGTTACCATATGAACCCCTCCTTATACTTTATTAGTTAGCTAGATAAAAGTAATAATATTTCTCTATGTTTACTATAAAAAATAAATATTTTTAGTAAAAACTATAAACTAATATAAATTATATAAACTACTCTTCAAAGAAATCTAGCCCATTTTGGATAAACTTGTACAAATATTATCAAAAATTCTACACAGTTTATATGTTGAACCCACATTAATATAGAACTATCGTGTAAATATTTTATTTTTATTATGTTAAAATTAAGTAAAGAATCTAAAGATTTAAAAAATTAGGTTTTATTAGTATAATATAATATGGTTTTTAATTTATATATATTGTATCATTATTTTATATAATTGACTACTAACTATGTTGAATTTTTATATCCTTATGTTGACAAAACAATTTAATATGTTAAAATTTAATAAAATGAGGTGACAATTAAATGATTAATAATAAAGATATTAATAATTATATACAACAATATAAAAATATAGATGTATTAGGGCTTGGCTGGGAAAAATCCGACCCTTCAAGAATACTCCACTCATTTATTAGAGAGCATTACAGAATTCATTATGTAACAAACGGAAGTGGGTGGCTAAAAATGAAAGAGCAAACATACCACTTAACAGAAGGTTATGGGTTTATTATTTTTCCAGGTGAACCATCAAATTATTATCCTGATAAAGAGAACCCGTGGGAATATTTTTGGTTAGGAGTTAAAGGCGACTCTATTGATGAGCTTTTGAAGCTTACCACATTAAGCAGAACAGAACCTATTTTTAAAATAAGCAATACTAAACAGGAGGCAAGAGAAAATTTTGTTAATATATATATATCAATAATAAATCCAAAGGCATTACACCAAAAAACTTATTACTATCTCTATACTTTTTTTAAAAATATAGTATCGCTAAATAGTTCACGAAAAAATAAATCTTATTATATTGAGAGCTGTCTTAAATATATTCATGAAAATTATACAAAAGATATTAATGTAAAAATATTAGCAAACTATCTCTCCATAGATAGAACATATTTGTACAAGCTATTTATAAGCGAGATGAATATTTCTCCACAACTATACATCATAAACTACAAAATATCAAAATCATGCGAACTATTGTTATCAACAGAAGAAAGCGTTACACAAATAGCATATAAGGTTGGTTTTAACAGTATATCTGATTTTTACAAGCAATTTAAAAAGCGTAACAAAGTATCTCCTGGAAAATTCAGAGAAGTAAGCGACAATAAAAATAGCTACTTAGATGGTATATACTATTAAAGTTGCTTAAAGAAATATATATTTATAATAACAATCACCACAATATTGTTCAAGCATATTATACATAAATAAGTATGTTTAGGAAATGGAGAGTGGTTGCATTGTATTATAATAAGTACTTTATATTAGGAGGAGACTCAAGAAATATTGCTCTTGCCGAACATCTCATATCTGATGGAAACAAAGTCTGTGTATATGGCTTCTCTAAATACTCTGTTGAACAAAAATCAAAAATTATTTTTGTAGATACAATTGAAGAAGGGCTTAAAAAATCTGAAGTAGTTATTGGTGCAATACCATGCTGTGGAGACAAAAACTTTTTAAATATGCCATTTAATGAAGATAAAATTACTACCGATAGCATTTTTGAGTTAATGAATAGTGAGCAAACTTTTATAGCGGGTATGATTCCAAAAGGAGCATTAAAAACAGCTAAAGATAAAAATATAACTGTCTTTGACATCCTAAAACGTGAAGAAATGGCTGTATTAAACGCCATACCAACAGCAGAAGGTGCAATACAAATCGCATTCGAGCAAATGAAAACAACACTACATTCATCTAATGCTATGATTTTAGGGTATGGTCGTGTAGGAAAAATTCTTGCAAAAATGCTTCATGGAATTGGTGCTAATGTATATATAGCAGTTAGAAAATGTGAAGATGCCTCATATATAAGAAGTTTTGGCTATACCCCCCTTTATTTTGATAAGCTCCCACAGTACCTAGGGAATATGGATGTTATTTTCAATACTGTTCCGCATATTGTATTAGATAAAACAAATTTAAAATACGTTAAAAAGAACTGTGTTATTATAGACTTAGCTTCTAAGCCATTTGGGGTTAGTTTTGAGGCAAGCAAATCTGAGGGGCTAAAAGTCATGTGGGCAGCATCATTACCAGGAAAGGTAGCCCCTGTTTCTGCTGCTAATTATATTAAAGAAACTGTTTATAACCTTTTAAATGAGATGGAGGGATAATTATATGGATATAAAAAACAAAAATATAGGATTTTGTATTACAGGTTCATTTTGCACAATTCCTTCTATTACACAATATATAAAACAATTAGTTGATGCAGAAGCAAATGTAACTCCTATTCTCTCCCCATCTGTTGATACGTTTGATACAAGATTTGGTAATGCTTGTGACTTAAAAAAAACACTATACGAAATAACAGGAAATAAGGTTTTAACAAAAATAACAGAAGTAGAACCAATAGGTCCAAAAGCAACATTAGATGTATTAGTTGTTTCTCCTTGTACAGGTAATACACTAGCTAAAATCGCAAATGCAATAACTGACACATCTGTTACAATGGCTGTAAAAGCCCATTTGAGAAATGAAAGACCTGTAGTATTAGGAATATCTACAAATGATGCACTTGCTGCTAATGCCAAAAATATTGGGCTACTACTAAATATGAAAAATATTTATATGATACCATTTTACCAAGACGACCCAATAAACAAAAGTAAATCTTTGCTAAGTAAAAACGAACTTCTATTAAAAACTATTGAGGCGGCATTAGACGGTATCCAAATTCAACCCATAATAATGACTGCATAATTATCAAAAAACCTCAACAAAAGGTATCTTACATTATTCAGTTAGCCAAACATTGATTTCTTTTTAAAATTTTCCTTTGACGAATTTAAAAATTTATGTTATTTTATTTGTGCTGAGTAAGTCAGACAGTCGCATGGTTTAATATCATGAGGAAAGTCCGGGCTTCAAAGGGCAAGGTGCCGGATAACACCCGGTGGAGGCAACTCTAAGGAAAGTGCAACAGAAATAAACCGCCCTAATCTATTGTATTAGTGGTAAGGATGGAAAGGCGAGGTAAAAGCTCACCGCTTTCTCGGCAACGAGAGAGGCTCTGTAAACCCCACCCGAAGCAAGACCGAAAAAACATAATTATGGCATATGTCATATTAAGGGGTTGCCCGCCCCGTTTTAGGTAGGGTCGCAAGAGCGGATTGGTAACAATTCGCCTAGATAGATGACTGTCAAATACAGAATCCGGCTTATAGATTTGCTCAGTATTTTATTTAAAAATAAAGTATACCATTAAGTATAAATAAACAAGGGGGGCTGTCTTGCTAAGAAAAAAGCAAGACAGCCCCTTTTTTATAGTAGATATAAGAAATAATGGTAAAACAGCCGTACTGTCATGGGTAAAAAGTGTATAACAAATCAAGCCAAAGACTGTTTCCAATTTTTTGGCGGTACAAAATTTATTTAATTAACCGAAGTTTAGGTAGAATTAAGTGAGTGAAGAAA
>CAYYRV010000052.1:0-9969 GCA_964474135.1 uncultured Defluviitaleaceae bacterium
TTTTGTAATATTTTGCGTTCTCTCTTTTCTTCATTGCTTCACGTATTTCTAAACTATTTTCCATCGTTACTTTATATGTTTTTGCCATTCTCATCACCATAATTATTTTATCACATTTTTAAACTTATTTCTATATATTTTTTTGGAAATAGTATAAATTGCAAGATTTAGGTCTACAAAACTTATAAAGACTTTGTAGAACTGATATTCCGACAGGTGGAATGATAGGGTAACGCCTTGAAACGCAGCTATGATACTACGACGTGCGTGTGTATTATATTATGCATATGTACGAAGCTCGTTGAAGTCGGCAGAGGGTTGTCCGCAACAGGATACGGTAGTATTGCTGTGGAAAGTGGTCTGGAGGCAGACTATGCAACTTATATGCCGGTAGTCTATAAAATACCTATGGTGAGAATGGCGACAGAGATGTCACTGACATAAATCCGAATGTACGGGTCTAAAGCGTGATATAGTCGAAAGGCTATAACTATCAGTTGATAGGGTATGTGGGGTAAAGTAAAATTGGCGCGTTATGAAATTCCCTGCAGTGTTACAGGCACTGTCCCCGAGGTCTCCAAAAATGTTCATTTTGTTCTTTTTGGAGTGGGTAGCATACAGGCTTATAGGATTAACCTAAGGGTATATGTAAAGATAGGAATATCGGAACGTGGTAAGGTCGGTACGTCGCAATACGGTGAATACACGCTAGACGGTGTAGGGAAAGTTGAAAGAGGATAGAAAATATCCTTAAACCCATATGGGAGCCATTATCAATATAACCTACTTTAACCTGACTGAAAGTGGAGCCACAGTAGCTGTTGAAGCAGCAATAATAAGGCTGTGGAGGGATAGGCTCTAGTCACTAACAAGGCTAAACAGTTGAAGCATAATAATCAAAGGTTCGAGTATGACTAAGAAAGGCGAAAGCCGACTTTGACAACTTCAAAGAACAAAGTATTAAAACGTCAAAAGCTAAGAAATAATGAATACTACGATATGCAACAAATTTTCGATAGTTTATATGAACAAAGTTTGCAAAACAATGAGTTTAGAAATTTAACAGAAATTATTTCAAGTGAAGAAAATATCAAGCTTGCCTATAGGAACTTAAAGAAAAATTCCGGAAGCACAACGCCCGGCGTTGATAGGAAAACGATTAAAGATTTATCTGTACTGCCGGAAAATATTCTTATTAAACAGGTTCAAAGCAAGCTTAAATGGTATGAACCACAAGCAGTTAGGCGTGTAGAAATTCCTAAAGGTGACGGAAAAATGCGCCCTTTGGGGATACCCACGATAATGGATAGACTTATACAACAGTGTGTTTTGCAAGTGTTAGAACCAATTTGTGAAGCAAAATTCCATGATAGGAGCAACGGTTTTCGACCGAACAGAGGAGCAGAAAATGCCCTTGCACAGGTAGAAAAATTAATCCAAGTATCAAATAATCATATTGTTGTGGATATTGATATTAAAGGGTTTTTCGATAATGTAAGTTATGGTAAATTGCTTAAACAAATGTGGACTTTAGGTATTAGAGAAAAGAGACTGTTAAGCATTATATCTTCCATGCTTAAAGCTGAAGTCGCAGGCATTGGTTTTCCTGAACAAGGCACTCCGCAAGGCGGTGTCATTTCGCCGCTCTTATCTAACATCATATTGAATGAGTTAGATTGGTGGATTACAAGCCAATAGGAAGAAATACCTACAAGACACGAATTTTATGGCAAAATACATAAAACAGGAACAAAAGATAAGTCTAAGAAGTTCCGTGGGCTTAGAGTCACTAAATTAAAAGAATGTTATATTGTTCGTTACGCAGATGGTTTTAAGATTGTTTGCAAAAGGCATAAAGATGCTGTAAAACTCTTTGAAGCAACGAAAAAGTGGTTGAAAGACAGATTGGGATTAGATGTTAGCCCCGAAAAGTCAAAGATTGTTAATCTAAAACATCACTATTCGGAATTTTTGGGTTTCAAGCTTAAAGTTCGCAAAAAGGGTAAATACATGAAGACTAAAGATTTGAGAGACAAATATGTAATAATATCTCACCTCACAGAAAAAGTCTTAAACAAAATTAAAACTAAAGCGAAAGAACATATTAAAAGCATTCAGTGTGCTACAAGAAGTAAAATGGCTCTATATAAACGTGTAAACCACTATAACAGTTACGTCATGGGAATACACAACTACTACAAAATGGCGACAGCCGTAAACGCAGACTTTCAAACGCTTGCATTTGAAATAAAATCAATTATTAAGATTAGACTTCAAGAGAGAGTTAAGAAAAAGTGTAAAAATCCCAAAATGAATTTAAGCATTAAAGAAAAATACGGAAAAAGCAAGGAAATACGGTATATTGGCGGAAATGTGCTTGTACCTATTGGCTACATTTCACATAGTCCTCCTATACACAAAAAGAAAATAGTAAATAAATATACTCTCGAAGGAAGAAAAGAAATTCATAAAATGTTAGAAAGTGTTGATATATCAATGGTTCATTCTCTTATGAGAAACCCTACAAAAAGCGAAACAATCGAATACAACGATAACAGAATTTCGCTTTACGTTGCACAAAAAGGGAAATGCTCTATTTCATCGAACACTCTCTCAATCGAAAGAATACATTGTCACCATAAGAAACCCCGAAAATTAGGCGGAAATGACAGTTATTCTAATCTTATAATAGTTGATATTGACATCCACAGATTAATTCATGCAACGGATAAAAACTTAATTTGTGATACTTTAAGAAAATTTAAACTTGATAAAAAGCAATTGATAAACTCAATAAACTTAGAAAAGATTCTGGAATGAAAAAACTTGACGTTAATACTTTAAACTTAGAAGTTGAAAATTATGCTATTAACTAACGGAATTGTTAATGATAGAACGCCGTATGAGGTGAAAGTCTCATGTACGGTGTGGAACAGGGGAAAACTTGGAGATAACATCAAATAGTTACCTATTGTTATAAACACGCCTTATTGCCTTGCATAATTTGGATTGTCCCTATAGACCGTCAGATTTGGAACGGTTTTTGCGGAACATTGGAAATATAGCGTGAACACAGGAAAACAAACTACTCAATATTTACGATTTTACGCTTTAAATTCATGTATTAGTGTTATTTATTCAGTACGTGAAAATAGATATGTTCCTATCATATGAAAATTTTTATAATCTTGGTGCAAAGTAGGAAAAGCAAAAAAAACGTAATTTAGGTCTTGTAATTCTTAAAATTATATTATATAATTATTTGAATATAAGAATGAGAGGATGGTTTGTTTGTTAAGTGTGTCTGTAATGGTGATTTTCAACTAAATAGTTGAGAGGGGTTACCTTTTAAGAGGTGGGTTACAACCTGCTTTTTTAAGTGTACCTTTCTAAAAGCGCTAAATAGCGTTTTTGGATTATGCCTTACAGATTACTTCCTACAATAACCATTTGAGTTATATAAAATTATTGCATAATAATTTTATGGGTGTGATAGGCTTGTCCTGTTACACCCTTTTTGTATCTCTATATAGTTATATGTTTTTTAACGTGTTTAAAAACGTTGCCCACAGGAGTATTCTGCCTATTTATAGAAAGATTATAAATAAAAGGTAGCCCCTCTTGTGGGCATTTTATATTTATATGGAGGTTAATATGAGAACAGATGTAAATGATACCCTTGAATTTAATAAAATATTGGAACAACTTTCTCAGCTTGCAGTATCTGAAAAAGCAAAAGAAAAGTTACTTGAATTAAAGCCATTTTTGAGTGAACGAGAATGTAAAGCCAAAATGCTTGAAACCACAGAATCACTCAAAATCATTGATATGATAGGAACACCGCCACTTGCATCAATGGAAGAACTTCGTAAAATTTTAGAACTTGCAGAAAAGGGAGCTATGCTAATTCCGGAACAATTAACAAGCGTTGCAAGTTTTATTTCTTCCTGCAAGCGCATGAAAAACTATTTAAAAAAAGCAGAAACGCTTGATGTAGAAGTCGCATTTTATGGTGGCACACTACATGAGCTCGCAATGCTTTATGAAGAAATCGACCGTTCCATTCGTAATGGAATGGTCGATAGCGAGGCTTCCGCTTCATTGCGTGGAATACGCAGAAAAGTTGAAAATGCCAATTCAGCTATAAAGGCAAAGCTTGAAAGCATTTTACGCAGTAAAAAAGAATGGTTTGCAGATGGCTATATCGCAACTCGTGGAGGTAGGTTTGTCCTACCTGTGAAAAAAGAGTATAAGAATCAAGTCAGTGGCAGTGTGATAGACACATCAAGCACTGGAAACACTTGCTTTATTGAACCTACGGCAGTGAGAAAACTACAAGAAGAATTGGCACTTTTGCAAATTGATGAGGAAAACGAGATTAGAAAAATCTTGTATACGCTAACATCACTTACTGAGGAGTATATGAATGAACTTAAAATCAATATGGAGTGTATGGAGACTTTAGATTTTATTTTTGCAAAAGCAAAGCTATCTATAGAAATGAAAGCAATTTCCGTACCTATTTTAACTGACCGTAAAATTAAGATTATAGCCGGTCGTCACCCATTATTAAAGCAAGATAACTGTGTTCCTCTTGATTTTGAAATTGGCGGTAATATTAACGGCGTAATTATTACAGGACCAAACACAGGTGGTAAAACAGTTGCCTTAAAGACAGTCGGATTGCTATCGCTTATGGCACAAAGCGGATTACATGTGCCTGTTAGTGAGGGTAGTGTTTTCTCTATGCACGCCAACGTATTGTCTGATATTGGAGATGGGCAAAGTATTACGGAAAATTTATCGACCTTTTCTTCACATATAACAAACATCATTGATATTTTAGAAAACGTATCAGAAGAAAGTCTTGTCTTACTTGATGAACTTGGTTCAGGCACTGACCCTGCCGAGGGAATGGGTCTTGCAGTGGCTATCTTAGAAGAATTAAACAAACGTGGTTGTTTATTTATTGCAACTACGCATTATCCCGAAGTCAAAGACTTTGCAAAGAATACTGATAAACTTATCAATGCTCGAATGGAGTTTGACCGTGAAAGTTTGCAGCCATTATACAAGCTGCAAATAGGTGAAGCCGGAGAGAGTTGTGCATTATATATTGCAAGGCGGTTGGGTTTTCCTGAGCATTTATTAAAACGAGCGCATACAGAGGCGTATGAAAATAAAAACGTTATGATTAATAATGTTCCGGTAATGGAGTTTACAGAAACTGTCGCAACGATACCTACAGCTACCTCAATCAAAATTCAAAAAGAAATTCCTAAAAGTACAGCACCGTTACGGAGTGAAAAATTTAATATTGGTGACAGTGTTACGGTGTACCCTCAAAAATCCATCGGTATTATTTACAAGCTTGCTAATGAAAAAGGCGAACTTGGCGTGCAGATTAAAGGCAAGAAGCAATTAATCAATCATAAGAGAATAAAGCTCTTAACCCCTGCAAGTGAGCTTTATCCCGAAAATTATGATTTTTCCATCATCTTTGACAGTGTGGAAAATCGCAAAGCCCGACACGATATGGATAGAAAGCACGACCCTAATTTAATGATAAAACACGAGGAAGGAAACGTATAAAATGATTATTGAATCCAAAAACTTAACAAAAACATATAAGTTGTTTGAAAAAGAAGCAGGATTGCGTGGCAGTATCAAATCATTATTCAACCGCAAATTTTCTTACAAAACGGCATTATCAAATTTTGACATTACAGTAAACGAGGGTGAATTTATAGGTCTTATTGGACCAAATGGTGCCGGAAAAACCACACTTGTTAAAATAATGACAGGCATTATTGCAAAAACTTCGGGAGAAATTTCGGTACTTGGATTTTATCCCAATGAGTTGGAAAATGCGTTTAAAAAACAATATGCTGTGGTTATGGGGCAAAAAAGTCAACTCTTTTTTGAGCTGACAGCAAGCGATACATTTTTACTTTTTAAAGAGCTTTACGGAATATCAACAGAAGAATACCAAAAAAATTTGGATTATTTTGTTACGCTGTTTGGAGTGGAAAAACTGTTAAACGTGCAAGTGCGAACACTTTCTCTTGGTGAGCGCATGAAGATGGAGTTAATTGTTGCGCTATTGCATAACCCTAAGGTGCTGTTTTTAGATGAACCGACCATAGGCCTTGATGCAGTTGCACAGCGGCAAATACGCACATTTTTGAAAGAGGTAAACGAAAATAAAGGCACAACTATTATTTTAACCTCTCATTATATGGAGGATATTAAGAGCCTGTGCAAGCGGTGCATTGTTGTAAATCATGGTGAAAAAATCTATGACGGCGATACTGATACGTTGTTTCAAAAATATCGCACACATAAGAAAATATCGCTTTGTTTTGCAGAGGAAACAAATTTTCTTTTACCCGATGGCTGTATATTAATAGAACAAAACCCATTAAAGGTAGTTTTTATGGTTTCTGTAACAGCTTCACAAGAACTTATTGCTATGCTTATGAAACAATATGTGCTTGGCGATATTACGATTGAAGAAGATGAAATCGGAAATGTAGTTGAAAGAATATATGACAGCAGGCAGGTGAAGCCCCAATGAATAAATATATAGAAATTGCAAAAATTTTGTTTAAGTCACAAATGGCATATCGGTTTGATGTGGCAATGACGGTGTTGTTCACTGTTACAAAAATCCTGTTTGCATATATTTTATGGGGTGCAATTTTTGCCCAAAATGAGGTTGTAGGAGGTTTTACATTCCCTATGATGTTGTCATATTACATTATCAGCTCGTTTTTGGCACAAATTGAGATGTCTGACGGTGTAAGCAGAGAGGTAAGCGAACGTATCCGTGGAGGTACATTCTCAAAATATATGATAGTTCCGGCAAGTGTGAATGGATATTTTATAGCACAAACCGTTGGTAAAATGGCGTTTTATTTTATATTTGTTGTTATTGGAACAATTCTGTGGATATTCCTATTCGGAGTGGGCTTTGCTGTAATAACCAGTGTTTTAACAATATTATCAACAATTGTTATCATCATTTTAGGCTTGCTTTTTATGATACAACTAAACTTTTTCCTTGGAATGCTTGCGTTTAAATTTCAAGATATAGAGTTTTTTCTTATACTAAAGAGTGATATTGTGACCTTTGTTACCGGAGGACTCGTTCCACTCATGTTATTACCACAAAATATTGTGTCAGTAATGAAGCTTTTTCCTTTTTATTATGTAACTTATTTACCATCAATGCTATTGATAGGTAAAAATAAGAATGAAGTGGTAACAGGCATTTTTACGCTGTCAATATGGCTTTTAGCGTTTGTATTACTAAATAAAAAGACGTATAGCAAAATGCGTGTTATATATGATGGGGTGGGAGTATGAAGAATAATTTGCGTTTTATATGGCTTCTTTTCAAAATGAAGTTACAAAAACAAATGATGTACCCCATATCATTTTTTGGTGCAACAATTGTAGATGCTACTTTATTTTTGTTATGGTTGTTGATGTTTAAAACAATATATAGTCAGGTGGATTCTATTGGCGGTTGGTCACAGGGGCAAACAATAATATTTCTTGGTACATTTTCCTTGCTCAACGCAATTAACATGACTATTTATTTCTTTGGCGTTATTGGTATTCCGCAAAAAATTCGTGATGGAGAACTGGACCATTATCTAACAAAACCCGTAAATCCACTCCTGCGGATAACCTTTGAAAACATTAACGTAGGTTCAGCTCCTCTCGTTTTGCTCAGTATCGGTATTATTGTTTATGGATTATCATTGAAAGGTATAAGAATAAGTGCCGAAACAGGGTTACTGTATGTTTTCTTTGTTCTGATTATGGCAGTGCTATATTACGATATGGAGGTAATTATAAGAACCTTTCCATTCTTTTTTATATCCGCAAATGGTATTCAAAGGATTGAAGAGGCTGCACTTGATTTGTGTATGCGTGTGCCTGGGGTTCTGTTTAAAGGTTTGTTCAAGGTGTTATTTTACTTCTTTCTGCCATATGGAATTATGGCAACAATCCCAACACAGATACTAGCAAGCTTGGTATCATGGGAAATGACGGCAGTATATATTGGCATAGTATTGTTATTTACGATTTTTACACAATGGTTTTGGCATTTCGGATTGAAGCATTATAAGAGTGCAAGTAGTTAAGTTTTCCAGAAATACTAAATGACTTAGATTTTTTTAGTTACTTTGTGATTATGAGTGTTTTCTAAGTCGTAAACTTAAACAAGCAAAGACCGCTTAATCGTCTGATTAAATGGTCTTTTTTAGTGCAAGTGCATATGACATAGCATCAACCACCCTTTTTCCCTCTCGCTTTATAAACATTAAACTGATTTCTACACTGGGGTGAGCAAAACTCCATACGCTTATGTTCAGCAAAAAAAGCGTTTTGACAATGTTTACAAAGTCGTAAAACAACGTCACTTTTGCACATTTGATTTACAAAAACATATTCAATTATTTGTTGCAAGTTGTCAGCCTTAATAATGGCTTTCGGCTTGCCTTTTTTTATGTCAAAACCCATTTTAAAGGGTGTTGTTTCAAAGTTTTTGATTAATTGTTCACCTACTGTAGAATCGTTAGATGATAGTCTATGAATATTGTAGAACAATTCGTATAGCTTTTTTGATTTAGTTATCAACTCGGCAGCATATTCAAAATATAAAATATCCTCACTGAACCCCAGCAGACCATATTTGTTCGCAAAAGCTAACGTACTCTCAATGGAAGCACTAGCCTTGTTGTTCCAAACGTGGTTTGCCTAGGTTTAAGTAGTCAACTACCAAATCAGTAACAACGCTAAAAGCGTCATAATAGAGTAACTTTGCCCCTTCCTTCGGCACAATGATTTTACTAAAGTCAGAAGCTTCAGCATACACATATTCAGAAAATCTCACCCAATTCGCTGTCATTTCGCTAAAATCGCCAATGTCCGCCATAAAAACACCTCTAAGAGAAAATGTAATATTAAAAAATAATTTACTCATACTTTTTTGTTGACATATAATAATAATTTAAGTATACTTAGACTAATAAAAGTAATTGTAAATTATTATTTACCATTACAAATGATTTTAGCACAGGTGGTGAAGAATTGCAATGAATATACATATTTTTTTCCCTGAAAATTAATTACTGTTTTGAAGTTAGTATTGCTTTTTTAAACCCTGTAAATAACAGATAAGAGTGAAAAAGCAAACAAAAACCCTACAAGCCTTGAAATTACAGGGTTTGTAGGGCATTGCCCTGTACTAAAAAATTAGTACAATGTACCAATATTTTAGCAGTTTAACCAAATGACATTAGTACAATACAAAGTGAAAGGGGCGAATAAATGAACACAAGAAAGAAAGTAAAAGTAGTTGGAACAGAGATTTATACAAACAACGCAACAGGCGAGATAAGAGAAATGCAAGTTGTTTCGATTGAAGAAAGAGACGCTAATTTCCATAAAATATGGATTGCCAACGTTATCCAATGCCTTGATTTAATTGGAAACAAGAAAATACAAATAATGGATTTCCTGCTTAAAAACATGGATAGTGAGAATAAAATTTGCCTGTCTCTACGGCAAATGGCACAAAAATCAAACGTTAGCCTTGAAACATGCCGAACGACAATAAATGCACTAAAAAGTGCAAATTTTATAAAACAAATCAATTCAGGAGCTTATCAAATCAACCCTGATATTATTTTTAAGGGCGGTAAAGGTAGCAGAATGAATATTTTACTTAAATATCAGCAAGTAGATTCTAATGAAGTTGAGTAAAAGAAAAGTGCGTATACCGAACGCAAAAATAAAAAGCAATACACTTCAATTTGCGACCCGACAGCGTTCGGTATAACACACTAGACTAACTACGCAAGCTTCGTTAGTCGTGTGGCCTGCCGGCGGCTAAAACCGCAATGCTTTCGCATTGCAAAAACCAAAGTCAAGGTCAAAGTCAAAACCAAAAGA
>CAYYRV010000053.1:0-9609 GCA_964474135.1 uncultured Defluviitaleaceae bacterium
CAGTAAAATGCATTACCGGTCGTAAGTGGATTCTATCTATATTTTAGATTGGAAAAAGTATAATATGTATACTCAGCAAAAAAGGTTTTATGAGTGTATTCAGTATTGTTACATTTATACCTTTGCTTAGCATTCTTATAACCAAATTTATTTACATTCTCTCTTCCACAAAATGAACATCTCAAATTTATTCTAACCATAATTTGCCCCCTGCATAGTTTTTATATACTTCGGCAAATTTTAACAATATATTTAGAACATGACCCACTCTCCATCTATATTTTATGTTGTGAAACAAGCCGAAAAATTTAAGATTTTTCACGTTATAAGCATAAATTTAGCCTAATTTTTGGCTAAATTTGTGCGAATATTATCAAAAGTTCGATGCAGTTTTATTGCGTCAAACTCACGTTATTTATACAAAAAAATTTTTAATTGACTTTATAAAGTATAATTATTATAATTAAAATAGTTTTAATAACTATTTAATTAGGAGTGAATTAAATGAATGGATTTCTTGAATTAAATAATGCAAAAGCAACTATGGTAAATGACAAAATTATGATTAAGGCTCTGCCTCAAACAGATTTCTTTGTAAATCCTGAGAATGGGCAAGTCACTGCAAACGCACAATATGTTTACAAGCTGATAAAGGGTGACTTTATTATGCAAGCAAAAGTAAGCCATGATTTTGTCTATACATATGATGCGTGTGTTTTGCTAGCCTTTGACAATGAAAAAAAATGGGCAAAGGCTTGCTTTGAACAAACTGATTTTGGTACAAAAGCAGTAGTTACTGTTATGACAAATGGAAAGTCCGATGATGCAAATGGTGTAAACATTGAAAAAAATGAGGTATGGCTACGATTGTCACGAAAAGGTGATGTTTTTGCAGTTCATTATTCTGTTGATGGGACAAATTTTGTTATGGCAAGATTATGCAGTATTCCTATGAATGAGGAAATAAAAGTTGGTATGGTTGCACAGTCACCTATGGGTACAGGCGGTAATATGACTTTTGAGCATTTTATCTTGGAAACCAAAAGCCTAACTGACATTCGCAAGGGAGAATAACTATAAATACAATTATAATTATAATAGGAACAAGCGATACTGTTGCTCCACATTTTATGTCCTATTGCTAAAACGCTGGGTATACAGTAATTTATTGGGCATTAAAGGGGTATTGCTAATATGCTGTCAAAGTAACATAAGGATTGTATAATAAATGCAAACAATGTGTTTGCTATCTATAATTGTATGCTTGATGAACTAGTACTATGAAAAGGGAGTTTTGGAAATGAATGTTTCAAATTCTGTTAATATCATAAAAACTGCAAACCAAGGTTTAGTGCTTAGTGAGGTATTAAAAAATAAGGATTTTACTAAGCGAAATCTTTCCGACACAACAGGGCTTACTTTCCCTACAGTCAGCAGAATAATAGATGATATGGAAAAAGAGCACCAAATTCTTAGAGTTGGACTTTCAACGTCGGTTAATGGTCGTAAGGCTACTGTTTACAGACTAAATCCAAGCTATGCTCATATATTATCTATATATTTTCAATATGATAAATTTTTTTGTGCAGTAGGAACAGCAACAAAGGAGGTTATTTCAATTTCTCAAAATGAGTTAATAAACAATGACTATATTTACACACTTGAGAAATTAATTTCAGATTATCTAAATTCAGACAAAGCTATAAAGGCAATTTCAATTGGAGTTCCGGCAGGAGTTGTTAATGGGCAAATTAAGTTTATAAATCACTATGAGCAATTAAAAGATTTTAAGCTAAAAGAATATATTGAAAAAAAGTTTAACATAAAAACAGCAATAGAACGTGATATGAACGCCTTAATACAAGGCATTGTGCTCCAAAAAGAATATGAAAATTACAAAAATCTAAGTGTTATTATACTGACGACTGACGGTCCTGGTGCTGCAACAATGCTTGACGGAAATATTATTCGTGGCTTTTCAGGTTTTGCTGGAGAAGTAGGATATCTACCCTTATATAATGACAGCAATCTACAGCAAATTGCAGCGAACAATTTTGAGAATGCTGACATAGTAGATTACACAGTAAGACTACTATTGTGTATAACAATTATGTTAAACCCTCAAAAAATAGTACTAATTGAAAATGAATTCTCTCCCAAAAATATAGACGAATTATTATCAAAGTGCAAGCAATATATACCTGATGGAGTTATGCCAACATTTGAAATAAGCAACTGTTATCACGAACATTATTGTAATGGATTAATTGCACTTGGTAGCCAGCTATTATTTGATTCATCTGAGTTTTAATTACATTAACAGCCTAGAATTATGTATTCCTAAATCTTGTGCTGCTTTTCTACTGCCTACTTCAAATGGTAATTTTATTGACTAATTTTGAATTATGGTTCATAAGTTGTCATTTATTTTTATTACATATTTATGGGTGTTATTGCCATTAATTTGAGTTTTAAATGGCAACTTTTATAATACTACTCCATTCTTAAAGAAGCTTTTTCATTTGTTCGATATATCCAATTCCTTAGAGCCCGTTCAATATCTTGTATTATGTAATCAAAAGATATATAATCATGGTAAAAAATATAGAGGTATATATGGGCAAAAATGATATTATTTATAGGCCAACTACTTTAGAAAAACAAATTAATATTGATAAAATGTATACTATTTTTTGTAATGAAATGAGTAATAATTATTCCTCCTTAGGTGAAAGTCATGAATTTTGGGAAATAATATATGTAATGGAAGGAAACCTTTTAGTTGATAGTGATAATAACTATTTTGAATTAGAACAAGGGTATTTTTTTCTTCATTCTCCAAACGAATATCACAGACATTTTGTAATTGATGCCAAAGCGTTTATATATATTACTTCATTTGATTCAAAAGATGAAATACTTTATCAAATAGCAAGAAAAAAAATAAAAGCAAATTCTTTTGCACATCTTCTAACATTAAAAAATATAAAATTTGCAGATGAAATATTTGGAGAGATTACAAACGAAATAATTGGAGATAAAGAATCATTTTTGTTTGTTAAAAGAGATAATTATAATAAACTTTATGAGCAAATATTGAGAAATTCTATTGAAAGTATTTTAATTTCTCTTTTAATACAAGAACAAGAAGTGGATGCAATTCAAATACCAATATCCTCAATCACAACATCACCTGAAAAAGAAAAAAGTATAGGAACAATTATTATAGAATATATGAAGGAACATATTTATGAAAGTATTAGAATAGAAGAATTGTGTAAAATAGTTCACTTGTCAAAAACAACACTGTCAACAAAATTTAAAGCAGAAACAGGTAAAAGTATAATAGAATATTACAATAATTTAAAATGTTTAAAAGCAACAGAGCTTTTAGAAAGAACAAATATGAATATCAGCGAGATATCAGAGGCATTGAATTTTTCAACAAGTCAATATTTTTCAAGAGTATTTAAAAAGTATATTGGAGTTTTCCCAAGTCATTATAAAAAACATCTAAAAAATAGCAAGATTATTGTGTCTAAGTAAATTATTAGGTTAAAAAATATAATCTAAAAATTTCATTTGTAATATTGTTCTAAAAATATAATCTGATTTGTTAATAGATAAGCAATTATTTTGAACAATAGTATACAAATATAGAATTTTTATGACTGTTTTTATTTATATTGAATATGTTATAATGTTTTTACACAAATAAATTATGCATTTTTTTGAAGGGGTGGATTAAATCAAATTAGGTATTTTAGGTAGTGGAAATATTGCAAAAGTGCATACGCAATGTTTACTTAATTTAAAAAATAAATATAATATAGATTTTTTGGCAATTACAAAGAGTCTATCAAATGCACATTTGAAAATACTAGAAATCTGGAAAGATGCAGTTGTATATGAAAATATAGAAAACGTAATAGAAAGTGTTGATACTGTACTTATTTGCTTACCATCATACTTACACAAAGAGTATGTTTTTAAAGCAATGAATCTAGGCAAAAATATATTTTTAGAAAAACCCATGACTCTAAACTTAAAAGATGCAGAAGAAATTTGTAAAGCTCTGGATACAAGTAGTATAAAATTTATAACTGGTCATGTTTTGAATTTTATGGAGGAATATAATTATTTAGTAAATTGTTATAACTCCAAGGTATATGGCAATCTTTTATCTTTATCGTTAGAAAGAATTTCCTCTATGCCTCAAAGTAAATGGTTTTCGGAAAAAGAAAAAAGTGGCTCTGTGGTATTTGATTTACATTTACATGACAGTTGTTTTATTTGTGGATTATTGGGAATACCAAATGAAATTATAACTGTAAAACAAAAAAATAATTCAGAACTTATAACAGAAATTACAAGTGTTTTTAAATTTAATAAAGAAAAAGTTATTGCAACAGCTCTTTGGAACGTTTGTCCTAGTTTTCCTTTTGAAATGAGTTATAGGGCGGTCTTTGAAGACGCTACAATTATTTTTAATAGTAGTAATGTACATGAAAATATTATACTTTATAAAAAAGATGGTACTAAAAAAGTAATAAAAACAAAGAAAGAGAATCATTATGAGAAGCAACTTGATTATTTTTTATCTTGTATAAAAAATAATTGCCCAGTAGAAATTTCATCATATAAAGAAGCATTAAATAGTATTAAAATTGCGGAATTGCAAGAAAAATTTGATACTTTTACTTTGTAACTAAAAATTATAAAAATGGAGGTATGAATATGTTAAAAAGAATTTTAGCAACAATAACTATTATAACAGTACTTTTAGGTGTTTTATCCGGTTGTAACTCAGAAAAAAAATCTGAAACAAACGACTCAGCTAAAGGAAAAGAAGTTACTTTAACAGTACTTACTGCAATGGCATATGGAACAGAAAGATTTGAAGAATTAACAGAAAATTACAGAAAAGATAATCCACATGTATCATTCGAAATACAACACGCCCCAAATGATTATCAAACTGTAGTTAAATCAAGAATCAATTCAGGGCAAATGCCAGACCTTTTGGCTGCACAGACAGGCGCAAATGTAGCTTCTTTTTATGAATATGCATATGATTTTACAAATGACCCTGTTGTAAAAAAATTTAACGAGGATGCAATTGCTACATCATTAAATGCAGAAGGAAAAGTGCTTAGTTTGCCGTGGACATATGAATCTATGGCTATTATATACAACAAAAAACTATTTGAAGAAGCTAACATTACTACACTTCCGACAACTTTAGATGAACTTGAAGAAGTTTGTAAAACTTTGCAAGCAAAAGGAATTACACCATTTGCAAATGCTTCTAAAGAAGTTTGGGTATTAGCCCATATCGCTTCACATTTTGTAGCTACTGAAAATGATAATCCTAAACAAATAGTTGAAGATATAAATGAAAAGAAATTGACATTTGAACAAATGAAAAATTATAAAAATATATTCAGATTATTGGATATGATGAATACCTATGGACCAGACAAACCACTTGAAATAGATTGGGAACTTTCTGAAAATATGCTTGCAAATGGACAAGCAGCAATGATACACATGGGCGATTGGTGTGAATCTACTCTTATATCTTTTAATCCTGAAGTAGAAGTAGGATTTTTACCTGTCCCTGTAAGTTCAGACCCAAAAGATGCTGCTGTTCTTTCAAGCATATCTTGGCAATACGTTGTTAATAAAGATTCAGCAAATTTAGAAGAAGCCAAAAAATTCTTGGAATATATGTTAACATCTGAAGATGGTCAAGACTGGATGGCAAATACTGTTGGAGTTGTACCAGCTGTAAAAACTAATCTTGAACCTTCAGGTATGCTTGCAAAAGATGCTAAGAACTATATTGAAGCAGGTACAGCCAAACCATGGAATCATACTCTATGGCCTGATGGATATAATACGGATGTTGGTTCATATTTACAGTCATATATGTTAAAACAAGCAACACCAGAACAAACATTAGACAATATGACAAAAGGTTGGCTTGAACTATCACAATAATTATATTAAATTAATGATTCTTGGGGAAACTTTACTTTAAACAAGTCTCCCCAAATCAATAATTCATTTAAACACTTTCATTCTATAAAAGGAGGGGAAGATTTTTGAATAAAATTAATAAAAAATACTTATTAAATATCATAGACATATTATTATTTACTTTTCCAGCTTTTTTTAGTGTTTTATTAGTTACAAACATACCATTCTTGATGAATATATATTATTCCTTTTTTAATTGGAATGGTATAAGTAAATCAATGAAGTATGTAGGGCTTGAAAATTTTATTAAAATATTTACAGAAGATGACAGATTTTGGAGAAGTTCACTTTTTACACTTAATTTTGCTATATTTTTTGTAATTGCTGTTAATGTTATTGCAATCTTATTTTCACTTGTTCTTGCTGAAAAAAATAAAATTTTAAATATTATTCGTTCTTTCTTTTTTATGCCACATATTATTAGTTTAGTGGCAATAAGTTTGATATGGAAATTTATATTCGGCCCCGGATTTCAGAACTTATTTGATATTACAAAAATTCCTTTGTTTGGATTAAGTTGGTTGGGGGAACCAAATCTTACTTTTTATTCCACTGTTTTTGTTACAATATGGCAAAATGTGGGTTTTTATACTATTATTTATATTGCAGGGCTTATGGCTGTTCCAGAAGATATTTTGGAAGCTGCCTCATTAGATGGAGCAAATAAATTTACAATTTTAAAACAAATAAAAATTCCTTTGCTAATGCCTTCTATAACTATTTGTATTTTTCACTCATTAACATATTCGTTTAAACTTTTTGATATTATTCTTGTTTTAACAAAAGGTGGCCCTGCCGATTCAACTGTTTCTGTTGCTTATAATATTTACAAGGAAGCTTTTTTATTTAATAAATATGGAATGGCTACTGCAAAATCTTTAATTTTCTTTGTTGCAGTTTTAATTGTTACATTAATTCAACTAAAATTCTTTAAAGCTAAGGAGGTTGAATATTAGTGAGTGAAAAATTATCAAGAAAACTTACTATTGCTTTAGTCATTATAATTGGAATTGCTTGGGTATCTCCTTTAGTATTAATAGCACTTAATTCTGTAAAATCTTATAATGAAATGATGCAAAATTTTCTACAGTTTCCCCAAAAAATAAGTTTTTATATGTATAGCGAAACATGGTCTTTATTTAAATTTCCAAAACTTATTTTAAATACACTCTTTTACACTATTTCTACTGTTTTAATTATAGCTATTTTTGCCCCAATGGCTGCTTATAAACTTGCTAGAAATAAAAGCAAACTTAGTTCTGTAATTTTTATTCTTATAATTCTCCCAATGATGGTTCCTTTTCAAACATATATGATAACTTTAACCAAATTTATGGCTAATTTGAAATTAATAGGAACAATCCCTGGATATATATTTGTTTCTGTAGGGCTATGTATGCCATTAGCTGTTTTTATGATACATGGATTTGTTAAAAATATACCTGTTGAACTTGACGAATGTGCCTGTATAGATGGAGCAGGTAAATTTAGAACATACTTTCAGATAATATTACCTTTACTTGTACCTATTTTAGTTACAGTAATTGTTATAGATGCTTTAGCAATGTGGAATGATGTTATCACAAATATGCTTATATTAGGCGGAGATGCTAAAACTCTAAATTTACAACATGCTTTATATACTAAATTTTCGGCACAACAGGCTGATTGGGAACATGCTTTACCTGGTATTGTTATGTCTACAATTCCTAACTTACTCTTTTTTGTTTTCATGCAAAAATATATTGTAAAAGGAATTACTGCTGGTGCAGTAAAAGGATAATCTTAAACTTAAAATTGTGACAAAAGAAAGGATAGTGTGTATATATGAAAAAAGTAAAAGCTCTTTTAATAGGTGCCGGCTCAAGGGGAGCTGAAGCATATGCACCTTTTGCATTAGAATTTCCAGAAAAATTACAGTTTGTAGCTGTAGCTGAACCAATTAAAAGTAAAAGAACAAAATTTGCAGATTTACATAAAATTAAAGAAGAAAACGTTTTTGAAAGTTACCATCAATTACTAAATGCACAAATAGAAGCAGATGTTGTTTTTATTTGTACTCAAGATAAAATGCATTTAGAGCCTTGTATAATGTCTCTTGAAAAGGGTTATAATGTTTTACTTGAAAAACCAATATCACCATCAGAAGATGAATGCATAAAAATAGCAAAAAGCGCAGAAAAATCACAAAAGAATTTGACTATATGTCATGTTCTTAGATACACTCCTTTTTTTAAAAAAATAAAAGAGCTTTTAGAGAATGGTGCTATAGGAGAACTTATATCTATCACACATAATGAAAACGTAGGATATTATCACGCCGCTCATAGTTATGTAAGGGGTAATTGGAGAAAAGAATCAGAATCAAGCCCAATGATACTTGCTAAATCCTGCCATGATATAGATATACTTCTTTGGCTTTGTGACTCTAGTTGTAAAAAAGTTAGTTCTTTTGGTTCTCTTAAACACTTTATTAAGGAAAAAGCTCCTAAAGGTGCAACAAAACGTTGTACAGATGGCTGCAGTATTATAGACACATGTCCTTATAATGCACTTAGAATATATATGGATGAAAATAATACAGGATGGCCTGTTTCTGTTATAACAGAAGATTTTTCAAAAGAGGGTAGACTGAATGCTTTAAAAACAGGACCTTACGGAAGATGTGTATATTATTGTGACAATGATGTAGTTGACCATCAAGCAGTTATTATGGAATTTGATAATGGCGTAACGGCTTCTTTTCATATGAATTCTTTCACTTATGATATAAGCAGAACTATAAAAATTTGTGGTACAACGGGAGAAATCATTGCTAAAATGGAAGATAATGATATTAAACTCTATGATTTTACAACAAATAAATGTAAAACTATAGAGCTAAATGATGTAGAAATAAACTCTTATGGGCATGGCGGAGGAGATTTTGGGCTTATGTCAAGTCTTGTTAATTTTTTGACTGACCCAAATGCCAAAAAAATGTCAAGCAATGCTGCTGATTCTATAGAAAGTCATTTGATTTGTTTTGCTGCTGAGAAATCTCGCAATGAAAATACTGTTATTAATATGGAAGATTATAAATTAAAAAGATTAAAACAAATATAATAAAATATTCAATAAAATTATTAAATTTAATGTATAATACTTAGCCTGATTTTGGTTAAGTTTGTGTTAAGAGAATGAAAATACAAATTGGGTAGTGTTATAAACCTGTTGATTACAAAAACCTGATGCTCTGACCCAAACCCCACTACTTTTGAAAAAGTGGTCAAAACTTTTAATCTAAAAGCATGGTACGCAACTTAAATCAACAGGAATAGAAGACTACCCAAAACAAGTTCTTTCCCATCGCTTTATCCAAAATTTTACTGGCATCATAGTTTTTATCAGTTCAGATTTTGAAATGCTTTCAGACATTATTCCATTTTGAAAAATTATGAGACAAAGACCGCCATCTACAGCCTTCCTTCAATAGGTAATGTTATAAATTAGTTGAAAAAGGAAAATGATTTGTAATATTATGTAGTAAAAAGGATATGGTTAATATGGCAACAGTAAAAGTTAGGT
>CAYYRV010000054.1:0-9559 GCA_964474135.1 uncultured Defluviitaleaceae bacterium
AAAATGGGCATTTTAATGCCACCATAACCATTCAAGACCACACCTTTACATGTAAATTGATGACGGCTATAACGTTTCCGTTTATAATCCTTTTCAAATCAAATCTTTTAGAGGTGCATTTAATAATAGAAAACAGAAAAATGATGTTATTGATGCTGTAATTATCGCAAGCTATTTGAGAACTTTTGGTAGTGAAAACACTGCCCTGCCAAATGATTATCTGTTGTCACTGAAGCAACTCACACGGTTTAGAAAAAATCTTGTTGATAATATTTCAGCCCTAAAAAATCAGACTATTGCTATATTGGACAAAGTTTTTCCGGAATTTTCCTCTTTGTTTTCTGATACTTTTGGAGAAACTGCAAAACAGCTCTTGCTCTCTGCTCCAACACCAGAAACAATCTTAAAACTAAGTCCCAAAAAGCTTTATAATATAGTGAACAAAGCAAGCAAAGGTAGATTTAAAGAAGACTTTGTCACTAATCTTATCGCAACTGCCAAAGGTTCTTTTGGAATTAAATTCACCACTTCCGCTTGTGCCTTTGAAATAAAGCAACTTTATAAATCAAATTGTTTTCATTGAAAACCAAATTTCTGATTTAGAGATAGAAATACATAAAATCTATAAAGAATTAGACCCGTTTTTAACGACAATTCCAGGTATCGGTGATACACTTGCACCAGTCATTCTTGCTGAAATTGGCGATATAAAAAACTTTTCCAATCCTAAAAAGCTTGTTGCTTTTGCCGGTATTGATCCCTCTTCAAATCAATCAGGAAACAGCTCTTCCGTTAATGAGAAGACTTCTAAGAGAGGCTCTCCTTACTTACGTCACGCACTTTTTACTACTGCTTTTGTTGCTATGAACAGCGACAAACATTTGCGTGATTTCTATGATAGAAAGAAGGCTGAGGGCAAACACCATTTTGTTGCTATGGCCGGGGTTCAAAGAAAATTAATTGGTATTATTTGGTTCGTTCTCAAAGAACAAAGACCTTATACACCTTATAACTGATTTTTTTTTACTTCTTCTTTGAGGTTTTATTTTTGTGCTCTTTTCCCTATTTCTTTTCCCTTAAAATATTTTCATTTTGAGCTTGACTTTTGATAGTTGGTCTGTAAATATGGTTTTAGATAATAACTAAAAAAATATCTATTACCTACTTGAATTATAAAATTTAATTGTGCAGTGGTCAATAACAATATATAATAGTTTTTAGATTTATCTATTTTCTAATTATTTTAATTTATCTATTTTCGATTTTGTTTTATATAGGAGGTTATTATGAAATACAGGGTTTATGAACAGAACAATAAAATATGCTTACTTTTTGCTGACCGTAACTTTAGTAGCAGAACAGGGATAATATTTGATTTAGGGCATTACTTAATGGATTTTTCGGGCTGGAATATGGAAAAGGCAAAAGAATTGTTTAATTATATAGTAACCCTAAATACAGATATGGCATATATTGAATCCGAAATTGAGTATGAAAACAAATTGTATGAACTGGTTGATGCAATAGACCAACTTACGCCTTATTTTCACTTTTATTCCCAACTTTTGATATCTTTTATAATTGAATATGATAGGAACGAATTTAATCTTGACTTAGCTACAGAAACTCTTGAGAAATCAATACCAAATTCAAAGTCTGTTCTTGAATTGTGCATATTAGAACAGAAGTATTATTCTAAACTCGAAATGCGTGATTTTATTTTCAGGAAAGTAATAAATATTATTTTTGATGATATAATCAAAAAAAGAGAACATATAAAGCAAGAACTTGATTGCTTGACTGAATTATCAGGGAACAAAAAAATAAGCGATTTATCTTCTCTTCATATATTGTTTATTATTGATTATCTAAGGCAAAAAAGAGGAGAAAATCCTCTGTATACCAATAAAGCAACATTAATGAAGTTATCACCAAATAAAATTGTGCCCAAAAACTTAAAAACACCTGATGAATTGTTGGATTTTCTGATAAAACGCAATATTGATATTGTGGAAACATATGAGATTCAGTCTATAGATGAATTGATATGCTTTGAAATAATAAAAATATTCGAAAAAGGACTTCCAATAAGAGTATGCAAGTATTGCAAGCAATATTTCATACCAAAAGGAAGAATTGACTCTGAGTACTGTGAAAGAATTGTTGATGGTGAAGGTAAACCATGCAGTCAAATAGGTGCTATTAAAATTTATCAGCAAAAATATAAAGATGACCCTATTCATGATGCTTTTAGCAAGGCTTATAAGAGGTTTAACGCAAGAACGCAAAAGAAAAATATGAGTCGGAAAGAGTTTTTCGAATGGGTTGAAAATGCTAAGAAATGGCGTGAGATGTGCTATAATGGGGATATTAGACTTGATGAGTTTAATGATTTACTGGGAAATAAAAAGTAATTGCCAGTGAATGTTATCTATTATCTTATAACCTATATTTTATCATATAAATACAATTTTGTAAAAAATTTATTTTGCCCATTCCATTTATTCAAAATAGCGTAAACAAAATTTTATCGTGGATATATTTTATCTAGGCTTAACAAAGCTTTTTATACTATATCAATTATTTTTAAAAACATTCCCTAAAAAAACAGAGAAAAATATAAAAATTTGTTGACACCGCTAGTATTATATAATATTCTAATTGTAATCGATGTATAAATCCTATAGTTTTTTACTTGCTTTGTTAAAGAAGGAAAAACAATTTAGTATAGTTTTTTATAAGCTATACATATTTATTTTAAAGTGAAGGGAGGCATATAAATTTTAATAGTTTATGTTTTATATAAAGAGTAATATTAATCAGTAAGTAAGGGGGTTATTTTTTGAAAAAGATAATAAGGGTATGTATATGTTTTTTTATTCTTCTATTACTAAATCTATCAGTATGTAATAATGCTTTTGCTTTTTCTGGAAGTGGCAGTGGCACAGTAAATGATCCTTATTTAATCACTAATGCACAGCAACTCGCCGAAATAAAAAATAATTTAACAGCTTATTACAAAATAGCAAATGATATAGACTTGGATAATGTAGAATTTAATCCAATTGGGTCTAGCGTTGCGCCGTTTAAAGGAGTGTTAGACGGCGGAGGATATACAATAAGCGACTTAAAAATAAGTAAGCCTTATAATGAGCACGTTGGGCTTTTTGGGTATACTGCTTCTGGAAGTATAATAAAAGATGTGACAATAAAAAACGTGGAAATAACAGCTAAGCAGTATATAGGTGCACTTGTTGGATATTCGTCATCTACAATAATAAACTGTTCTGTTATTGGTACAGGCAAGGTAAGTGGTACTACATATATAGGAGGTTTAGTAGGCTATAATACTAGTTCAATTAGAAATAGTTATACTGATATAGAATTGCTATCAAGTGGAACTTATATAGGAGGTCTCGTAGGTATTAATTTTAGAGGAAATATTGAAAAATGTTATACAACTGGGAATACTGATGCAGGTAAAAAATCAAATGTTGGTGGACTAGTAGGTTATAATGCAGGTAAGATATTAGAATCATATACTACAGGTGATGTTTCTGGAGGAACTTCCATTGGGGGACTAGTAGGATATTCAAATTCAGGAACTATAGAAAATAGTTTTTCTTTAAGTAGTCCAACAGGAACTTCTTATGTAGGTGGGTTGATTGGTAAAACTGATAATACAGTAATGACAAACTGCTATTTTGCAGGTAAATTAAATTCTGCTGTAGGTTCCCCTTTTTCTGGTGGCGGTTCTTCTATTAGTGTATCTAGTAGTTATTATGATTCAATACAGTCTGGTATTGTTGTCCGCAAAAATAATTATTCACGACTTACAAGCAAAATGAAAGACTCCGATACATACTTAAATTGGGATTTCTCTAATATATGGAATATAGAAGAAGGTGTATCCTATCCATATCTAAAAAATCTAGCAAAACCTTCAGGTATAGAGTCAAATTCTGTTAATGAAAATGCTGGTGGTGAAGGAACTGAAACGAATCCTTATTTGATAGACTCTGCCCATCAGCTAAAATTTATAATTTATGAGCCAGATGCCAATTATAAATTAATAAATGATGTAGATTTAGATAATGTAGAATTTACTCCTATTGGCACTTCATATGTTCCATTTGAAGGAAGATTTGATGGAGGAGGATATACAATAAGTAATTTAAAAATAAGTAATGATACTACTGATATTGCTGGGCTTTTTGGGTATACAAGATACGGAAGTATAATAAAGAATGTAACTATAAAAAATGTAGATATAACAGGTACTAGAGCAGGTTCACTTGTTGCTGTATCGTCATCATTAATAGAAAACTGTTCTGTTATTGGTAAAGTTAAAGTATTTGGCTATGAAAGAATAGGAGGTTTAGTAGGCGATAATCGTGATGCTATAATTAGAAATAGTAGTGTTGGTGGTAGAATTAAAAATAGTAATACTGATATAGAAGTACTATCAACTGGGAATTATGTAGGTGGACTAGTAGGTCGATCTTCTGGTAGTTCTGCAACAATAGAAAATTGTTCTGTTGCAGGAATAGGTAAAGTAAGTGGTAGAATGCTTATAGGAGGTTTAGTAGGTGAAAATAGTAGTTCAATTAAAAATAGTAATACTGATATAGAAGTACTATCAACTGGGAATTATGTAGGTGGACTAGTAGGTCGTAATGAAGGAGGAGTTATTGAAAAATGTTACGCGACTGGAAACACTGGCGATGTTAAAAACTTTAGTGTTGGGGGTTTAGTAGGGGAAATTAGTGCATCAGGTAAAATTTCAGAGTCATACGCCACAGGTAACGTTATTGGATATCAGAATGTAGGTGGATTAGTAGGCACATCAGGTGGAGGGTCTATATATAATAGTTTCTCTCTAAGTAATGTTACAGGAGAATTTGGTAGTATAAGAGGATTAGTCGGTAGCAGTATTAATTCAAGAGAATTAAGTGTCGTAAATTGCTATTTTGCAGGTAAAATAAATAGGATACCTGCAGAATTAACTTACAGTTCAAACTTAAAAATAAATAGCAGTTACTTTGACAGTACAATAACCAATACCTTAACACCTACAACTCAAGCAAGAACAACCGAGCAAATGATGCAAAAGGCTACTTTTGTTAATTGGGACACAGCAAACATTTGGGTTATAAATGATGGTCTTCACTACCCATATTTAAAAAATTTAGATAACCCATTTAGCCCACCATTATTAGCCACAACATTGACATATAAAGAACTCACTTCAAATTCAATTGTTTTAGAGTGGGATTTTATAGCCGATGCAACTGAATATGAAATTTTACATGCGGGTGAAATTCTAACAACATCTAATCAGCAAATGAAAATTGAACATTTATCATCTAATACATCATATGAGTTTAAAGTTAGAGGAAAAAATGCCGAAAATACAAGTTCATGGTCTCCAATTTTAAATATCAGAACGGAATCTAAGCCATTGTCAAATGTTCAAGGATTAACATGTATTGGGAAAACAGGTAATTCAGTAACTCTTAGTTGGGATGAGCTTAGCGAAGTAACAGGTTATGAAGTTGTTTTTGAAGGGCAAACTATGTCTACTAATCTAACCACATTAACTATAAAGAATCTGTCATCTGACAATACTTACTCATTTCAAGTAAGAGGTGTAAACGGTACTATAAAAGGTCAATTGAGCGATGTACTTATTGTTAAAACATATTCCTTTAATCCTCAAACACCTTATGCCATAGAATTTTACGAAAAATGTGAGGAGCAATGGTGGTTAATTGATGAATTAGAATTAATTCTAAATAAACAGGGAAAATCATTAAACACTATTCAAAGTAAAAATGACTTTGCAAATGTTGTTACAATTGGATTAATGAATAGAAAAATAAGTGGTAAAATTCCCACAGCAATTGGTGAACTGTACAACTTAGAGTATTTATATTTATCAAAAAACCAATTGTCTGGTGTACTTCCTTCAGAATTATATTCACTAACCAAATTAAAAAATTTAGATTTATCGTCAAATAATTTTAAGGGTTCAATATCAGAACAAATATCTTTATTAACTGAACTTAAAGTATTACTATTACATAAAAATGATTTTGACGGTAAAATACCTGATACACTAGGGACATTAACTAAGCTCGAAAATCTAGATTTAGCTCAAAATAGTTTTACAGGAAATATTCCTAGTGGTATAAGTAATTTAAAAAATTTAAAATTCTTATCACTATCAGATAATGAATTAACAGGAACTGTTCCAAGTTTAGTTAAGCTTACTAATCTTGAAGTTTTAATATTATCAGATAATCAGTTTACAGGAGAAGTAATTAATACTTTCAGTGACCCATCTAAAATTCGTCTACTTGATTTTAGTAATAATGAGTTTTCAGGTGATGTTGATGATACTTTATTAAAAAATGTAATAGATGGTCAAATAAATGGGGTAATATTATTAATAAAATAAATTAGATATCTCAAAAAATTTTACAATAATATTAAAATAAAACATTCTAGATAAAAGGCTATTGAATTAATTAATGTGTTTTTTATTTAGAATGTGTTTTTAAATAAAATTAACCTTTTTGTAGAAAGGGAGAAATTTAATATGAATATACGAATTAAAAAATTAATTGATAAAAGCATTTCTTATTTATTATTAGCAATTTTCATATTTTCAAGTATAGGTGACATAGCGTTTGCAGTAGGCTATGAAGATGATTTTTACTTAAATTTTAATATTAATAATTTACCTTATACCCAACAATATAGTGTTTTAATGTTTGCGTTAAATAAAGAAAGCTATACAAGTCAAGAACTTGAGTCATTTGTTGCTGAATTTTTTTCAGAAGCAATGAAAGGAACTAACGACGAAAATGAAGCTGCTGTTTATAAAGGCATAAATACAGAAGTCGGAAATAATGGAGTTTTGTTTTCTGATTACGGCGGTACAGGATACATATATGATTCACCATATTATTATGGCTCTATGGATTTATGGGATGCATTTGACAGCACTGATAAAAAAAATAAAACACGTCTATCTACTCCTAATGTCTCACAAAAAACTAATGATAATGCATTTAATAATATGAACATACCTTATGCAAAGACTCAGCCAGTAGCTCTTTTACTTAGAGAAGAGGGAATCGCTTATCATGTTGATGGCAAGCCATATGACATGGCTGACCCATTTGCTTATGGTATGGCTCAAAGACCAAAATACGGATATTACTACTTTATTTATATACCCGGTTTAGAATCACCAGATGATAATCAGTCGACAGAAAATATTAAGACTGTATACAGACGGAACAAATCTCCTTTTCCTGAACCACGTACTTACCCTTCAGGCACTCTTCCTTATACATGTTTAGACCCTGTAGATGCTGTTACAGGTTCATTTCTCTGGAATTATACTGATTTAAAAATATTAGGCAAACATCAAATGAATTTCAACAGAATATATGATAATCAGTCAATGATAAAAAAAGAATTAGGCAATAACTGGACTCATACTTATAATTATCAGCTAGAGATAAATGGAAATAATGCATACTTTACACTTCCTACAGGCGAGGGCATTCCTTTTTTATATGATGATATAAGCAAAACCTTTAATGGAATAAGTCATGTTGAAACGGGTTATACAATGGGAGTTAATAATGGTAGTGGCGATTATCAAATGGGTCTGGAAAACACTATAAGTACTATGAGTGTTATGAGCGATTTTCAAAACCAAAATTTTGCTACCGGTGGGTACATATTAAGAGGACATGTTAAACCAATAAAGGAGAAAACAGAAACAGATAATGTAGAAGATGAAATTACATCAGGCGGAGCATTACTGCCAAATGAAACTACTTCTGCAGCTGCTATAAGTACTTTTTCACTAAGTGTTCAACGTGAATACGAATCAACCAGTAAATCAGCATTAAATACATTTTCTTTGAATAATCAAAGAGAAATGAAGGGAAACTTTGATGAATTTACGTTCACAGCTGATGATGGCACAGAAATGACTGGTACTTTTGAAATAGTTCCATACAATCAACAAATTGACGATGTACCAAGTTTTTATAACTATAGAGGAGCTTTACAGGATACAGAAATCAGCCCTTTTATGTTAGAAGATAATAACGCATTTGATTCTAGGGGAAAAACATTTTTAATTAAATCAAAAGACGGTACAGAATATTATTTTGATTCAAATAAAAATATTACTAAAGTAATACAAGATGGCATTACAAAATATACATACGACTATAATTCTGAAAACTTAATGAGCCAAGTAACAGGACAGTATGGCGCTTATTTTAATTTTGAATATATAGACGGTATGTTATCAAAAGTAACAGATTATAACGGGAATAGCGTAGAATATGTTTATGAAGGAAAAAACTTAATAGAATCAAAAAATCCTGATGCTGACAGTATATACTACACTTATGATAATAAAAGTAATTTATTAAGTATTACTGATTTTAATGGAAGAGTATATTTAACTAATAAGTATGATAATAAATCAAGAGTTATCGAACAATATGTTGCAGATAAAGGAACTTCACATGCAGTTTATAATGATGACGAAAAAGTTAACACTTTTATTGACGAGCAAGGATATGAAACAAAATATTATTATGATGATAATTTAACTGTTACAAAAGTAGAAAGTTCAACAGGTAGCGTAAATAATAAATTTAACTTAAATGGGCAAGTAATTGAGCAGATAGATAAGTTAGGCCGGGTAACAAAGTTTGGATATGACGAAAAAGGTCGTCAAAACAGTATAACATATCCTGACGGAAGCATTAAAACAATAGATTATAATGACAATAATTATCCTATTAAAGAGACTTTTCCTGATGGTTCAACAGTTTTATATGTTTATGATGAGCATAACAATTTAACTTCAATGACAGATCAAAACGGAAATACAGAATATAACTCTTATGATTCTTCTAATAATTTAGTATCACATACTGATAAGAACGGAAATGTAACAAATTACGGTTATGATGATAATGGTTTTTTGCGAACTGTAACAGACCCAAATGGAGGTATTACACAATATAAATATGATGGAGTAGGAAAGCTAATTGAACTTATCTCTCCTGAAGGAAAGAAGAAATCATATACTTATTCTAATGCTGGAAAACTTTTAAGCATGACTGACCAAAATAATGTTGTAACAACATATAATCCTGATGCTAACGGTTTAGATACATCAGTAAGTGATAAAAACGGAAACCTAAAATATTTTTCATATGACCAGATGGGTAAGAAAACCTCTGAAACAGATTTTATGAATAATACTACAGCTTACGAGTATGATTCAAGAGGAAAGTTAATAAAAACAACAGACCCCTTGGGATTTTATTACTCAAATAACTATGATGAAACCGGAAATAGGATATCTCAAACCGATAAAAACGGAAATATAACAACTTATAATTATGATGCCGGGAACCAACTTACATCTGTCACAGACCCTATGGGAAATACGCTTACTTATACATATGACAATATGGGACGTATCTCAGTACTAGCAGACGCTGTAAATAAT
>CAYYRV010000055.1:0-9248 GCA_964474135.1 uncultured Defluviitaleaceae bacterium
GACATTTTTCAAAGACTACTGGTTCAGGCATTCCAAAACGTTCAAGCTCTGTTATCGTTGGGTGATCCATATAATCGCTCCTGTTTTTAAGCTTATAGTTGCCTCTAAAGCATTAAAATGATATAATATATATATTGTTTTTCGTAGTTGCCTTTTGTGTTAGTAGGCAACTTTTCTAATGAGTAAGTTAGCAATATTCTAAACAACTTCTAAGGCTAATTGCTACTACTCCTCATACCCAAAGCCTGTTATAGTGCCATTATTACATATAGTATAAAATTTACTTTTTTCATACATAAGCACTAATGTATGAACTTTAACAACTCCCCAATCAATTTTGTTTGAGTCTTTTAACATTCTGATTCCACCTTTCACATTTTGTACCTAACTGCCTGCTCCACAACATTTGGTGTAACTTCATAGTTTTTGCTATACTTCACAATATCTGTAACTCTATATTCATGTTTTTTGCTGTGCAACACTTGCTTTGAAATATGTAATATAGCCCCTGCAATTGCTACACCTAAAGGTATAACAAGATATTCTCCCCCAATTGCGTTTTCCTCTATTCCTATTTCAGCACGGTATTCCCTTGCATTACTAAAGCAATAAGGTGTTATGCATACTGAAGTAAGAATAATAGCCGAGGCAACTATAAACCTTTTTTTAATCATTTTATTATCCCCCATTTTTATCAATCATTAAAACTATTCCAGATAGATGAGTATGAAATTACTGGGCTGACAAACATTGGAGTTGACTTAAGATTAAGAGACAAGATTCCTATTTTTCGGTAATACTTGTCCTACTTTTATGTAAAAACCTGTTTGAAACCTCCATTTTTCATCTTTTTGGCTGATTTACGTTCTGCTTCGTAAGTGTCTCCTAGCATATATTCTCCGAATATGCGCACACTTCCTCGCATAACGAAAAATCATCTCGAAAATACTCCAAAAGCAAAATTCAAAACAGGTTCAAATATTACTTTTAAACATGTTCTTAATAAAAACGTTAACACAATTACCAAAGCAATAACCGCTTGGTAGTCAGTAACTACTGCTGTCATATGACCTCTCTTTCTGACAATATTTTCTCAGCATATCGAATACCTAGTATAAATCCTTGCGCCTCATGCGCTATATTGTTGCAGTGTATGCAATCTTCAATTTCAAATAGGTCGTTTTGTGTAAATTTATCGCCCACTTGTATTGCTAGCCTGTCCATTAGTTTAGCCATATATTCAATTACAAAATTAAAGTTAACTTGATTTTGGTAATCAGGGGTAGAGACAAAGTCATAAAATATTTCTAAGCCCTTTTTTATGTAATCATCTGAATTAACTAAGTCCACAAAATTCGCAGGTTCAATATTAATGGGTTCATTATGCTTAGTTAAACAAGCCTTTTCTTTAGGGAAATTAATTACTTTTTTCATTTGCGGCTCTCCTTTGTAATACTAGTAATATATAAACATTTGGAATTAAGAATTTCTAAGAACCTGTTTAAAACCTCCATTGATTTTAAACAGGTTCTAAAGATATGTAAGTACATCAAACAGAATTAATAAATTTTATCTAAGAGTTTCAATCTCTATACAGTAGCTCTATCATCTCTTTCGTATCCAAAGAATCCCATTATTCTATCTTGTGCATTAGTTACAGCTTCTTTATGCTCTTCAAAAGACAAGTTTTTAATAGGAATAGTAGAACCATCTTTTCTTATTACAAAATTTTCAAAAGTAAGCTCTATTTTTGACACATAAATCACCTCAAAATATGTTATGATTGTAGAAATTTGTCCTATACAGGTATGTGTAAATTTTGTTTTATTTCTTTGAAGTTGTATTAAATCTCATTTTAGGTTCTTTTTGGGTAATTTTTTGCTCTGTTATGTCAAAGCACTCTAGTAGACTTTCTTCAGGCATAGGTGTTGTAGGCATATATAATTAATTTTTTTTAGACTGTTGTTTAATATCGTTAACCCCACATAACTCATCCATTGAAACCCCTAATTCTTGAGAAATTGCATATAGGTTTTCAACTGTTGGTTTTTTATAACCTTTCTCAAGATAAAATATATATTGTCTGGACAATCCTATTCTGATAGCAAGTTCTTCGCCTGAAATACCTTTTTCTTCTCTAATGCGTTTAATATTTTTCCCTATCTGCAATATATCCACCTCAGCTTTTTATAAATACAATTTTGGTATAATTTTATTATTGGCAAAATAATCTAAATTACCTATGTCAGGGCAGGAGTATACATTTTTCGACAAAATAATTTTATTATTGACAAAATAATCCAAATTACCTTATACTACTTCAATAAGTAACTTAAAGTTAACTATTATTTATAGCTTTCTGTTAACCATAGTTAAATGATACATTTGGCTATTTATATATATTTACTATTTGTTAATCATAGTTATAGTATAATAGAGAATTCTCTAATAGTCAATAAAATAATTGATATTTCTCAAAAATTTTAGAGGAGGTTACATTGTATGTCTATAGCAGAAAGAATACTACAACTAATGGAGGAGAGAAAAGTAACAGCCGCCACATTAACAAGAGAAATTCCTTTAACAAATGGATTAATAACCCAATGGAAACAAGGTAAACAAAATCCATCAATTGATGCGATAAACAAAATTGCTGCCTATTTTAATGTTTCTATTGATTATTTAGTTAATGGCAAAGAATACAGAGGCGATATAATCACCAATAATCAACAAAGCGTAATTAAAAGCAGTAACAGTAGCGTAACAATACAGAATGGTTCAAAGAGAGAATTAACAAAGCAAGAAATTGATTTGCTTAAAATTTACAACAGTTTAGACGGAAAAAAACAACTTGAGATGATGAGTTATGTTTACAACTTAGGAAATTAGGTGTATTATTATTATTAAACACAAAGTAAATAAAATTAAAATAAAAAGTTAACTACATAAGCAATATCAGATATAAAATTAGATGACTAACTAATATTTAGAGCTATGATTGACTCAAAACATTTATATTATTTCGTATTAAAGCAATCACAACACTTATTTTTTGTGGGGAGAAGAGTGATATTATTTAAAAATTATAATATATAAATGAGGAGGAAGTAGTTATTATGAGCTTAAGAAGGTGTATTACTTCATTAGTTTTTGCACTATCACTGTTATTAGTAGGGGTTACAGTGCAGGCTGAACAGCAGATGGATATTTCTGCGACATTTGGGCAAATAAAAGTTTTTGTCAACGGTCAAAGGGTAAACAAAGAGACATTGCTTTATAACGGAACAACATATGTGCCTTTACGTGCTACCGCTGAAATACTTAAAAAGCAGGTAATTTATGATGATGCTATGCAAACTGCATATATTAACAGTGTGTTAACACAATACCCTGATGCAAAGGACTTTATTGATTTAATAAAAACCGAAACAATTAATGTATATTTCGGAAGGATAAAGCTTGTTGTTGACGGAAAAACTGTTGATAAAGAAACTTTACTTTATAATGGTGTTACATATGTACCATTACGTGCTACTGCTGAACTTTTAAACATGGAAGTATCATATGAAGAATCTACAAAAAGTGCTTTAATCTTTGACAAAGGAAAAGCAACAACTGTTGCTACTGTAATAGGTTATGCAGAATTTCCAACTGTTTTAGACTTAGGTGTATATGTTAAAGTATCTTTAGAAAATATTTCAAAAACAATTGAAAATAATGTAACTACGTACAGATATGACAGAATTGCAATTTCCGCAGAACAACTAAAAAGCTATATATCTGAATTAACTAAATCAGGTTTTGTACTTGATAATACTCAAACAAAAAGCGGATACTCCGTTTACATCAAGGGCGATATTTCTGTAACTATTGATGTCACTTCAACAAATTATATTGTAATCAGACTCCAAAAAATTAATATCAACACTATTATAAATGTAATGTATTTAGATTTTCCTAACATACCAGACATTGGAAACTTTGCTAACCCTAAAATAAACTTTGATAACACAACGGCAGAAACTAACGGAAAAACATATTGGTACAAAGGATTAACAGATATAACAATTCAATTATATATTGATGAACTGTTAAAATTAGGGTATACAAAAGATATAACTAACTCCAAAACAGGATACTATGTTTATGTAAAAGGTAATGTTTATATTATTATTGATACTATAACATATAAAAATAATGGATATGTTGTACTTACAATAAGAACTATTACCGCTCCAACAGTATATCTTCCAGATTACCCAGGTATACCTGGTCTTCCAGTAGGTACTATTGGTAAAACAACTACTGTTGATAACGGAAAAGTTTATTGGTATTTAGATGTTGAGGACATGACCATCCAACAATATATAAATATACTAATTGGGCTAGGCTACACTAATGATACTGCAAACTCCAAGGCTGGGTACTATGTTTATGTAAAAGGCGATACTACAATAATTATTGATACAGTGTCGCAAAAAAGCACTGGATATGTTTTAATTACTATAAAAGTTACAGTTAAAATTGTATATTCTCCCGACTATCCAACAGTTCCTTTACCTCCAGTTGGCAACCCTGATAGGACTGCTCCTACAGGTGACGGAACAGGTAAGGAATACTGGTATTTAGATTTAAGAGATGTAACTATTCAGGACTATATTAAGATTTTAATTGGTATGGGCTACACTAATGATACAGCAAACTCCAAAGCTGGTTATTATGTTTATGTAAAAGGTGATAGTACTATAATTATTGACACAATATCGCAAAAAAACTCTAGATATGTTTTGATTATTATAAAGGTTACAGTTAAAATTGTATATTCTCCTGACTTCCCAACAGTTCCTTTGCTTCCAACTGGCAAGCCTGAAAGAACTGTTACTACAAGTGATGAAAGAGGAAGGGAATACTGGTATTTAGGTGTAAAAGAAGCAACTGTTCAAGATTATATTAAACTTTTACTTGAGATGGGCTATACTAATGATACAACAAACTCCAAAGCAGGTTATTATGTTTATGTAAAAGGCGATATGTCTGTTATTATTGACACAATATCAAACAATGGATATGTTTTGATTACTATAAAAAAATTAGTGCCTGAAAGAGTGGAATATTATACTGAATTTCCTGAAATACCTACTATTGGTATTAAGTATAATAATTCTAGGTTAACTGAAGATAGACTAGGATATAGTTATTGGTATACAGTTATCGAGGAGGAAAGAATTGAGAAGTATGTTAATACTTTAAAAGGTTTGGGGTTTACATTCACTAAAAATTCAGCATCGCATTATACAGGTACAAAGGGAGACATAACAATTACTATTGATGCTGTTTCTGTAACTATTAAAAAAGCTGCTATAAAAGAAAGTAGAATGGTTTATTATAAAGAGTTTCCAACTGTACCCGACTTTGCTTATGTTGTGAGAAACCATTATGTATTTTCTCAAGACCTAATAACAAATATTCCTACGGATAGTGAAAGTATGAAATATTACCGATACTATACTGATAATACCTTTGATAATTCAAAGAGTGAAGAGTTATTGAAAATTTACGAACAAACTTTGATAGAACATGGTTTTACTAAGGACTTTGTTTCTTACGATCTTAAAAGCTATGTAAAAGACGGCATAAAAGTAGGTTTTTCTGCTTATAATCCAATAGGTGGAGGTATGAAAGAGGAAAATGGTTCGTACTTATTCTATACTGAAAGCAGTGGATGGCAATACGACATTACTATCAGGACAATTGGGGAATAAATGTGTTAAAGTTTATATTTAGACACCTATTATATATTTTTATCAAAATTGATTTAATTTAAGCATAAAATGACGTATAATTTTTTTATTATACGTCATTTTTTATTGCTGACAATTATCTGCTAAAAACAATATATTAAATAGATTCTAAGAAAGAAGCGAAGAACTTACGCCAGAATGCCGCACCTGCGGCATTCTATGATAAAGTTTTTTGAAGGGTTTGGGAAACTTTTTTCAAAAAAGTTTCCCAAGGTCTTTTTCCTGCAATATAACAACATTTATTCAGTATTTAAACCATCGCCTTATTACATAAAACACACGTTATTTCAATAAAAGTAAAATACCTCAATTTTTTTAGTACGTTTATCAAAAGTTATATGGCTCACAATATTTTTTAATAAATTGTTTTTTTCAGATATTGTATATTCATCTGATTCAAGCATTTTTATAATTTCTTTTAACCCATCTTGAATTTCCTTTATTTTATTTTCACTGTTTTTTTTGGTACTTGCCTCTTCTATTTCTTTATTAACAGTATCTATCTCGCTAAGTATTTTAGCCTTATTTTCTTTGTATTCTTCTAATGTATCAATTCCATTAGTAAACGCTGTCTTTACTCTTTCTAATTTTTCGTGAGCCTTTTTTAATTTTAAATTTAACATTTTAGTTGTATCTAGCTTAGAAGAATCAGAGACTCGCTTTTTATAACTTAAATTTATAATAGGATGCTCTAACTCCATAAAATCCTTTAATGACTTAATAATAATGTTCTCCATTGTTTGAACAGGGGAGTAATGCGAAACATTACATTTACCTTTATTATAATTATGGCATTGAAAGTATGGATACTTTTTAAACCCAGATACTGAAAGGCTTCCGCCACAATTAGAGCATTTGATTAATCCGCTTAACCAGTGACAATGTTCTTGTGCTGGACGTTCTCTCCTGTGCTTGTTTTCATTTAGTATTGCTTGCACCTTGTCAAAAACATCTTGTGAAATTATAGCTTCATGCTCCGCATCAGAATAAATCCAATCTTCTTTTTTCCTATATTTACCTAATCTTTTTTCATACTTATTCCATATAAGTTTTCCAGTATAAAAAGGATTGGATAAAACATATTTTAATGTAAATGTCCCCCACGTTTTACCCTTTCGTGTTAACATGCCTGCCTCATTTAAATATCTTGCTAATGTAAAGGGAGTCATTTCTTTAGTATATATTTTTTCAAACATAAATCTAACAATTTCTGCTTCTTGTTCTATTACCGATGGAGGAGTGTCAGGGTTATTATTTTTATAGCCGAAAGGGGCTTTATTCAACACACCTCCACGTCTTGCCTTTTCTTTCATTCCCTTTGAAACTTCATCTGAAAGGTTTAAACTATAGTATTCTGCAATAGCTTCTAACATAGCTTCCATTAAAACAGACATTTTATCATCTTCCAAAGGCTCTGTTATAGATATTACCTTAATACCACAATCTCTACGTAGCAAAGACTTATAAATTATGCTATCTTCTCTATTTCTTGCAAACCTATCAAATCTATGTACTAAAATAGTTTCAAATTGCTTTGGCTTTATTTTAGCCGTTGCAATCATATTCTGGAAGCCTGGACGTTTTTTAGCTGTTCTTCCAGATATCCCTTCATCTTTAAAAATATATTCCTCAGGTATTATTAAATCATTTTTTTTTGCATATTCTCTTATAGCGTGAAGCTGTGCGTCTGGGCTGAATTCGGTTTGGTCATCTGTGGAAACCCTTATATAGCAAGCAGCTATCTGCATATGTTCTCCCTCCAATTTCATTTTCCATTTACTAAACAAATTTACACCAATCTCAAGGTTTTAGGTATGAGTTGCGAATGTGCAAAACATTTTGACCTAAAGTAATCCTTGTCGAGTTGTATCCTATAAGATTTACTATATTACTCTCAAATCTCAATTATATATGATTCTCGTGCCAAATATTTAAAAGAATTATCCTTGCTGTTAGTATAAGTTGTTTTGTGCAACAGGTCGAATCCATTTCAATTTTCAAACATAAAATTAGCTTCTAAAATTTTATCCATAGAGGCAATATTAATGCTGTTATAAAGTATAAAAACAGCTATTTTGCCATTAACCGTCAACTCAAATATTTTATGTTTGACCATTTGGTCATAGGCTTTATTTGTATAAAAGTCTGTAAAAACTTTGTGAAAGCATTCCGAGTTTCTACATATATAGCGTTATTTCCCATTTGCGTAATGTCCGTTTTTTGTTACATCATCACTACCACAGTGTGGACACGATATTGTGGCTAGTATCATATGTAATCATCCATCCTTAGATTTGGTTTTTTTACCATCTTACCACTGACAAGAATAAACCTCAACATCTTTATGACATCACGAATTATTAGCACTGTTTTCTCACTTGCATTTACTTTTTTATTATGATGTATTTTATGCTCTTTTGGTGGTTGGTGTCAAGGAAGATTTAGTAGAAACCAGTGGTGACGGGTAAACGCTTTTGGGTAAAGTTTAAGGTGAATAGTATTGAGAAATAGAAATATGAAGACACAGATGTAAAGGAGTTGTATGTTTTTACAAAATACCATTAAATAGGTAATGTCCTAAAGTATTTTAACAAATAAGCAGAAATAATAATTAATAAATAGGAGAGTAGGTAATATTATGGCTACGATTACCGTTAGAGCAAAATGCCTATTTTGCGGCAGCGAAAAAGTAAGTAAAAATGGACACAACAAAACTGGAAAGCAAGTATATAACTGTAATAATGCTGAATGCAAGCATCGTAACTTTGTGGAAGAATACACCTATAATGCTTAATAAGCCTGAAGTTAGAGAACAAGTATTAAAGATAGCAGTTGATTGTACGGGAACCCGTGAAACCGAACGTATTCTTTGTATTTCCAAAGATACCGCTACTGCTATTTTAAAAATACAGAAACCTTTATTTGTCAAATCAACTACGACTATATAGAAAGGATAAAGGATTGGAATTCTACCTTGTTGCCATTGAAGAAGTTGAAATGGATGAGATGTGGTCTTACGTGCAAAGTAAAGGCAACCAATGCTGGTTATGGTGGGTTGTAGACCATAAAACCAGTGAACCGCTTGCTTACATATTTGGCACAAGGAAACATGCATGTTTAGGCGACCTACGTGACTTATTAGGTGCCAACTATTTATGTTGATGGTAAGCTTGCTTACCAAAACATAATGGAAAGCACAGTTGGGGAGGAGAAGCGTAACACACAAAAGATTGAAAGGGCTCATTTTTCCTTGCGAACTTGGTGCACTAGATTGCTACAAAGAGGCATACGTTTTTCTAAAACCTTTAGAGTTCATAAGTTAGTTGTTGGATTGGTTATTAATTGCAGGTTGTTTGGCAGATGCTTACTTCTTCACTTAATTTGGGGTTATATTCTAAAGTTATTGAATCAATAATATTAATCAAAAATCATAATGTTTATATCAAG
>CAYYRV010000056.1:0-9063 GCA_964474135.1 uncultured Defluviitaleaceae bacterium
TTTGTAATCTCCAAGCGTATCAAGCTCTAATTCGTCATATGACATAAGCTCACGAAGCTCCTTAATATCAAACGGAGCTAACCTTGCACCGCAGGAAATAAGGATTGATTTAGCAGTTTTGCCTGCCGCCAATTTGTACTTTTTATATTGACGTACTGCAAAATGTTCGGGGCTTCTTTCCTCCAATGCGTCAAACATAAGGTCAACGGCATTTTTGAAGCTCTCATCATCAGGCAGTACTTGTCAAGGTAGTTTTTGATAATATTACAAAAAAATAAAAGTCACAATGTTTTTCTGTGACTTTTATTGAAGATAATTTTTTATTATTTTATTAATTTCGGAAATATCAGTATTTATAATATTATTAATAGTAGGTAAATCAATGTAGTATATAGACTTCTTAAGTTCTTTTGCTTTATCTAATTCAAAAGATACCCATTCCGATTCGTGTAAATATTTACTATTAATAACCCAAACAAAATCAGCCTTGCACAATTGATTGAAAACTTCAGCCTGTGGATTTTCAAAATTTACATTGTCTAAAATATCTATGAAAGTAGTCAATTGGTTTATTTTAGATAATGAATTTTTAAATCGAGTAAGTATATCTTTTGTAATGTTTTCATCACGTAGTGTATATGAAACAAATATATTGTATTGCATAGCTTTAAATCCTTTCTAATATTATTATAGTACATTTGGAATTATTATTGATAATAATAATAACCCCCAATAAATAAAATTAGAGAATGCAAAAATAGAGCGAAAAAGGCGTTTTAATGTAGAGTATTTACTTTTTGTAAATCTTTTATTCGGTTTTTTATCAATATTATGTCTTTTACAAATTAAAGATTCTTCCGAATACATTAATTTACGTAATTTATCTTGATAAAAATATGTGTAAATATCAACTATGTAAAACAATACAGGAATTAACAAACTTAAAACTTTTATTAGTGATATAAATGTCGTGTCAGTATAATTATCCTTAAATAAGGAAGAGACAAGAGTAAATGCACCAATTTCGACTGTTACGCACATCTTCTTGATTTCAAAACTCTGATTACTAAAACTTAAAACAGCCTTGTGATATTGTTCAATGTGATCTTTGTTTAAATTATCTTCAATTTCATTCTTACGATTTTTAGTATTATCACTCATGATTTCGCCCTATAAAATGTTAAAAACTAAGTTAAACATAACCAAACGCCCCTCGCGACCCGTTTGGTTATGTTTAACTCGCTCAAAGCACTATTCTTCCACATTCCTCTACTGGCTTTTTAAGGCATACAACAAATTCTTTCATATCAACCCTATCAATGTCATACCCTGAATTAAAAATAACATTAGCCGTAGGACTGCTGTACCGTGGATACCAATAACTCCTGTGCTTGTAAGCAGACGGACACAGCTTGCGTCCTATTATCTGCTCTATTTCGGAATAGGTGAGCTTTATTGAAGGCTCTGTTTGTTGCTCCAGATACTCCCCAAGTGACTTGAAATAGGTGTTTTTAGCCATTCGTTTCTTTATAGGAGCAGTATTCCGTTTATCTGTCTCAGCTTCAATTTCCGAAAACTCAACCTTACCCACAAAGTTAAAGTAAATATCGACTTTTTGCGTGGTTGGCTTGCGGTAATGTTTTTCTTTTTCATGGATAACGATTTTTTATACAAACTCATTCAGCATAGGTGTTGTAAGCTCGGTAAAATCAGTATATCGCTTCACCAATTCAAGGAAACCATCTACATTCCGTTCCTGCTGCAAAAGCCTATCAAGCTCGGATTTAAGTTCTGCATTTTGCTGTTCAAGCAATTCTTGCTCAGCTTCATAATCTGTTGTCAAAAGCTCAAAACGTTTCTTTGTGAGCGTTTCTGATAAGTAATCCTCGTATAGCTTGCGGATTATTCCGTTAACCTCTGCTATGCGTTTTTCGTTTTCGGAGATACGTTTTTTACTTATTTTAAGCATTTCTTTTTGCTGTGTCTGACTTGTTTCCTGCAATGCCTTTACAAACTCACTCTCATTTTCTTTAACCATACCACTTATAGAACGTAAGGCATCTAAAATAAGGCTTTCCAGTACATCAGTACGTATATAGTGTACTGTACAGTCGGAAGTATGCTTATTGTATGTTGAGCAAATATAACTGCTTTGTGGCTTGCCTCGATTGGCACTTCGGGTATTATACAGCTTTGCACCACAATCAGCACAGAATAGTAGTCCTGTTAGTCTGTTTGCTGTGCCTAAGCTGTCAGGTCTACGTATAGTTTTCCTTAATCGTTGTGCAAGTTCCCATGTTTCAAGTTCTATAATCGCTTCATGAGTATTCTCAAACACCACTTGTTTTTCAATCGGTGCTTTTTGACTATTCTTATCACGGTATGAATCCTTAAAGGTTTTGAAATTGACCGTATGCCCTAAATACTCTTTTCTTGCAATAATCTCCTTTATCGTAGAGCCTACCCACCTATAAGGGTCTTTAAAAACCTTGTTTTTAGAACTTCCAATACCTTTTTGAGCAAAGTGATAAGCAGGAGTAAACACTTTATCTTTTTCTAAAATTGTAGCTATTTCATAAGGTCCTTTGCTCCCCAATGTCAGCTGATATATACGCTTAACAACAGTAGCAGCTTCTGGGTCTATAATCCATTGTTCTTTGTTGTCTGGGTCACAAAGATAGCCGTAAACAGGGTGAGGGGTTAGGTGTTTTCCCTCCATACCCTTAGCGTGTGATGAAGCCTTGATTTTTCGGCTTGTGTCACGCGCATACCACTGATTTATTATGTTACGAAAAGGTGTAAAATCGTCCTCGCCTTTGGCTGAATCGACATTATCGTTCACGGCAATGAAATGCACGTGTTTTTCACGGAATAGCACCTCGGTATATAATCCGACTTGAAGATAATCACGTCCAAGCCTTGACATATCCTTAATAATTACAGCACCAACATTACCAGACTCAACTTCAGCTATCATACGCTGAAAATCGGGTCTTTGAAAAGATAGGGTTTAATAAAGAAGTACACATATGTCGAACCAATTAAGGGTAATTTGTTAAAATAATTTTAAGCAAACGTAATCTTGTGACTACGTTTATTTTGTTAACTTAGCTCTACATTGTTAACAAATAACATCTATATATTCAGCATTAGAGTTTCCAAATTAGCATTAGTGAATACTTTTTGTGGAAGTACAGAAGTTGTTTTTGAGCTAAAGGAGAACTTGAGAAACCATTGCTGAATATATAATATAAACTACTTCTTACAACACTTTTTAAACTTTTTGCCACTTCCACAAGGACATTGCTCATTTGCACCAATTTTTAAAATTCTTCTTGCTATATATTTTCCTTCACGCCAAGCTAAACGAATGTTTCCAATTGTTTCATGGTGTAACTGATTCCAAATATTTATAGGTATACCGCCATGTTTTATTGTTGTTTCTCCACTTAGATTATAATCAATCATGCAAACAAAATTTTCGTTTCTAGGATAAAGTTCTTTATCTCCCCTAGCATCATTTCGATAGACGTTAATATATAAAGAATCCGCCCCCATTGTTCCATATTTATGTGGAATAGTTGGAGATGGTGGATTTTTAACGTGTTTTAACCATTCTATTCCCTTATTAATAATAGCTAATATTGTATTTTTGTCGGATATATCACCAATAAATAAATGGGCTCTGAGTCTTTTTATGTTTTCAAGACTCGCGTCTTCAATATTGTTAATTTTATAGTCTTCTTCTGAATGATTAGGAAATCTAAAATATTTAACTTCTTGTAAGTCAATATTTTCTATTGAAGCATCCCAAACCATCAAATCTCCTCTTTTAATTACTTGCTCTATAGTTTTATCGAATGAAACTATACCCTTATACATATTTTCAACTTCTTGATTAGTAAAGCGTATCCAGCTACCTTGCAACCTCTCGTTGTGAAATATAAACATATATTGCTTGTAATCATCATAATATGAGAATGTAAGTATTGATAATAAAATTGCTGTCTGAAAAATTAAATCTCTATCTGGATTTTTTATGTAAATATCTATATTCAACTGTTTGTCATCAGGTAAGCCACTTATGCTTATACAGCGCATAGTCGGAATACTTAGAGACATTTCTAATAAATGAAATGGAACACTTAACTTATCAGATCTATTAACAACACTTAGATCAAAATATTTATTAATGAAACTGCAAATGCCGAGCAGAACAGCACTTGCTGTGTCATATACTCTATCAATAATCTTATCAAATTCATATAAACGTAGTGTTAAAGTATACGGCCTATTCCCACGTGTATAGTGAAAATCAATTGCAGAAGAATAATCAACCAATTTATAAATGGCTCCACCATGATTTATGGAATTCCTTATGTCTACGTTTACATCAGCTGTCAACTCATTGAAGTTTTGAGAATTTAGTATATCAACCAAATGTCCTAATTTATTTTGTGAAGCTAAATCCTTGGTAGTAGTTTGGTCTATAAATAAGATAATAAATCTAAATAGGTTAGATAAGCAACTTTCAACTATTGATGTATAGATAGGAAACCTATATAATTAATTTTTTAATTCTTGCGAATAATTTGCCTTACCTAAATCGTTAATGATTGTAGTTATGTTTCTGTACGCACTATACCCAACAAAAAAATGTTCTAACATTTCTTCGCTAATTTTGATGTGTAAATTGCTTTTATACAAGTTTTCTAACTCAAAAAATGTATTTTTGTATACATCCTTATTAAAATAATAAATTGGCTCTGTATTAATTGCATCAAAAAATATACAAAACATTTCATTCGAGATAGCTGTTATATGATTTCCAAGTTTTTGTTGTGCATGTAATAGTACTTCATTATAATTCCTTTGTCCGTAGTATTTTAATTTTGCATATGTTAAACACTCCACAATCTCACTCCTAAAATGATAAAATGTTATTCTTTCTACATATTTTGCTTATGAATCGGATTTTTGCCAATCCTTATTTGCCATACCTCTCATTTTTTATTTGGTTATCTTTAAGGTATTTAAAATACATCATTATTTCAAACAAAATTCATAATTCCAGTTTTGAGAAGTTTTTCTTTAATAACATTAGTCTGATTGAGCTTCACAAATTCGATAAATACATCGTAGTTATCTTTTATAACACAAAAAACTTCTTCAAGAGTTTCTAGCCCTTTACCTTCTAAACATGATACTACTTCTGTTATTAGTATAGAAAGGTAGTCATACATATGTTCAATGTAAATTATAAGCGAAATATTATTTTGTAATGCAGAATGAACAATTTCATTTCTTAATCGATAAAGCCGTTGTACTTGCCACTTAATCTGTTTATAATGGTTTTCAATTTTTTCTTTTGTATAATTCGCATCTATAATAAGTTTTCTTATATAATCACATCTGTAGTTTAGGATACTGTTTATACGACACTTTGATTTTAGTTCAGAAAAAAGCAAATTATCTTCCAAGACTTCAATGATTTCTTTTACCATTTTTCTTTTTGTATCTTGCCTTAAATCTATAGACCTTGTTGTGAAATCAAATCTAATATTGCATCGACTGCAATCTTCACCGAAGTTCCTAATAATTCTATAAATATATCTAATACATAATGCAGCAGGCAAGGTTTCCTTAACATTAGAAATTATGTCACTATACATATCAGTTCTAGTCAGTGACTCTATAGCAATCCAAATGTTAATATATTTTTCTTCTTGAAATAGTGAAGACTTACTAATGTTTGAAAATCCAAAGGCACCGTTTAATCTTTCGTGTAAAGCCTTTTTTTGGGGATTAATAAGAATTACACGTGTGCTTTCAAATATATTTCCAGAACTATCTATATAATCGTAAGTTTTATAAAGTTCCTGCGCAGTAATTTTTCTATGATAATTATTAGTTGTATTTATCGAAATAATATTCAATGTCTTTAAATCCCAAGCGGAAATTAGATTATAAAAACTTGCCATATTCATTTTATCTGATATTTGCTTAATTGCTAAATGTGCAGCTGAATAAATATCAGTTGCTTCAACTTGTACCTCTAAGTATTTTTTATCTCTATTTAGAAGCGTATGTATGTCTTCAATACTAGAATATCTATCTATTAATCTTTCATATGAAAATATTTCTATATCTAACTCTCGGAGTGTAGTAATATTGTCTTGAATAACCTCATTTCTTTTGGATTCAAAAAAAACACTTAATAATACGTTATGTGTCTCTTTACTTCTTGTTGTAAATTGATAAACAAAGTCATTCCACTTAGTTTCAGCACTATCAGTAGATTCAAGAAATCTAGCTGAATGAAATAAAGCCTTTGATGACCAGCCATTATTTATACATTGGCTAGCAACAGCATTTGAAAGAGTTTCTATACTTGCTATATCATTATCGTCTATAGCATTCTTTAACTCATCAAATAACCATATTAAGTACACAGGTGCTAACTCCTTAATCGCATATGTTATCTGATGTTTTAAAGTTTTCTGCTCAAATGGCTTGTCTGTTTTTTTGCCGAGGTGATTTCTTAAACGATTTAGAAGTGATTTGTTATGTTTTTCAATAGCTTTATCTTTATTTAAAATCTGTAAAGTTTCATCTTTACAGCAATCAATATTATGATTAGTATTGAATAAGCCATCTAAAGTTTTGTTTATTACTTCCTCCAATTCAATTAATGCGCTCAATGAATTTAATATTCTATACTGATATACATCAAGAGTAAAGTTGTAAACAAGCTCTTTCCATATTTGATAGAATGGAATGTATTTTTCATCTATGTTTTTTCTTATTAAAATACTATCGTTGCAATCTTTTAACAATTTTATTCTCTCCTTTACTATTGACAAATTTCGCTTAGTGGTATATAATGTACTTATTAATGTAAATAATAAGAAGAATATACGAGGTCGTTTCTTGAGTGTAAGAGGTATTTTACCCACACGAAAAGGAATCACCTCTTTTTTATTTTATTTACTACATATGCCTATCAATAACATAAATTACTTTTTGTGATTCCACACCATATTTATTTTTAGTTTAATTTTATCACAAACCTTTTGGATTCTAAAAAATTTAGTATAAATATTATAACATATATACTCGAAAAATGGAATAATAAACTAGCAATTTGTTTTATAAATCTTGTTTGTTAAATACTTTTTACAGTCTTAAAGGTTTTTAAAGTAAAACAGAATAAAATTAACACATTTTGATTCTAAGAACTTTTAACTCATAAATTATAAATCATTATTATTAAAAAGTTGCAAACTATCTTGACTTTATATGCGCATATGAATTATAATAAATCTGCGCATACAAAGTGAGGTGAAGATATGGCGCAAAAAAAAATGGGGCGTCCACCAGTAGAAAAACCTTTAAAAGACCGTATTTTTGTATTGGTAAGTGAAGAAACAAAAGAAAGGCTTAAAGCTTGTACGGAAGAATTAAGTACAACTCGTTCTGATGTTGTCCGAAAAGGAATTGATATGGTATATGATAGCCTAAAAAACAAATAAAAGGAAGCGGCGTAATCTCCCAAAGACTACTCGCCACTTCCCTAAGCGCAACCTCCTAAAAGGCAGACTGCATAAATATATTAACACATATGCCTTCTTAATTTCAAGGAGTTGCCTAGAAAAAAATGAGAGGAAGTTGCATATGCTGAATATTTTAGAGGAATTTTACTATGGAAACCTTAACCCTAATGAAAAGCTTAAGGTACAAGACCTCGAATACGATGAATGTACTAAATACGCTCAAAAAAGCAAAGCTGAATTATTGGAAAATTTGAACGAAAAAGAAAAAGCTATCTATGAAAACTTTCTACTAAACTACGATACTATACATTCAAAAGAATTAATACAAGCCTTTATCAATGGCTATAAAGTCGGTTCTTTAATGACTATGGAGGTACTTATTGATAAAGAAAGTTTGTATGAATTCCAATAAGATTTATATTTTCTAACATAACATAAAGTACAGAAATAGAGCCTAGCGTTTTAGGTTCTATTTTTATGTGTTGATTTTTAGTTACATTTTAAATTATAAAAAGAATATTATCAAATAACATTCGGTTTAATTCTCTCCCTAAAAACATCAGCCGATATTTTCCCACTTTTAGCCTTCTCAAGCAAATCTTTAGCCTTATAACGCCAAGTTTCAAACTGCTCCCAAGTATAATGATTAGGATTTCGTGCATGTCTCTTATAATGAGCGCTATCAGCTTTCGTGTATATTTCTGTAAGTTCGTCACCCTTATTTCTTTGCCTGTAAAAGTGCATAGGTGCATACTCCTTGCAGCTTTTACCCTTACTTTTAATTATCCTATTGCAGTATTCAGTATTTTCAGAGAAAGGAATAAAATATCTTCCGCAATATCCGCATTTCTTTAATCTCTTTTCATGCAATACCATTTGCCAAAACTCAGCATACAAAAGCCCAAAGCAGTTTTGAACATTGTAAAAAGTAAGTTTCTCAATTTCAGCCTCCTTGTATTTAGCAACAAGCTCGTAAACCGAGAAACTAAAATCCATAATATCGCCATAATAATTTAAGTCATCTTCGCCAAAATCAGAGAATTTATCTAATCTGAATGGTTGACCACTTCTCACTATCTCAATACCTTCTGTTATTTCTGAACAGTGTTTCAGAATAACCTCTTTAATGGGTTCTGTCTGAGTTCTTGAGAAAATGTACCATCTTTTGAGTATTGGCAGAATATTCATTTCACCTTCATCAAAATCAATATCTAATGTCACTTGACATGCCTTACTAATTAACTTTTGTAAGTAGTCGCAGTACAGCATAACATCGTTAAAACTATGAAGAAACTCTAAAATTTCGTTATCAGAATAATAAGAAAAGTCGTTATAGTCGATTATCCAAAGCGTACTTATTAAGTCTGATTTAACATCATTGGGAAAAATCCATATTGTATTTTCTCTACAAAAAACAGAATCCCAAAGTAAATACAAGAAAACTTCAGAAACTTCATGGTTGTGTATTAGATTTATTGCAACAGTTCTGTCATACCAAAGAACCAAACAT
>CAYYRV010000057.1:0-8807 GCA_964474135.1 uncultured Defluviitaleaceae bacterium
TAATGTTTGGTTCTTTGGTATGACAGAACTGTTGCAATAAATCTAATACACAACCTAGTTTTGACTGAATACCTCCCGTACTTTTGCAGTCCTGCATCAACAAACTTACCAATTTCATTTCCTTGTCTGTTATAATGTTTTTTGTTGTTTTCATCTGATTACGTCTATTTTTTATATGGAAATTATTACCATTTACACGAATAAATATTTAGCCTCTAACTTTATTGTTATGTTTTTTATTAAAGTTCTTTTGCTTCTTTTCTTTCAAGAAAAGAAGCGGGGCTTTGGGCAGCACCCCAAGGTTTTGCTTTTGACAAACACTAATTTTGTGGCACTGCCCAATTTTTAATTTTCGTATGGAAGTTATTATTATTTATAGAGGTAAAATCAATAAATTTAGTTCACAATCATTTTAATTCAATAGTACTATTAAAACTATTTAATAAGTTCTACATCAACACCAATAACTTTATCAACACTCTCGCCTTTAATAAGTTTAACAGCGACATCAACTGCTGTTTCTCCCATCAAATCTGGCTTTTGAGCTACAGTTGCTTTCATTGTTCCGGCTTGTATTGCCGTTTTTGCATCATCTGTTGCATCAAAACCAATAATTGCTATATCTTTTCCATTAACTGCCTCAATTGCTCCAAGAGCCATTTCATCATTATGTGCAAAAACTCCTTTTAAGTCAGGATTTGCTTGAAGTATATTTTCCATAACTGTAAGCCCTTCTGCTCGGTTGAAATTTGCTGTTTGAGAGGCAACAACGGTAAGCTTCTCATCAGCCACATTATGAAATCCTGTGCCTCTATCAATTGCAGCAGATGAGCCTTCAACCCCTTTAAGTTCGGCAACATTAGCTTTTTCTCCAATAAGCTCCAAAAGATATTCTGTTGCCATTTCTGCCCCAAGTACATTGTCTGAAGCGATAGCACAATCAACCTCTTCTCCATTTACACTGCGGTCAACTGAAACAACTTTAATCCCTTTTTCTTTAGCATCTCCAACGGCTGGTGAAACAGCGTCTGAATCAACAGGATTTACAATTAATACATTTATTTTTTTAGAAATAAGGTCTTCAATATCATTTGCCTGTTTAGCGGAGTCGTCTCGAGCATCAACAACTATAACTTCTGCCCCAAGCGATTCAGCTTTTGACTTTGCACCATCTGTAAGACTTACAAAGAAAGGATTGTTTAATGTTGATACTGAAAATCCTATAACCATTTTTTCATCTGTTGGGTTCCCTTGTTGTTGTGAATTGCCTTCCTCTTTTATAGGTTCTGTAGTAGGTGCATCCTTTTCTGGTGTGCTACCAGAATTACAAGCCGCTAAAGAAAATATCATAGTTGCAGCTAAAATTGCTGTTAATAACTTTTTCATTTTTTATCACTCCTATTAAAAAATAAACTTATTTTATTTCAGTAAAATCTTTGCAGGTTTATGTGTAAGAGTTAAAGTTTTCGGATTAACTTTAAATCCCACAAATTATAAAAAAGCCTTAACAAAACTCTGACCTTTTATTAATGATTAAATAAACAAAAGGATAAAGGCATGGAGTAACTCCCCCTTGTGAGATATTAAAGGTAATGCTTCAAATATATTACTCTTCTTAAAACATAAAACCTAACAAATATTTACTATATATTTTATTGCCATTTATCTATCTTTATCGGATAAAACAGCAATTAAAATAACTAATCCTTTAATAACATCTTGATAATATGAATCTACTTCAATAATATTAAGACCATTATTTAATACTGCAATAATTAAAACACCAATTAAAGTACCATAAATTTTGCCTCGCCCTCCGCTTAGACTTGTACCTCCAAGTGCTACAGCTGCTATAGCGTCAAGTTCATATCCTACACCAAGAGTAGGCTGTGCAGAACCTAATCTCGAAAGAAGAATAAGACCTGAAAGACTTGCAAAAAAACCTGATAATGAATACACAATTAATTTTGTTTTAGAGATGTTTACTCCGGCAAGAGCAGCCGCTTTAAAATTGCTTCCGACGGCATATACTTTTCTACCAAAAGTCGTATTATTTAATATAAAAAATACAATTGCAAAAGATATTAGGAATATCCAAACTGGGTTAGGTACACCTAATGTCGCACCTTTGGCAAAATTTTTCAAAAACTTGCTATCACCCAAATTAGATATAGGTTTACCCTTTGTAAAAATCAGTGTACACCCACGATAAACAGTCATTGTTATAAGTGTAGCTATAAAAGGCTGAAGCCTTCCTTTAGAAATTAATGTACCGCTTACAAGACCAAGAATTGCACCAATAACAAGTGCCAAAAGCATAGCCACTGGCACTGGAAAACCTTTTACTATCATATCTGCTGCAAAAGCTGTTGTTAAAGCTAGAACAGAACCAACAGAAAGGTCTATACCTCCAGTTAAAATAACAAGAGTCATTCCAAAAGCAATAAGCCCATTAATTGATGATTGGCGTAATAGTGATAAAAAGTTATCTATACTCCTAAATTCTGGGCTTATTATGCTTATAGCTATAACTAAAATTAAAAGAGCAATAAACGACCCATACTTTCTTATATCAATATTCTTAGACACCATTATAAATCTCCCCCTGTGGCTAATATCATAATATTTTCCTGATTTGCTTCATCTCTGTTCAAAATTCCAGCAACCTTACCATCTGATATTACCATTATTCTGTCACTCATACCTAAAACTTCCGGAAGCTCTGAAGAAACCATTATTACAGCAACACCTGAAGCTGTAAGCCTATTTATAATGTTATAAATCTCTTTTTTTGCCCCAATATCCACACCTCTTGTAGGTTCATCCAAAATAAGTATTTTGGGGTTTGTAGCAACCCATTTTGCAAAAACAACTTTTTGTTGATTACCCCCCGAAAGCCCCCCGCATATTTGTTCAATACCTGTGCTTCTTATGCGAAAATCATCAGAACCTTGCTGAGATATACTTTTTTCTTTTTGAAAATTTATAACCCCAATACTATTAGATATTATATCAAAATTTGCAACAGATATATTCTCTCTAATACTAAAATCTAGTAAAAGCCCTTCTACTTTTCTATCTTCTGTAATAAAACCTATACCGAGTTTTTTTGCCATAAGAGGGTTTTTAATATTAACTTTATTATTATCAATTTTTATTTCTCCATCATCTAACTGCAAGTTGCCAAAAATTAAATGCATTATTTCCGTTCGCCCTGCCCCCATAAGACCAGCAACCCCTAAAACTTCTCCAGCCCTTACAGAAAATGAAACGTCTTTAATAATACCTTTTTTGGTAAGCCCTTTAACTTCTAAAACTATTTTTCCCAGAGGATTGTTAACTTTCGGAAACCTTTCACCAATCTCTCTACCTATCATCATTTTAACAATGTCATTCATATCTGTATCTTTTATATTTTTTGTGCCTACATATTCGCCATCTCGTAGTATTGTTATTTTGTCACATAGTTCAAAAATTTCTTCCATCCTATGTGATATGTAAACTATAGAAACTTTTTTTTCTTTGAGAGAACGTATAACTTTAAATAAAATATCAGTTTCTTTTAATGTTAATGCTGCTGTAGGTTCGTCCATAATAATTACTTTAGCATCAAGCATAAGTGCCTTTGCTATTTCAACCATTTGTTGTTTACCAACAGATAACTTTCCTAAAACATCAGTAGCTTTTATTGAAACACCAAGTTTACTTAATATTTCTTCCGATTTTTCTCTCATAGCTTTTTTATTTGTTATTCCTAATGAAAACTTTATTTCTTTACCAAGAAACATATTTTCTTCAACAGTTAAGTCTGGAACAACATTAAGTTCCTGATGTATAAAAACAATACCTGATTTTTCCGCTTCTGAGGGATGTTTATAGTTAACTTCATTGTCGTTTACAAAAACTCCCCCACTATCTTTATTATAAACCCCTGTTAATATTTTCATCAATGTTGACTTTCCAGCACCATTTTCTCCCATCAATGCATGAATTTCTCCTTCAGCTAAAGAAAATGATGCATTTTTTAAAACTTGTGCCGTACCAAAAGATTTACTTATATTAGTCATCTTAATATTCAAAATTTCTCACCCCTTTTGAAATTTGTATATTAGTTTTTAAAATCTTAGGGCATTGCCCCAAACCCCACAAGCTTTTAAAAAAGCTTGACCAAAACTTTACTTTTTGCAATTTATTAAAAAAGTATAACAAGGTTCTTTATATAGCTCATTAAAATATTACACCTGATTTTAAAATAACATTTGCATATGGTGTAACCTCACCTGTTCTTATGACAGCTTTAACATTAACAAGTTGTTTTTTAAATTCTTCATGAGATATGAAATCGGTTTCAACCTTATCAAATATTTGTTTTACACCATTAAGCATATTTTTATTATTATCTTTAATTTCTTCAGCTAGAACTATTTTTTCTATCTGCATATCATTAACAATTTCCTGTAATACCTCTAAAAAGCTAGGAACACCTTTTTTAAGTGAAATATCTATCCTTTTTACATTATTTGGTATAGGTAATCCACAATCAGCAATACATATAGCATCTGTATGCCCCATAGTAGATAAAACCTTTGAAATTTCACTATTTAAAATACCATTTTTTTTCACTACAGCATCCTCCTAACTATAAATTTTGTTCAACCTGTTCCTTTGTAGGCATACCACCTTGTGCCCCAAATTTTTCTGTTGAAAGCCCAGCAGCAACATTTGCAAATCTCAAACTATCTGTAATACTCATTTTATTTGAAATAGCATAAGCAAATGCTCCATTAAAAGTATCTCCCGCTCCCGTTGTATCACAAACATTTGATTTTCTTGCCTCAACAGTTTTTATTTCTCCTGAAGATAAAGCTATTTTAACGCCCTTAGAACCTTCTGTTATAATAAGTTTTTCTTTGTTTTCAATAAGACTTTTATGTATATTATCTTCTCCAAATATAATTGCTGCTTCATGTTCATTTGGTGTAATATAAGTCATCTTTCCAATTAAATCTTTTGAAATATTTTTGGCTGGTGCAGGGTTTAGTATTGTTATAATGTTTTTTTGATTGCAGATTCCAGCTACATATTCTATAGTTTCCATAGGTATTTCATTTTGCATAATAACAATATCATGTGTCAAAAGTTCTTCTTTTACTTTATCAATATAATTTTTGTCTACTAAATTATTTGCACCTGAAACAACAATAATAGTATTATCGCTTTCACCAACTGTAATAATGGCAATGCCTGTATTCACATTATCTTTTGTTTCAATAAAATCTGCGCTAACCCCCTCCTCTTTTAAAATCTTTAAAAGTTTTTTGCCATTATCGTCATCTCCAACAGCACCAAACATTGTTACTTCTCCACCAAGTCTTGCAACAGCAACAGCTTGATTTGCACCTTTTCCGCCAGGAGTGTAGCTAAGGCTTTTGCCCATAAGCGTTTCACCTTTTAATGGTATCCTATCTGCTTGCACAACCATATCAATATTTATACTTCCAACGACTGCAATTTTCATAAACATAACCCTTTCTAATTTTAAATTCTTTATAAAAAAGGAATGATACTGTTATTTTTTTACTTATGTTGTATCTCTTTTAATTAGTGTTACTGGAAGAGTAATACTTTTTTTAGTAACCTCTTCTCCTTCGATAATATCAATAATCATATTAGCAGCTCTTTTGGCAATTTCCATTATAGGTTGCCCTATTGTTGTGAGAGCTGGAGTAACTAAGCTACTAACTCCTATATTGTCGAAACCAATTAATTTAACTTGCTCAGGTACTTTAATTTTATTTTTTGTGAGAACTCTATAAACAGCCATAGCAGAGATATCATTAGAAGCAATTATTCCATCAACTTCGGGATATTTTTGAAGAAGATACTTAGCTTTAATAATACCATCTTCAAAAGAGTAGTCACATTCAATAAACTTTTCTTTTATATTATTCTCTTTGCAAAAATCAATGTAAGCTTTATATCTTAAAACTGCACTCGAAACCCCTTGACTTATACCCATACAAACAATATTTTTGCAACCTATATCTAGTAAGTGATTTGCTGCTTTTTTTCCTCCGTCATAATGGTTGCTTTTAACAGATATGTTTTCATTTTTATATTCAAAATCTCTATCTATTATTACAAAAGGTATTTTTATATTGTGCTCAGTTTTTGTATTGTTTGTAATAATAATTATTCCGTCTGCATTCATAGAATATAGTATGTCCATATACTCAATCTCCTTTGTAATATTACCGTCGCTATTACAAAGTATAACCTTATAATTTCTTTCAAAGGCTACATCTTCCATATACCTTCCAATTTCATTAAAGAAAGGATTAATTATATTAGGTACAATATATCCAATAATGTTTGAAGATTTTTTATATAAAGACCTCGCTATTTGGTTGGGAATAAAGCCAGTTTCTGAAATAACATCTAAAACACGCTGTTTTTTTTCATTGTCAACATTTGCTGAATTGTTAATGACTCTTGAGACTGTCGCAGGAGAAACGTTTGCTATTTTTGCTATATCTTTAATATTTTTTGTTTTAATATTCATAATGGTGTTCCACCTCAAATCTAGAAACCGTTTTCAAGATATTTTAATTATAATTTAATTAGAATAATTTGTCAATATTAAATTGTATAAAATCACAAAAATTTAGGTTTAAAAATCATTAATGATGTGCTAAGTTTAACGTGTATTCAATATAAACAAGCCAAAAACTGTAAAAATTTTCATGATATAAACATAAATTTAGCCTGACTCTGTTTAAATTTATGCCAATATTGTCAAAAAGTTCGACGCAGTTTTATTGCGTCGAACTTTTTTTAATTTATATATTAAACAGCACCTTGAGCAAGCATTGCTTCGGCAACTTTTTTGAAACCAGCAATATTAGCACCGATAAGGAAATTATCTTTTTTTCCATATTCTTCTGCAGCGTTTGACATTTCTTTATATATATTAACCATAATACCTTTAAGTTTCGCATCAACATCATCAAATGACCAACTTAAACGTTGACTGTTTTGGCTCATTTCTAAAGCTGATGTTGCAACACCTCCTGCATTAGCAGCCTTTGAAGGGGCAAATAGTACTTTTGCTTCATGGAAAGCATCAATAGCATCTAAAGTACATGACATATTTGAACCTTCTGCAACAACTTTACAGCCATTTTTAATAAGCTCTTTTGCATCTTCTAAAACTATTTCGTTTTGAGTTGCACAAGGAAGAGCTACATCGCAGGGTACATTCCAAACTCCCTTGCCTTCATGGTACTCTGCATTTTTACGATAGTTAGTATAATCTTTAATACGACCACGTTTTTCTAATTTGATTTCTTTAACAGCATCAAGGTCTATTCCGTCTTTATCAACAATAAAGCCATTAGAATCTGATACAGTTATAACTTTCACACCAAGTTGTTGTAATTTTTCAACAGCAAATATTGCTACATTGCCAGAGCCTGAAACAGTTGCAACTTGTTTTGTAATATCAAAACCTTTGTCTTTAGCCATTTCTTCAAGCATATATATAAGACCATATCCTGTAGCTTCTGTACGAACAAGTGAACCACCATATGAAAGACCTTTTCCAGTAAGTACACCTTCATAAAGCCCAGTAAGCCTTTTATATTGTCCATATAAAAATCCTACTTCTCTTGCACCAACACCAATATCTCCGGCAGGTACATCAGTATCTTGATTTATATGACGATATAATTCATTCATAAAACTTTGGCAGAAACGCATTACTTCATTATCAGATTTATTTTTAGGGTCAAAGTCAGAACCGCCTTTTCCACCACCAATTGGCAAACCTGTCAAAGAATTTTTAAAAATTTGCTCAAAAGCAAGAAATTTCATTATACTTAAATTAACAGACGGGTGGAAACGAAGTCCTCCTTTATATGGACCAATTGCAGAGTTAAACTGTACACGATATCCGGTGTTAACTTGTATTTTGCCATTATCATCAATCCATGGTACTCTAAATATAATTTGACGTTCAGGCTCAACTATTCTTTCAAGTAGAGAAGCATCTTGATATTTTTTATTTTCTTCAATTATGTCTTTTAAGGAAATAAGAACTTCCTTAACTGTTTGCTGAAATTCAGCTTGGTCTGGATATTTTTTTAAAGTGTTGTTTATTACAGATTCAACATAAGACATTTCTGAAACCCTCCCATTTTTTATTTAATACTGATAAAGAACTTAAACTTTCACACTTGCAATTACTGGAAAGCTTATTTTTTATTTTAAAATGTTTTTATAATAAATTCAACAGAAATTTTGAAATTATGGTATACATTTTTTTTATAAGTATTATTTAATGTGAGTTATATGTAGTCGAATCGGCTTGTGAAACAAGGCGAAAATCGTAAGATTTTTTTGGTCATCTTCTAAAATTATTGAGTCAACGAAAAATGATCAAAAAACCAGTAGTTTATGACAAGACCGACTACAATTTTATGCATTTGTTCAGTTTTGGAAAATCGAATGCCTTTTCTTACTAATCTTGCGCACCATGTTCTTAAAGATAAGTGTTTTCTCTCAATTTTTTGCGTATTCTTCTTTGTTACAACAAGTTTGTTGGAAGAAAAGTGTTTGAAATATGCATAATTGCCATCTGTATAAACTTTTCCAACCTCAAGCGGATTTAATAACTCCATAAGTTTATCAAGCGTTTTATGTTCTCTTGTACCAAACCAATATGCGATGACTTCACCCGTGTTGTAGTCAATATCCCACCATAACCAAATTTGATGATGTTTGTCGTGGTAAAAGCTCCACATTTCGTC
>CAYYRV010000058.1:0-8681 GCA_964474135.1 uncultured Defluviitaleaceae bacterium
TTTCACCCAAGCAATCAACTATGATTGATGCACTTGCCTACTACGGAGCAAGGCTTGCTGAAAAAAATAATTTTCCGGAGCAAGCCGATGCTATGTTAAAAAACATTGCTCTTGATGTTGAGGTGAAAAACGAAATGCGAAGACTCAGCCCGAATATTTTTGGCAAGCAACAAAAGAGTTATGATTACGAAAGATAAAAAACACTCACTTAGACGTTGGCTTGTGTAGTTAAACTCATTGCAAGTGGCTATCTTTTTTTCGCAAGGGGTAGCCACTCGCCACGGTTTTTCTACTTGCCACGCAAAGTAGCTAACGCACTATGTACTTTGCCCTTATCCCCGTTGGGGGGGCAAAGTGCGTGCGGCCTGCCAGCGGCTAAACCCCTAAAATCTAAACCCACCATCTCATTCTATAAAATTTAGTTTTTCTAAAATGAATCGCCAAATTTTTTTCCTTTCGGTGACAATTTGCCCTTCAACAATCATTCCTACCTTAATATTTTTCAACTCGTTTTTGTAACTTTTGAGGGGTCGATTGTCCATTGAAGTTTCAACTAAGTAATATTTATTTGCATCGGTGCTATTTTTTATATCTGCACTTATTTTTATTACTTCTGCATCTACTTTCCCATACTCTTTGTACGGTAGTGCCTCAATTTTAAGTTTTACATTTTGACCTACCTTGATACTTGAAATATCTTTATTGGACACAGACAAGCTTACTTTAAGCTTGTCGTTGTTTTCAGGAACAATAGTTCCAAGCTCTTGCCCACTTTGAAAAAACTCTCCAGAGGATATTGTACCATTAAGGTTTACAATTCCGCTAATAGGAGCTTTAACAACGGAATCGTCAAGTTGTTGGTTTAGTGCATCTATTATATCTTTTAGCTGCTTAATTTTCTCTTCGGTAATTTCTATATCGCTGTCAATTGAGGCAAGTAAACTGTATTTGTTTTTATTAGCCAATATGTCGGAACTTTCCTTGACTATTTCATAAGTATTTATGCTCTGCTCTGCTTGTTTTAAAGATATTTGGTCTGTTTCAATTTGATTTTTTAAAACATTAATATTTGAATCAGCGTTTAGCAATTCGCTTTGTATAAGTTTTGAAATATCTTGATTAGCGGTTTCGTTAGCACTTTTAGATATCTCAAACTCCTTTTCAGATATAACTCCCGACTCATACAGCAATTTATTTGATAAGTATGCACTTTCAGCGTAATCTAACTTTTTTTGTAAAGATTCAAGTTTTATATTATAGTCCTCATACATGTTAAAAAACTTTGTTTCATCTTTGGTAAAAAGGTTTAGATTGCTAAGCAGTGATTGTTTATACAAGTTGTAATTTTCCAAAGATTTCTGATTTTGCTCAAGTTTTGCCCTTGCGTTTTCAAACACTAAAATGGCACTTTCTTTTTGAGTTGCAGTAGTAGCCTTATCCTCGGATACTTGCTTTAATGTGTAGTCTTGGTCTATCAAAAATTTTTGCACAAGGGTGTAATATATAAGTTCATCTAAATTATTTTTATCAAAAATATTAAGATTAGATTCTATGCATTTACGGTATTTATTCAAATTTTCAAGCTTTTTATTGTAAGTATCTAAATCCTGCTGGCTTGAATTTAATTTCAATTTAAGCTCATCATTTTCTATTGAAAATAAAATATCCCCAATTTTTACAGCAGAACCATCTTCAATCTTAGAGTTTAACACCTTTCCGCTCACCAAATTTTTTATTATTACAATGTTTTCATTTGGTCGTACAATTCCCAACGCCTTCGCATAGGTATCTAATTCCCCAAAATAAGCCCAAACGCAAAAGACAAGCAAAATAAATATTAATATATATGAGAATATAGAAAAAAATTTAGGAGGCTTTGCTTCCAACATTTCTTGTGAGTATGTAATTTCATTTATGTCTACAATATTCGATGCCACTGTTAAACCTCCTCTATTTTTGGAATTTGCTCTTTCCATAAAGAGTAGTATATCCCTTTAGAATTCATAAGATCGTTATGCGTTCCCACCTCAACGACAACTCCCTTGTCCAACACAAATATCTTATCGCAACGCATTATTGTACTCAGCCTATGGGCAATAATAATAGTCGTTATATTATCGGTATTTTCGTCTATTGTTTTCTCAATTGCCTTTTCGGCAATAGAATCCAAGTTGCTAGTGGCTTCGTCCATAATTAATATGTCCGGTTTTCTAAGTAAAGCTCTTGCAATTGCAAGGCGTTGTTTTTGCCCTCCGGACAAGTTGCTTCCGTTCTCTTCAAGTTTTGTTTCATACCTTAGTGGAAGTTCGTTTATAAAGTCATGTGCTTTTGTTCGTTTGCATACTTCGATAATTTCTTCAAAAGAAACATCATCAGACCCAAATTTAAGATTTTCAAGAATTGTACCACTAAACAAAAAAATATCCTGCGGCATATAGGCAATCCGCTCTCTAAGGTGTTCCATATTAATATCTTTTATGTTATAATCATTAACTAATATTTCACCTTTTTCAATTGGGTAAAAATTTAGCAGAAGCTTTGCCAAAGTAGTTTTGCCGGAGCCACTTTCGCCAACTAACGCAATTTTTTCGCCTTTGTTTATAAAAATCTCTATATCTTTTAAAACGAGTTGGCGTGTACCATATCTAAAATCTAGATTTTTTATATGTATATCGCCATAAATGTTAGGGTGAGCCTTTTTAGATTCTCCGTTTGTTTTTTCAAGTGAAAGGTCTAAAATTTCGCCTAATCTGTCAGATGCGACTATTGCAGTTTGAATTGTTGGTTGTAGATTAATCAAATTTTTTATTGGGTCTAAAAAATACGCCAATAGTGCATTAAACGTCAACAATTGACCAACCGTAATTTTGCTGTTTAAGACGTTTAATGCACCAATCCATAAAATTACTATTCCGCCTATTGAAGCAATTACCTCTGTTAAGCTTCCTTCTATATTTTTAAGAAGACCGCCCTTAAATACTGATTTCAAAAGTTTAACGAACTTGAACTCTGTTTTTGTTGTTACAGTTCCTTCATTGTTAAAAGATTTAACGGTTTCAATGCCGTTTAGCGACTCTATCATATAAGAGGATAGCTGTGCATTATTTTCCATCTGTTCCTCATTTATTTTCTTAAAAGGTTTGTTAAATCCGAAGACAATTCCGGCATATAATAAGGCAATTACAACAGTTATACCAAACAACGTTGTGTTTTGAATATATAAAACAATGCCACCACCTATGGCGAGAAGCGTGTCAATCATAATTGTCAAGGTTGCAGAGGATATAGCATCTCTTATTTTAGAAGCGTCATTAAAGCGTGATATAATTTCTCCAACCTTCCGGGTTCCAAAAAAGTTAAGCGGCAAATTTAAGACATGACGATAATATCCAAAAAGCAAACTTAAATCAAGTTTTTGACTTAAATATAAAAGCAAGTGTGCCCTAAAAAATGAAACTATACCTTTTAGCAAATAAAGTGCAATGATACCTATTGAAATTATCTTTAATGTTCCCAAAAGGTCGTTTGGTAAAATGTCATCCATTAATATTTTAAAGTAAAACGAACTTAAAATACCCATAATTGTAATTAAAAGCGAAGAAAAGAAAATGTTAATAATTAACGCCTTTTGAGGCAAAAGAAGTAAAAAAAACCTTGAAAAAGTTGTTTTTGTTTTGTTTCCCTTTTCAAAGCTTTGAGATGGAACGACAAAAATCAAAACACCTGTCCAAATTTTAAAAAAGTCCTCGGGCGTATATTTTACTAGCCCCTTTGCAGGGTCTGCCACTGTTATTTTTTTCTTTGTTCTTTTATGAATAACCATGTAATGCAACAATAGACCGTCAACAATTACATGAGCAATACAAGGCAGTGGAAAGTCACCAAAAAATGCCTCTTGGTCGCCCTTTACGCCTTTTGCTGTAAACCCTAATTCATTTGCAGCCTTGATGAGCCCATAAGCACTTGTACCTTGCTTGTCAGTCCCAGCAATTTCGCGAATTTGAGTTATGGGTATTTTTAAGCCATGTTGCCGTGAAATTGTGGCAAGGCAGGCGGCTGCGCAGTCTGTTATGTCGTGCTGCTTTATGCAATGGTATTTTTTTATCATCTTTTTCACCACTTATTTTTAATCAAAGACACTTATTATTATGCTACTTTTTCATCTTAAATTCGCAAATCGAACATATAATGATACTAAATAAACCAATAATACCAAAGATTATTACAAAAATATTAAAGATTTTAAAATAATGTAATTGTAGTGATAGCCAAGCCAGTCATGCTTACAGCTAAACATATGCTATAAAAAATACTGTATAACTATTTATGATTAAATTTTATTTCATAATCCGCTTAAATCTTTACGTTACTGTATTTAAGAATATTTTAAAAATCTTGAATGTGGTAAAATAGGTAATTAAGTGGCAGACTAAAAATAAACTTATTTTTTTCAATAACATTAAATTCAAATGTTACTTTAGCTAAATTTAAAACACTTTTTGATATAATCAACTTTTTTTGCTAGAACTACTGAAACTTTTATTATTAGGTTGTGTTCTAAACCTGTTGATATACTAAAGATAATATTTTGAGGGCTCAGCCCTAAAACTCTCACCACTTGTGAAAAAATAGAGAAAACTTTTTTTATAAAAAACAATAAGAGAGTATAAGAATCAACAGATTCAGGATACTGAGACAATTATTTGTTTACTGCCTTTATATTCATAATTTTTAGAATGTTTATAAAAACATATGATATAGTAACCAGTGAAATTGACACCATATAAGCCCATGTTTAGGGCAATTGTAAAAAGGCAGGCAACAGCACCGTCTATAATGTCGTTCTGTTTTATGCAATGGTACTTTTTATCATAAAAATCTCCAAAAGTAAAGTTTTAGTCTGCATTTAGAACTCCATATAACTATTATTTAACTATGTTTATCCGTTTATTGCTTTCCATTAAAAAGTTGTTTGAGAGTCTCTGATAAACTACTTTTAAATATTTTTTTGAAACTGACAACATTTATTATTAATACAAAATTAGCAAATATGCCATCCAATATAATTAAAACAGTAGGACCTTCAAAATAAATAACATTATAAACAATATTGAGATAAGTTAATATAGATAAAGAGAATACAGAACCTACATAAAAATAGGCATAAAATCTACTCGGGTGAGCTTTTAAGATTAATGGGCCTATTAATGCAACATATATTAAATGTGTTAAAATATATATAAACAAAATAACTCCTCCTGTAATTAGTCACTATTATTTAAAATATTAGAATCTGTACTCAATAAATAGAAAATCTGCCAAGATATAAGAATAGTAATACAGGGAGAGAAAAAATGAGATATCCAAGCGACTTAAACAAAAAACAATGAAGCCTTAAAGTACCTATTTTAGAACGAGAACAGTGGCAGACCAAGCTATGCTTTAAAAGATTTCATAGAACATAAAAACCACAGTTGTATCTGAAGATTGTGGGATTGACTGGAGAAAAAAATAAAATGACAAAAACTCCACATAACAACAGATATAATAGGTAATTTGCTTTGTGTTGTTGTTCACCCCTCCAATATTCACAATACTATAGCATGTTGTAAAGTTGTGCTTGCTTTATTGCGAAAATTCTTATAAAATCTGGTGTATTGATATACGTCACCACAAAACATTTTAAGAAAAGCTTGGGGTAAAGGTCAATATTTCGGAACGCATAAAACCCTTATGAGATATACTTCACAAACGTTGGCTCGTAGAACTTACGTTTGGTTAGATGAGGTTTAGGCATTTGGAAAATGACTATAAAATACTAAAAAAATCTGCTAATAATATGAACATTATCTCTCATTTTTATACTTTGTTAAGGTGTTTTAAATACAAGTTCTAAGATAAAACTCTAAAATACAGAGTTTTGTTTAAAATAGATGGCAACGATGCATATCCCATATCCAATATGTGTGAGTGTATTCACAATATGTTATCATACAATTTGATTCAACTTTATAGTGTTGAAAATCTATATAAATGAGAACTTACATCGTTGCCACTGTTGATAATTAGCGTCTAAATGAATTATACATCATTGTAACACCTTGCCTGATGCCAGAAAATCCTATCGCATACATGGCAACACCCAACCCCAATACAGCAAGCGGAGGACAAAATGCAGCAACAGCAGTCATTGCACCAGCTGCACCATACATTAAAGAAGCACCGCTAATAGTTGCTCCTACGCCAATAATAAATCTACCAACATTAAACCCTCCATTAACTGCCAATTGGTGTTCAAAACTTAATTCTTGAAATCCATTTAAGCTTAATGCCATTTCCATAAGTAAAATCCTCCTTAGTTAAAATTATATATCATACAAACAACAAATGTCTTCCCGGGCAGGTTTGCCGAATGTAGATATCAGAAATAAATTGAAATTTACTAATCAAAAAATATTCGGGCTTATAGAAATATAAATATCAACTTCGAATTTATCAATGTCCTCTGGCTTTAATATTTCAAAAATTGTTATATTAAAGCCTGGAGAAATAGGTGTTAAATAGTTGGTTGCTATATATTCATTTAGTTTGTTGTAGCCTTCTTGTAGATGTAATGGATTTCCTTTGTAATTAAACATAAGGCAATTATAAAGACAAAGTTTAGGTTTAAAAATAAAATTACCTTTGTTAGGAATACTTTTATCAATGGGAAAATAAAATTCAATATCCATTTCTGATGTTGTTGGATCAACTGAATATGTAGCTGAAATAGCATTTCCGCATTTTTGAGCCCCTTGCTCCATAGCGTATGCTAGAAGTTCTTCGATGTGTTTTTGCAAATTTTGTTGTGTTGTCTTAACCCTTAAACTCAAAAGATTTGATACTTCCAATGTTTTGTTTGTTTGTATTTCCATATCCAACCGCCCCTTTTGAAAGTAATAAAAAACGAGCTCAAAATAAACATTATATTTTAAATTATAACTATCAACTCGAAACACAATTGAAACAAATTATGCACAAATTTACGTCATTTAAAATGTCTATTTAAGCTCGCTATATAATTATGTCATCTACAAAGTGATTATAATTTACAAAGTACAGTTTGTCAATACTAAAATTTGACAAGTTGTAACATGATTTTTATTAATTGTTTTGTAGATATTTAATTATATTATACTAAATGCTTATGTCCTAAAGTAAATGAAATAGAGGCTTATACCAAAGAAGCAAAAGTATGTAATTAATCCAACGATGAGATGATGTACAAGATATTATGAATACCTTTTCTGATAAATAGTATTTTTTTATGAGTAAAATGATAATCGCCTTAATTCTCTGCAGACTATTGGCACTGAACATCCAAAGCGTTCGTAAATTTCATATTGATATGTATATGGATTTGTTCTTATGTATTCAAGAAGTTAATTGATTTTAAGCTTTATTTTGTATTCTCGCCTTTTTGGTTTCAAGTTAATTATAGCTTATATTGCTTTACCCACCTATTTATTGTGTTTGGATAAACATCAAATGTTTTTGATATATGTGTGTTCTTCTTCCAAGCTTTCTATTGTTCTTTTCTAATATCTACACTGTAACCCATTATTTTACCATATTTTGTTACTATTTTCTATTAAAATTACTATAATGCACGGAAATCAATTTTGTGAATGTCTATGCAAATTATGTCAGTGAAGCAAACAAAACAAACCTAAAAACGCCCCTTTTTGTGGATTGTGTGTTCAAATATTGGCAATCTATTCACTGGCTTGTATAATTATTAGCAAAATTGATTTCCGTGACTATAATGTTGTGGCTGTTTTCTTATTGATATGAATTTCTAAAAACACCTTGACAACATAGAAGTAAAAACAAGTTTATTTTTACTAAGATGAGCAACGTTGCCGGATTGTCAAAGGCACGAGCCAAAAAATCAACTGATATGGACATCAAATGCGACTACATTAACGAGCTGAATGGTGCTGAACGTGGGGTTATCTACGCCACTGGAACGCCCCTGAGTAATTCGATGGTGGAACTTTATACAATGCAGACATATTTACAGCGAAAAAAGCTTGAAAGGCTTGGGTTCGGGCATTTTGACAACTGGGCAGCAAACTTCGGTGAGGTTGTTTCTGCACTTGAATTAGCACCTTCGGGACAATCATACCGTATGAAAGAACGCTTTGCTAAATTTGTAAATTTGCCTGAATTAATGAACTTGTATCGCTGTGTAGCAGATATTCAGACAGCAGAAATGCTTAAATTGCCTGTACCTGAAATAATGAGCGGAAAGCCTATTACCATTGCCGTTGACCCTACTCCCGAACAAAAAGCATATGTTGAATCTCTTGTAAAACGCTCACAGGATATATTTGAAAAAAAGGTTAAACCTGAGCAAGATAATATGCTTTGTGTGACAAATGACGGCAGAAATGCGGCTCTTGATATTCGCTGCGTAAATCCCAATGCACCTGATTACCCCGACAGCAAGGTTAATACTTGCGTTAAAAAGGTGCTTGAGATTTATAACAATACCGCAGAAGATAGGCTAACTCAAATGATTTTTTCAGACTTGTCTACGCCAAAAGGTGGTAATGGATTTTCTGTTTATGATGATATGAAGGCAAAATTCATTGCAGCCGGAGTGCCTGAAAAAGAGATAGCTTTTATACATGACGCCG
>CAYYRV010000059.1:0-8588 GCA_964474135.1 uncultured Defluviitaleaceae bacterium
ATGATCCATATGTATATCGTCATGTTTTGGAATTGTTTTAACGGAAATAGTATCAACTATCATTTTTTTATATTTCGATAAATTATAATAATAACTTTAGAACATAACCAATACTTTTCTTAATATTTTTGCAGAACTTATTTTATTATGTAGATTTTTTAACAAAAAAGTGGTATTATAATTAAAATGTCATAAATTAAGTTATATAAAGTAGGAGGTAATTTATGGATGTATCAAGCGTTCAGGTACAAGTAATAACTTTAGTATCATTATTATTATTTTGCATACTTATGGTTTATATTGGTTTTCATACCAGCCATAAAACAAAGACTCTCGACGGGTTTCTTCTTGGCGGAAGAAAAATAGGTGCATGGATGTCTGCATTTGCATATGGAACATCATACTTTTCGGCAGTAATATTTATTGGGTATGCCGGAAAAAATGGATGGGATATAGGTTTTGCAAGCATTTGGATAGGTATAGGTAATGCTGTTTTAGGTTGTCTTCTCGCATGGTTTGTATTAGCTAAAAAGACAAGGCAAATGACACATAACCTAAACTCTAAAACTATGCCTGAATTTTTTGAAGGTAGGTATGGAAGCACAAACATGAAAATATATTCTGCAATTATTATATTTTTATTTTTAGTTCCATATTCATCAGCTGTTTACAAAGGCTTAGGCTCTATGTTTAATACAATTTTTCCTAATATACCTGTAAATATATGTATGCTGGTTGTTGCAATTATAACTTCAATTTTTTTAGTTTTGGGTGGCTATGTTGCGGCTGTTTACACAGATTGTATACAAGGTATAATAATGATTATAGGTACTGTGTTAATGGTAATTCTTTTAACATTTAATGATAAAGTAGGAGGATTGACTTCTGCATATGAAAAACTTAATTCATTTGACGCTGAACTTATTAAAATATTTGGAGGTCAAAATTGGAAGTTTCTATTAATAAATATATTACTAACAAGTTTTGGTACTTGGGGTCTTCCTCAAATGATTAATAAATATTATGCTGTAAAAGATAATAATGCTATAAAAAAAGCCACTGTAGTTTCGACCATTTTTGCAGCAATTATAGGTATAGGTGCATATTATACAGGAACTCTAGGAAGGGTTTATATGGAAAATACTCTTCCTTTAAATGGTTATGATTATATTGTCCCTAATACTTTATTTCAAGCTTTAGGTAATGCTAGTATTTTTTCAAACTTTGTTCTGGCATTAATTATGGTTTTACTTCTTTCGGCATCAATGTCAACTCTGTCATCAATAGTTCTTACTTCATCTTCTGCAATAACTGTAGATTTAATTCCGCAGTGTTTTCCTAAGTTTCAAAAAAACAATCAAGTTTTACTTACAAGAATATTTTGTCTTGTTTTTGTTTTAATGTCATACATATTTGCTACTATGAATTTCGCTATTATTGTTTCTATTATGTCTTTTTCTTGGGGAGTGGTTTCAGGCTCTTTTATAGGTCCATACTTTTTTGGGCTTTACTGGAGAAAAACAACTACATACGGTGCATGGGTCGGAATGCTCGGAGGAATTCTAACAATAGGAATTTTAACAATAATTCAAACTGCTTCTGCTGGATTTTCTTCTGCAATATCAAATGCCCCTGTTTACGGTGTGCTTGCTATGGCTGTTTCTATGATGTCAACTGCGATTGTAAGCCTGTTTACTCCTAAAATTGATAGTTCAATAATAGATAAGGCTTTTAATTAATATTTTGATGCTTTAAGAGGCAATAAGAATTTCTTTCTTATAGAAGTAAAAAGCTTTTGTAATAACATACTGTATGCTAGTGTCAAAGTTTTTTGAAGGGTTTGGGAAACTTTTTCAAAAAGGCTTCCTAAGGTTTTATAATTTTACTGAACTCTAATATAAAAAGGTGGTAAAATATGATTTGGAACAAAGAGATTGAATGTGCAAACAGAAAAATAATTGATGATATTAAACTCCACAAGCTAAAAAAAACTATAAAGTATGTATATGAAAATGTTCCTTTCTATAAAGAGCGTTTGGATAGCGTAGGACTAAATCCTAACAATATACATAGCATAAAAGATATTGAAAAAATTCCATTTACAACAAAAGAGGATTTGAGGCAAAACTATCCATATAAACTATTTGCAGCGCCAAAAAAAGATATTGTACGAATACATGCCTCATCTGGAACGACAGGAAAGCCTACTGTTGTGGGATACACAAGAAATGACTTAGAAATGTGGAGTGAATGTGTTGCGAGGCTTGTATGTATGGCTGGAGGAAATGAAGATGATATTGCACAAATTTCATTTGGGTATGGTCTTTTTACAGGAGCTTTAGGGCTTCATAATGGGCTTGAAAAAGTTGGAGCTGCTGTAATACCTATTTCAGCAGGTAATACTGAAAAACAAATTATGGTTATGAAAGACTTTGGAACCACTTTACTTGTCAGTACACCATCTTATGCATTACATATGTCTGATGTTGCTAATGAAATGGGCATTAAACCATCTGATACGAATTTAAGAATAGGAATGTTTGGTGGGGAAGGGCATACATTAGAAATGAATGCCGAAATAGAAAGTCGTTGGGGAATAAAGGCTACAGAAAATTATGGTCTTAGTGAGATTGTAGGACCAGGTGTGTCTGGAGAGTGTCTAGAAAAAAATGGGCTTCATTTTAATGAAGATTGTTTTTTGCCTGAAATTATTAATCCTGAAACAGGCGAGGTTTTATCACCTGAAGAAGAAGGTGAGCTTGTAATAACTACAATTGACAAAGAAGGCTTTCCGCTTTTAAGATATAGAACAAAGGATATAACATCTTTAAATTATGAGCCTTGTAAATGCGGAAGAACTATTGTCAGAATGTCAAAAGTTAAAGGGCGTAGTGACGATATGCTTGTAATAAAAGGTGTTAATGTTTATCCGTCACAAATTGAAAGCGTAATTGTAGGGATTGAAAAAATAAGCCCGTATTATCAGCTTGTTGTAGGCAAAAAAGGTTATACTGATACATTAGAGGTTCATGTTGAACTGATAGATGAAAGTCTTTTGGAAACTTTTTCAGAGCTCGAAAAAGTGGAAAATCAAATAAAAGCTAAAATACATAGCAGTCTTGGGCTTGATTGCAAAATCAAATTAAGAGAGCCTAATTCTATTGAAAGGACATCAGGAAAAGCAAAGAGAATAATTGATACTAGGGGGAAACAAAATTGAAAAAACTAATGTTAGGAAATGAAGCTATAGCAAGAGGAGCATATGAGGCTGGAGTAGTTGTAACGTCCTCATATCCTGGCACTCCAAGTACAGAAATTACTGAATATATATCAAAATATGATGAAATATATTCTGAATGGGCTACAAATGAAAAAGTTGCAATGGAAGTTGCTGTAGGAGCATCAATTGCTGGAGGCAGAGCACTTACAGCGATGAAACATGTAGGGCTTAATGTTGCAGCAGACCCACTTTTTACTGCTTCTTATACGGGTGTAAATGGAGGGCTTGTTATATGTGTTGCCGACGACCAAGGTATGCACTCATCTCAAGACGAGCAGGACAGTAGAAATTATGCATTATTTTCAAAGGTTGTAATGCTTGAACCTTCTGATAGCGAAGAATGTAAAAGTTTCTTAAAGCTTGCATATGAAATTAGTGAAGAATATGATACTCCTGTATTGTTAAGACTTTCTACTCGTGTTTCTCATTCAAGAAGCCTTGTTGAAATAAATGAAAGAGAAAATATTGCTTTAAAAGATTATGTTAAAGACCCAATGAAATATGTTATGATGCCGGCAATGGCTAGGCTTAGACATGTAGAAGTCGAAAAACGTATTTCTAAATTGAAACAATATTCTGAAACAAGTAATATAAATACAATAGAATATAACGATAAAAAAATAGGAATTATCTCGGCTGGCATTGCCTATCAATATGCTAAAGAGGCATTAGGTGAAAAAGCATCATATCTTAAATTAGGAATGGTTTATCCCTTGCCTGAAAACTTAATTAAAGATTTTGTTTCTAACGTTGATATTTGTTATGTTATAGAAGAACTTGACCCATTTATAGAAAATCACTGTAAGAATATTGGTGTAAAAGTTTTAGGAAAAGACAAATTTTCACTTTTAGGTGAATACTCTTCTAATCAAATAAAAAAAGTTATTTTAAATGAAGATACTGAAAGTTTTGAAGCAATTACCCAAATCCCTAATCGCCCTCCTGTTATGTGTTCAGGTTGCCCACATCGTGGTGTTTTCTTTGCACTTAAACAACTGGGGCTTACTGTAAGCGGTGATATTGGCTGTTATACACTAGGTGCTTTACCTCCAATTAACTCTATTGATACTTCTCTATGCATGGGGGCAAGCATAGGAATCGCTCATGGAATGGAAAAGGCAATAGGAGTATCTCAATCAGAAAAAACTGTTGCAATAATAGGCGACTCAACATTTATGCATAGTGGGGTTACAGGGCTTATTAACACTGTTTATAATAATGGCAATTCTACTGTTATTATAATGGATAATTCTATTACTGGAATGACAGGGCATCAACAAAATCCAACAACAGGGCTTACAATTAAAGGAGAGCCAGCTAGGCAAATTAATTTGGAGAAACTTTGTGAGGCTATAGGTGTAAAAAGAGTAACTGTTGTAGACCCATTTAATGTTGGTGAAATTAAAAGAGTATTAAAAGAAGAAGTTTCAACAAAAGAACCTTCTGTTATTATAAGCAGACGTCCTTGTGCTTTACTAAAAACGTTTAAATCTTTAGGAAAAAGAAAAATAAACAAAGAAATATGTACAGAATGTGGTATGTGTTTAAAAATAGCATGCCCATCTATAATCAAAATTGATGGAAAAATAACAATAGACAAAAGTCTTTGTGTTGGCTGTACATATTGTACAATGATTTGTAAATTTAATGCAATTGAAAAGGATGGTGAGTAATATGCAAACGAATATTTTAATAGCAGGTGTTGGTGGACAAGGTACACTCCTTACAAGTAAAATACTTGGAAATGTTGCAATAAAAAAAGGGTATGATGTAAAAGTATCAGAAGTGCATGGTATGTCACAGCGTGGTGGAAGTGTTGTTACATATGTAAAATTTTCGGATAAAAAAGTATACTCACCTATTATAGATGAAGGGCAAGCCGATATAATTATGGCATTTGAACTACTGGAAGCATACAGAAGTATTAATTATTTGAAAAAAGGCGGAAAAATGCTAGTAAACACACAGAAAATTAATCCAATGCCTGTTATAACAGGAGCGGCTTCATATCCTGATAACATTATAGAAAATATTAAAGAAAAAAATATAAATTTGAAATCAATTGATGCATTACCAGCAGCAATAGAGGCTGGCACAGAAAGAGCTGTTAATGTTGTATTAATAGGGGTTTTAGCAACTACTATGGATATTCCAAAAGAGGATTGGATTGATGTTATTAGAAATACAGTTCCGGAAAAATTTTTGGAAATTAATTTGAAGGCTTTTGAAAATGGATTTAACCTAGGTTAATTTACTTTCAATAATTGATTTTTTATAATAAAAGTTTAAAGGTAAATTGGGGAAACTTTTTTAAAAATTTCCCCAAGGTCTTAAATTTTTAATTACTAAATATTTTTAAGGGGGAAAATAGTAAATGAATTCTTGTTGGAATCCATCTGTTGAACTGATGTCGAGAGATGAATTACATTCCATTCAAACCGAGCGTTTAAAGAAAACAGTAGAAAGAGTCTATCAAAATGTTCCATACTATAGAGAAAAAATGCAAGATAAAGGGCTTTTACCAGGAGACATAAAGGCATTAGAGGATTTAGACAAACTTCCTTTTACAACAAAACAAGATTTAAGAGAAACATACCCTTTTGGGCTTTTTGCTGCCCCAATGGAGGAAATAGTAAGAATTCACGCTTCAAGTGGAACGACTGGTAAACAAACTGTTGTAGGTTACACAAAAAGAGATATTGATATTTGGGCGGAATGTATGGCTAGATGTTTAACTATGACAGGAGCTACAAAAAACTCAAAAGTTCAAGTAGCATATGGTTATGGGCTTTTTACTGGAGGATTAGGAGCACATTATGGTGCTGAATGTATTGGGGCTACTGTTATTCCAGCATCAACAGGAAATACTCCTAGACAAATAAAAATGATGGCTGATTTTGGTACTACAATATTGTGCTGTACGCCTTCATATGCACTTTTTATGGCAGAGGCTATGGAAGAAGCCGGAATTAAAAAAGATGATTTATGTTTAGAAGCAGGCGTATTTGGTGCAGAGCCTTGGAGCCCCAATATGCGAAAAGAAATAGAGGAGCGTCTTAATATTAGAGCTTATGATATATATGGTTTAAGTGAAATTATGGGACCAGCTGTTTCACAAGACTGTTACTATCAAAGTGGGCTTCATGTATGGGAAGATTATTTTATTCCCGAAATAATTAATCCTAATACAGGAGATGTCTTGCCAGCTAAAACTTCTGGTGAGCTAGTATTTACTACTATTACAAAAGAGGGGTTTCCATTAATACGTTACAGAACAAGAGATATTTCTTCACTTAATTATGAAAAGTGCCATTGTGGACGTTCACATGTAAGAATGAGCAAACCAGATGGTAGAAGTGATGATATGCTCATAATAAGAGGTGTAAATGTATTTCCTTCTCAAATAGAAAGTGTACTTTTGGAAATTGGCGAAACTTCACCTCATTACCAAATTATTGTAGAACGTAAAGGAAATTTAGACATAATGACAATAGAGATAGAAGTTTCTGAGCAAATGTTCTCAGACCATGTTAAAGGAATGGAAGTTTTAGAAAATACTATTAAAAGAGAAATAGAAAGTGTGTTAGGTATTTCTGCTAAAGTCAGACTTGTAGAACCTAAAACAATTGTCAGAAGTGAGGGTAAGGCAAAAAGAGTAATGGATAAAAGAAATTTATAAGGAGGCATTACTATGTTAATAAAACAAATTTCTGCATTTATTGAAAATAAGCCTGGAAGACTTGCTGAAGTTACAAAGTATTTAGCTGATGACAATATAAATATTCATGCTATATCTATTGCAGATACTACAGATTTTGGAATTTTGCGTCTTATCGTTTCAGACCCTGATAAAGCAAAAAAAACATTAAAAGATAAAAGCTTAACTGTTAAAACTACTGAGGTTATTGCAGTTGCGTTAGAGCATAGACCAGGAAGTCTAGCTGATATTTTGTCATCACTTGCAAAGAACGATATATCTATTGAATATATGTATGCATTTACAAGCAGGTCATTGGAACATGATGCAATGGTTATCTTAAGGCTAAATAATCAACAGGAATCTATAGAAAAGCTACTTAAAGAAAGTTCTATAAAAATTTTGGATTGCAATATTTTAGATAAACTAGATAGTTCTGAATATTCTTAGTGTAAATGGAATAACTATCCTAAATTTAGTTAACACCTATACTATAATGAAACAGGGCAATGCTGGAAGCAAGCCAATGTCATCAGTTTAAGAAAAAATACTGTAGAGGTCGTGTTTATCCATTCCAATAAAATTCTTAATTTAGTTCGTGTTGGTGGGGCACATAAATGTGTTCTCCAAAATAAAACTCCTTAAACTGATGACATTGAGAGCAATTCGGTGCACCCAAGCGAATAAACCCCATAGGTTTGGGGCAGCCCCCAATGTTATTATTACAGCAAATTGTATGAAAGCATTGCCTCTCTTATCAGAGAGAATGATATGGAAGGATTGCGACAATACTTTGAACGGTATGTAGCAACAATTTATCAAGATTTAGTGCAGAATACCCAGTCGCTATCGGATATTAAAAATGAATTAATCTGTGGTTGTGTATTAGATTTATTGCAACAGTTCTGTCATACCAAAGAACCAAACATTAATGGCAAGTCCAACCACGGTTTTATGCATCTGAGCAGTTTTAGAAAAACGGTTCTGAACATTCTTTAGTGTAAATGTAATAACTATCCGAAATTTAGATAACACTTATACTATGATGGAACAGGGCAATGCTGCAGAGTAACCCAATGTCATCAGTTTAAGAAAAAATACTATAGAGGGCGTGTTTATCCGTTCTAAGAGCCTGTCTAAAATCTTTTCAACAATATTGACAAAAACGCCAATTTTGCCAAACTCAATGTATTCTCTAGATAACGCTCGCAATTTTTCCAAAGTATTCGACATTTGTCAAGCCAACCAAAAGAGCGTTCTACAATCCATCTCTTGGGAATAATAGCGAATTTATGTAATTCAGAACGTTTCGCAACTTCAACATTCGCACCTGTTAAATTGAATATAGCTTCGGCAAACTTATCGCCACTATAACCTCGGTCAACAAGGGCTTTTTCGAAAGTTGTGGGGCAAAATCCGCTGGTTTTAAACATTTGAACCGCACCATCTCTGTCGGTAACATTTGACCGTTGTAACATAAGCTGCATATGGAAATCCAAGAACGTCAACAGCTATATGCAGTTTTACACCCGATTTTTTTTACCCCCATCATAACCTTTTTCTTCTGCAGTGTCTGCATTTTGAATACTTTTAGAATCAATAATGAGCATG
>CAYYRV010000060.1:0-8039 GCA_964474135.1 uncultured Defluviitaleaceae bacterium
TTTCTTCACTCACTTAATTCTACCTAAACTTCGGTTAATTAAATAAATTTTGTACTGCCAAAAAATTGGAAACAGTCTTTGGCTTGATTTGTTATACACTTTTTACCCATGACAGTACGGCTGCTTTACCATTATTTCTTATATCTACTATAAACAAGGGGCTGTCTTGCTTTTTTCTTAGCAAGACAGCCCCAAACCCTTCAAAAAACTTTAATTATAAACGCTACAAATGAGAAGTTCCTTCAAAATATCTCTTATAGCTAAATATTTATAAATATTAGTCATAAACATCTCTATTCATTTTATCATTTATTTTTATATATACAGTTAATTTATTGCTACTATCACAAGTTGCAAGAAAAACATCAGAAACACTTTTAATACCTTGAAGCTGTAATTGTTTTTCTAGCCATATCTCATTATTACCTGTATGTTTTAAGTTTTTCTTCATTATATTGCCATCTATTATAACATTTGCTACAGTTTTCTCCTGTGTAGGAGATAAATTTAAATCCTGTGGTGTAACTGGTCTTTGGCTAGCGACTGGTATAAAACTTATTTTTCCATTTGTTTCAAGTATTGCTCTATGAATATTAGAGAGGTCAAAATACCCTCCATTTCTACACTGTGTTAAAAACTCATTAATATCTAGTTTAGAAGACTCAAGATTTTTTTTATATAACTTACCTTCCTCAAAAAGTATTAATGGCTTACCTGTAAAAAATCTTCTTAAATGTATTGATTTACATGTGATATATGAAATAAAAAGGGAAACTAAGCCATATATTGCCATAGCAAACAGTGGTTTACTAAAATCTTTTTTAGAGGCTGTTGCCATTTCGGCTGCAATTGAGCCTATTGTAATGCCATTAATGTAATCAAACATACTTAATTGTGACATTTGACGGTTTCCAATAATTTTTGTTAATATAAATAAAAATACAATTGAACCCAATGCTGTTAATAAAATGTGTACAAATTCCATTAAAACCACCTTTTTACTTTATTTTTAAACATGCTTTGGCATATTAAATAAGTATTAATATAAAGGTATTTTTATCAAAGTCTGTAATAAATATTCACATTAAATACTAAAATAACTTAACATGGGTTTGACGAAGTATATTTGTCTTGTTATACAAGCAAAAAAGTACTAGTTTTTTTCATGTTACTTACTAAGTATAGCTTGCAAAATATTCAAATCGCTTGTTTTTCTATATAAATGGCATAACAGATGTTTTGATATAAAACTATCCTCTGTTTCTTCAAAAAACTCACTTAATTCCCTAATATTTCTACTCTCCTCCAAAATTGCAAAAAAAACGCCATCCCTAAATTTTGTATGATATTTTAAATCAGCTTCTTTTGGCTCAAAATATTCTCCTTTATATCTTTTATAAACACTATTAATATTATTTCTGCTTAAATCACAGTAATCACTTATTTTATTCAATAAACTTTTGTACTCGCTTTTTGGAGCAATCTCAGCAAGTCTTTTATAATAATTTGCACCATTTTTTTCGTTTTGTATGATGTCTGCTAACCTATCATTAATACTTCTTCTTTCTATTTTTGGTGTAATCTGCTCTGGAATTTCTTTTAACTGATTTAATTCGAATGTATTTTCATTATTAATTAATGGTGGCGATATGTTTGATAAATCTGGAGAAATTCCATGAATTTCCTTAAGCGTCTCCTCATTTAATGGTTGTATAGTAATACCATCAGGCAAGGGTTGAGAAAAAGGGTTTTGAAGCCCTCCGGGAACGATTGGCGGTATGTTATTAGCATTTTGTGGCATATTGTGCATACTCATTCCGTTATTCATATGATTTTGATTATTATTTTGGAAATTGGGATTCATAAACTGTGGCTGATTAAATCCTGTAGGCTGATTAAAATTAGGTTGTTGACCAAATCTTGCTGCTTGGTTAAAATTAGGATGTTGATTAAAGCCTCTTTGATTATTATAGTTTTGCTGTACCCCACCCCTGTAGTAATTTCTATTCTGCGACGGCATACCCTGATTCTGTTGTCTTTGATTGTTAAATCCGTTATTGTTATAGTTATTATTTTGATTATAAGGATTATAAAAATTGCCATATGGAGACGGCATATTACCACCCCTTAAAAATTTTATTATTCTATTTTATTCAATAATACAAGTTATGTGATTGAGTTGTTATTATTATTGGTACACTATAAAATCATTAATTTTTGACTACTTTGTTGCAGTTACAGTTTCATTATGATATAATTTTTACAATAATTAGAAATTAAAATAATGTAAATCTAAGGAGAAGCTATGGAGTGGATAGAATGTAAAATTTATACTACTTCACAAGGTGTCGAGCCTGTTTATGGAATGTTGACAGAGTGTGGTATAAATGCAATACAAGTTCAAGATGATGAGGATATGAGGCTGTTTTTAAATAATAATAGAATGTCATGGGATTATGTAGACGATAGTCTTATAAATAGTAATAATACAGAGGTTATTTTAACTTTTTATGTAAATGCACTTTCAGAAGGATTAGAAGCTATTTCTTCTGTAAAAGAAGGTATAAAACGTCTTCCATCATTAATTATAAATTCAGATTTTGAAGAAGAAGTTTTAAATCTCGGAAGTTTACGTTTAGAACTGGAAAATGTTAATGATGAGCAATGGCTAAATAACTGGAAAAAATATTATAAGCCATTTAATGTTGGTGAAAAAATTTTAATTAAACCTGTTTGGGAAAACGTAGAAAATGCCGATAACAGAATTATATTTAATATAAACCCCGGTTATGTATTCGGAACAGGTCTACACCAAACTACTCAGTTATGCATTGAACAGTTAGAAAAGTATGTAAATCCACAAAAAAGTTTATTAGATTTAGGCTGTGGAAGCGGAATATTATCCATTATTTCATTATTGCTTGGAGCAAAATCAGCATTTGCTGTTGATATTGATTCAAGTGCTGTTGATGTTGCCTATGAAAATGCTAACTTAAATAATATTAACAAAGGCAAATATACTGTAGTTGCTGGTAATGTATTAGAAGACAAGGAATTAATAAAAACTATTACAAATGATAACACTAAATATAATATTGTAGTGGCTAATATAGTTGCTGATGTTATAATAGCACTTTCCCCATTAGTAACCACACTTATTGAAATAGATGGAGTTTTTATAACTAGCGGAATAATTAAAGAAAGATTAGAAGAGGTTTATTCTGCTTTAAATGAAAATGGTTTTATTATAGAAAATACTATTTTTAAGGACGATTGGGTTTGCGTTGTAAGTAAACCTGCTTAAATTTGTTTGAATATAATCTAATAGTTCGGTGCGGTTTTATTGTACCGAACTTATGGAATAAAATAAAAATTTAATGAAAAGCTGGTATAAGTATGCCTAAATTTTTTGTTGAACCTAATTGCATAAACGAAAACCAAATTACATTACCATTTGAAGAAACTAAGCACTTGCATGTTATACGATGTAAGAATGGTGATAATATTTTAGTTTGTGATGGTTACGGAATAGATTATAATTGCAAAATAAAAACAATAGAACCTAAAAAAGCAGTTTTAGAAATAATTGATTACTTTCCATCAGAATCAGAACCTAATTTTAAAATAACATTATTTCAGGCATTACCTAAAAATGACAAGATGGAGCTTATAATACAAAAATGTGTTGAACTTGGTGTTTATAATATAGTTCCCGTTGAAACAGAAAATACTGTTTGCAGAATAAATGAAAAGACCAAAAATAAAATTTCTCGCTGGCAAAAAATATCAGAATCAGCAGCAAAACAATGCAATAGAGGAATTATACCTAGAATAGAGAATCCTGTTAACTTTTTACAGGCAGTGGAAATGTTAAAAAGTTTAGATGAGGCATATGTTGCATATGAAAATGAACAAAAAAACTCTGCAAAGAAAACTTTTAAAGTCTCAAAGGGTGAAAATGTTGGCATTTTTATTGGTTCAGAGGGTGGCTTTACAGAGCAGGAAATAGCTTGCTGTCTAAAAAATAATATTAAGTCTATTTCTTTGGGTAAAAGAATACTAAGGACTGAAACGGCAGGATTTGTGTCAATTACTCTATTAATGTTTATTAGGGAGGAGGTATGAAATGAATAAAATCAGAATTTTTATTGTCGATGATTCTATTGCAGCCAGAACAATTCTTTCAAAATTATTATCAAGTCAAGAGGATTTTCAAATTGTTGGTGAAGCTGGAACAGGGCAAGCTGGTATAATTATGTTAGATGAATTTAATCCCGACGTAGTTATGTTGGAGGCATCTATTACAGGCGGAATGGCAATTACAGATATAGTAAAGGAAATAAAAAACATAAATCCAATTGTTAAAATAATTTTATGTACTGATAACTCTTCATTGGAACATGTTATACCTGCTGCCGAAGCTGGAGCTGACGATTTTATAAGCAAACCATATAAAAAAGAACACATTTCGAGAATAATTCGACAATGTATGAGTAAATAACAAACAACATAGGAGTATCATAATTATGAAGGAGATTTACTTTGATAATGCCTCTACAACAAAGCCAATTGATTCGGTTATAAAAAAGTGTACCGAAATAAGCAGCAATTTTTATTACAATCCATCTTCATTATATAAAAGTGGTTTAAATATTGAAAAAGAAATAACTAATTCGAGAGATATACTATCACAATGTTTAGGTGTTAATAGCAATGAAGTCATTTTTACTTCTGGTGCTACAGAGGCTAATAATTTGGCGATACAAGGTGTTTCGTCTGCATACAAAAGAAACGGAAATCATATAATTACTAATAAAGCTGAACATTCTAGTGTATATGAAACATTTAAGTATTTAGAAAATAATGGTTTTTCTGTAACATATATTCCATTAAATAAAAGTGGATATATTGACATAGATACTGTTACAAATTGTATAAAGAAGGAAACTACTTTAATAAGCATAATGCATGTCAACAATGAAACAGGTACAATTCAAAATATAGAAGATTTAGCATACGCCATTAAAAGCAAAAATAGCCAAACAATATTTCATGTTGATGGAGTACAGGGCTTTGCAAAACATTACTTAAATCTTAAGAATGTTGACTTATATACTTGTAGTTCTCATAAAATACACGGGATAAAAGGCACAGGAGCTTTATACATAAAAAAGGGAACTAAAATTAATCCACTTTTTTATGGAGGTCTGCAAGAAAATAGCATTCGCCCTGGAACAGAGAATACAATAGGAATAATTTCCTTTTCTTTAGCAGCACAAGTGGCTTTTGAAAATATGGGCACATCAATAAATCATGTAAAAAAATTAAAAAATAGATTGTTAGAGCATTTAAAACAAATAGATAATATTCATATTAACGGAGATTTTTTAAATGGCTCTCCATATATATTAAACTTTAGCATAGTAGGAGTAAAGTCGGAGGTAATGCTTCATTCTTTAGAGCAGGATAATGTTCTTGTTTCAGCTGGTTCTACTTGCAATTCAAGAAAAAAGGATAAAAATATTTTGGAGCATTACGGGTTATCAACAGAAATTGCTGATTCAGCTATCAGAGTTAGCTTTTCTTGTTATAATACAATTGAAGAAGTAGACACATTTGTATCAATACTAAATAAAAATATTAGTTTCCTAAGGAGGTTTGCCAAAAAATAATGAAAAATGTACTATTAGCAAAATATGGCGAAATAGCTCTTAGGGGTAAAAATAGATATTTGTTTGAAAACGCATTAATTAGAACTATAAAGAAAAATATTGAGCAATATGGTGATTTTTTTGTTATTAAAGAACAGGGAAGAATACTTATTGAAAATTCTACTGGTGATATAGATTATGAATTAATTTTGCCAAAATTACAAACAATACTTGGTATTGTAGGTTTTTGTCTTTGTGTTAAAACTGAAAACCAAAATGTTGAAAATTTACAGGAAATAGCTTTATCATATATGGATACTCATTATAAAAATAAAAACATTTCATTTAAAGTAGAAACAAAACGTGCTGATAAACGTTATCCTTTAGATTCGAGACAAGTATCTGCTATTGTAGGAGGTTATATCTTTACTAACAGAGAAAGTTTCAGCGTTAATGTTAAAAATCCTGATGTACAGCTAATGATTGAACTTAGAAATAATGCATATATATATTCAAAAATAATAAAGGGATTTTGCGGGCTTCCTACAGGTTCTTCAGGAAAAGGATTACTTTTGCTTTCTGGTGGCATAGATAGCCCTGTTTCGGGTTTTCTTATGGCTAAAAGAGGAGTCCAAATAGAAGCAGTCTATTTTCATTCGCCTCCGTTTACATCAGAAAGAGCATTAGAAAAGGTTCAGCAGCTAGCTAGAAGGCTTTATGATTTTACAGGTTATATTAAGCTTCATGTTGTTAATTTTACTGAGATACAAACATATTTATATGAAAAGGTTCCTCAGGATAAACTTACTGTTTTTCTTAAAAGGGCAATGATTAAATGTAGTGATATAATAGGAAGAAATTTAGGTTCACACTGTCTTATTACAGGCGATAGTGTTGGTCAAGTTGCAAGTCAAACCATGCAGGCTATTTTAGCTATTGATTCCTCCTCAAAATTACCAATATTCAGACCTCTATGCGGGTTGGATAAAAACGAAATAATAGAAATATCAAATAAAATAGGAACTTATGAAATTTCTATACAACCTTATGAGGATTGTTGTACGTTATTTGTTGCAAAACATCCTGAAACACGCCCAAAAGCTTCCATAATAGAAAAGATGGAAAGCAATTTAACCGAACTTGATAGTTTAATAAATTATGCCGTTGATAATAAGGTTGTTTATGAGTTTTAGCTCAAGTCATAAATTTATTGCTATGCTTTTTATTAAAGTTCTTTTGCTTCTTTTCTTTCAAGAAAAGAAGCGGTGTGCCGTACTTTGTTTCAAAGGTCATTATATCGCCATTATTCAAGCCTTTAACACCATTGAAATATCCGGCACTCCCACGATTGTGGTCGAGTAGGAGAGGACTGTATGTCATAGCTATTTGACATTTAGCCCAAACCTCTCATGGACCCGTACTTACACCTTCCAATGTATACTGCTCCTGCCAGTTCTTTATAAATCAAGTTCGCTCGCTGTGGATTTGATTATGACATTCAAGTCATACAACAAGGTTTTTTTGCTGTTTTGCTATCATAATCATTTCTCAATTACTCTTTCCTTTAAGACTTTTGACTTTATTAACGTGGTTAATTTCAAAAAAAAATATTGCCCGTTGCACCGCATAATTCACACGTTTTAGTCTGTAAGCGCAACTGTGACGAGTAAAATTCTTTGCATAAAAAAAGCTCGTCAACCACAAGAAAAAGAGGTATAATTATAACGAAGGAATAAAAATTTACTATCAATAATGCATATAAGAACCTGTATTCAAAAACGTTTAAGCAAAGTAGCAATATTAGAAATCATAACCATGTTTTCCTTGGAAACAATTAGAATTTCGTAATCCTTGGAAAGTCTGCGTGAGCTGTTAATCCAACTAAAAGTTTGCTCTACTACCCAACGTATAGGCAAAACTACCCATTATTTTGATTTGACTTTTTCTAATACTTTGACTGTTTTGCCTAACGCTAAAACAATATTTTCAAAAGTTTTTCGATAGCCTAAATCAGCACAACAACCCAAAATGGATGGGTATTTTTCTATAGCGGTCGTATTCTAAAATTATTGAGCCAATGAGAAACAAGCAAAAAACCAGTAGTTTATGACAAGACCGACTACAATTTTATGCATTTGTTCAGTTTTGGAAAATCGAATGCCTTTTCTTACTAATCTTGCACACCATGTTCTTAAAGATAAGTGTTTTCTCTCAATTTTTTGGTCATGTTCTAAATATATTGTCATAATTTGCCGAAGTATATAAAAACTATGTAGGGGGGAAATTATGGTTAAAATAAATTTGATATGTCCATTTTGTGGAAGCGATAATGTAAATAAATTTGGTTACAAGAATGGTAAGCAAAGGTATAAATGTAACAATATTGAA
>CAYYRV010000061.1:0-7783 GCA_964474135.1 uncultured Defluviitaleaceae bacterium
TTGCCAACTACGGAGCAAGGCTTGCTGAAAAAAATAATTTTCCGGAGCAAGCCGATGCTATGTTAAAAAACATTGCTCTTGATGTTGAGGTTAAAAATGAAATGCGAAGACTCAGCCCGAATATTTTTGGCAAGCAACAAAAGAGTTATGATTACGAAAGATAAAAAACACTCACTTAGACGTTGGCTTGTGTAGTTAAACTCATTGCAAGTGGCTATCTTTTTTTCGCAAGGGGTAGCCACTCGCCACGGTTTTTCTACTTGCCACGCAAAGTAGCTAACGCACTATGTACTTTGCCCTTATCGCCGCTGGCTGGTCAAAGTACGTGCGGTCTTGCAGACGGCTAAAAACCAAAAAGTCATGCCCAAACAGGCTCGCAAATGATGGCATTTACTGCGTCTGCTTGGGCAAAATTATAAATTATTGGTGAAAAATCTTATAAGATTTTTTTGCAAGATGGAAAAGAAAATTGATAGCGGCTTAACGAATAGACAATTTTCATCCATCAAAACTTGGGAACTTGAGCGAACTTCTCTCTTCTCTCAATTATTTAATAAGGCCATAACCATAGGCAGTTTTTGCTCCTAATCCATACTCTCCAAGTGCAGCTTTGATGCTGGTGATTATACGTGAACTGTCGTCAAGCCGCTCTTCCCTGTCTGTACAAGCAACATAAATATTAAAATTTGTTTTTTCTGTAACGCAAGGGAAAAACAAAGGTATTTTTTTCTCCGTATCAGTAGGTGTTTTTTCTCCTTCGCTTGTGTAGTAATCTGAATTATGAGGAGTCATGACGTCAAAAGTTAATGTGAACTTAGTTGGAAATACATCAAAAAATACCAAACAGCCTTTTGATTTATGGCCACTATTGCTATCCGATCCAAGTAACTTTTCAATGTTAATATCTGACGGTTTTTCCTGTTCAAAATAATTACGAAGACATCCTTTTATAGCTGTGGCAGGAATATAAGGAAACCCATATGTCTGATGAAGGGTCATAAGCATAATTGAACTGTATGGAGATTCTGCACCAGTACCGATTATAAGTCTTGTTTCTGGTACATACTCAATGCAACAATATTTCTTAAAGGATTGTGCAATTACCTTGCTTCTAAAATTTAGCGATGTTAATAAACTCTCGTTGCAACAAGAAAGTACCCTATTGTTATCCTCCACTAGCTTCTTATAAAGTAAGCTCGCACATTTGGTATCGCCCTTACTGTTAACCAGCCGATAAAAAAACTTGTTATGCGCCAAGTAGAGATTGCTAAAATTATTTGTTACATCAGGGGGCATAACATTAAAAACATTTTTAGGAAACCAATCTATTTTCTTATCATCATTCTCCAACTTTGACATCGGCTTCAAACATCCCTTCTGCGAAACGCTTTATCCATACAAGTAAAGCCATAACTTCGGCGGTTGCAAGGCGTAATGTGTCGCTTTCCATTTTCACAATAGAGTTCATTAAATCACTCTTGTCGTCTGAATGATTGTTTTTATTACTGAGCCATTCTGATATTATTCTATACATTTCAGTATGTTCATTAATATGTTTATTTTTATCTTTTTTTGCAAACAAGAATGCAACGGCTACCGTTAAGCCATTTGTGTGCACCATTGTTGGAAATCTTCTTGAAAGTGAACGAAACTCAGACTTTTTATATTGTATTTTTTCTATTTGACGGTAAGCAAACGTCGCCCGTTCATTATTCATATTTTTCATGATTGATTTTCGCCCCCTCTCCACATTTTTTTGCTGAATAATCCCTTGCCAAGTGTCATATCACCGCCAATTTGAAATATTTCATCAGCAAATAATTTATCAAATTTTTTCCTAACTTCTTGAGGCGGTATACTCTCACCATTATTTTTTTGCGGTATTTTAGAATCACTAAAAAACAGCAAGCTATAGAGAATACTTTCTGGAGGTAGGTTTTCTTGTGTAAAAAGTGCAGTGTCTTCAGTTATACCAGAATCCCCATTTATCTTTATCCTTGTCACAACTTCCGTGGAGTTAGTAACAAAAAATTTAAAATTATCATCGTTAATCAATATAACCCGAGATAAAAAATCACTATCTATCAATTCTGGTAAATTGGTCTTAATAATTTCGGAAAATTTCTTGAGATTTTCATTTGCTTCAACCAGAAAAACATATTCATCAAGAACAACACTTTCGTTATTGAAAACAATAGCCGATTTACAAGGGACAACACAAGATTTTTCGCCAGATAGCCAGTTAAAATTATCTTGCTCAAAGTCTGTTATCCCAACAATTTTGCAGTCCGACATAAATCGCTTTATAGCAAACGGGCATGTTGCATAAGCGAAAATCCCTTTAGCAGATTTTATAGGGAAAAACAAAAGCCTTGCATCAGAAAGAGATACAGCCGACGCAATGTCGCCATTCTCTTTATTGCCTAGAATTGCGTTGACTTCTTCGCTATCTCCCATTGCTTGTCGGACGCTTCCTTTCAGGCTAGAAGCTTCAATTTTAGGAAAATTTGTGTGCTTTTCCCTTTGTATAGGCAAGTCAATATAGTTCAAATCATCTCCGCTTCCAACGTGGATAGAGGTAAGGGCATATAACATCATTAAATCCTTTACATCATACATTGCAACATCTCCTCTTGGTTTTTATTTAGCGTACCTACAATAGCGTATCCAAATCCCCTATCGCAATATTTAATTCTGTTATACTGTAAAGAAGGATATTGAAAGCCATAGTCTTCTCTATAATCACTGATACATTTTTGATGAAATAGCTTTATAGCATCACGAAAACTACTACCTTTTATAAGCTTAAAGTAATAGACGCTACCTGCTGGCACAGCATAGCGCATTTCTTTTGGTTTGTATTTGTACCTTTTCTTTGTATCGTCTGTAAACTCCACGTTATAACCAAAGCCCCCAACTGGAATTTTTTTGCCAACTGCTGCTGTTATTAACTCAATTTTAACTGATTTGCCCTTAAATGAAAATTGTCCTGTGTATGTATTTGGATCAATCCATGCAGGTAACCATCCGTTTTTGAAAATGGCGGGAGTAGCAAGGTATAGTTTAAAAAATGAAGAATCTTTTTCAGGTATGTCAATTTTTAGGTCTTCGGTAAAAGAAGTAATCCTTGCCATTTTGGACTCACCACCAAGCTTTATAAGTGCTTTGTTATCAATGCTTATGTTCTTTACATCGGAAACAAGCTTCAATCCATTTTTGGGGCGTAGCATTTCAATTTGAAACAAATGTTTGTCCTTTGCTGTGTTGCTTTTGCTATCAATGTCAATGCCAATTTTAGGTTCTTTTACAATGTAGTCAGATAAATGTATGCACTCAAAGTCGGCCTCGACTTCACTTAAATACGTCTGCATACTTCTTTGGTCAATATACAAATCATCCTCAACCTTAACTTTTCCACTTTCATCAGATTTGTCACACAAACAATATGAGAGTGGGAAGCTTGATAAGGGCACGTTTACTAAATCCATCTTTCTGCAAAAAACTTTTGAACCATGTTCATAAGAAATTAAATCTAAGGGTTTTGGAAAGTAAATATCATTATCTATCGCAATACCGTTAAACCCTATACGTATGCGATTTGCTGTTTTGAGATCTTTTAGTGCCCCTGAATATGCAGATGGAAACGGTGGAAATGTATTACCTATAAGGCTGGTTTCACCAGAAAACTCAAATGGAGCTGCCGATCGAAAGAAAAAATTATCAACTGGATTGATTTGATACATTATCAAACACCTCCCTAGACAAAAATCTTGAAATATCCAAAAAGTCCACATAATCCTGCAAACATTTACAGTTAGACAGTAATTTGTAAAACTTATTCAATAGCTCCGGGTTTACTATACGCTTTTGCATAAAAACTTGCTTAATAATTATTTGCAGCATATCACTACAAAACACATCATTATTAATTGAACTAAGTGTTTTTGTAATGTCATGAGCTAAGGATTTTGAATACTCCTCTTTCGACAAGGATTTTACGATTTCATCCATAATTTTCATAACTTCATAATCTTTCTCATTACTTAAATAAAACTTATGGCGTATCGTTCTAAGCTCTCCACTACGCTTTATAAGAGAAAGTGCAAATGCATTTTTCCTATGTTCATTTGTATTGCTTTTTTGGTCTATACTTTTAGCATGATGTTCCATTTTTCCTGCTGTTATTAATACTTCTTTTAGCGGCTGCATTAAATGAGCAATAGCAATACCTGCTGAGAATGTGAGTTTTGTTTTCTCATAAAAGGCTTCATGCAACCTTTGTAGACCAGTAAAGAGCGTGTGTATAGGAAAAAATGCTAACACATCTTCACCGCCTGCATAAACACACAATCCTCTACATTCATCTTCTATAATGTTCTTTGCCAAAGTTGCAAAATCACATATTTTTTTGCTTAATTCCTGATGTTCAGATTTACTTGAAATTCTTTTATACACATCACCCATACTATCACCATCAAACTTAACACATGCATAATATGAGCTGAGAGAAACATTATTTTTATTTATATGCTTATAAATTTTGTTTGCTAACGCTATTGATTCTTTAGGATATTCTTCTTCTGTAGGATTGTTATTATAATAAAAATCATATATAGCGTCAGCAATATATGTAGGATTAGGGCTTTTTATGTAGTCATCATAATCCTTTGTTTTTTCATAATAAGCCCCATAATAAACTTCAAAAAGCATACATCGCAGGGACTTCACTTTATTATCTTTCGTAAAAGCCCGTTTGAAAAGTGCAATGGCAGACAATGCCTCCTTTGGCTTAACCATATATTCGAGTTTTTTGCTTTCTGTTACATCAATATAGTTAGCTATATCATTTATGTTGGTGTGAGTAGGAAAGTTGCCTCTAGCATCTTTCTTTACTACAATAGCGTTATACTCTGGAAAAAGAGCGCATTTACGCCCCCAAAATTCATCACTTTGAAAAAATGGACGTATGTTTTTAACAGCTTGCAAACCATTAAAAACTTTATTGTATGCCTCTTTGTAGCTTTCTTTATCATCGTCACTATATTCCTGATAAAGCCAATGCACTTCTAAAAAATCTTCCATTTGCTTAGACAAAATAGATAGATGTTTTTCATCTTTTATGTCTACAGATATAAACGTACTTGTATACATTTCTCTAAAGTCATTTTTAACCGCTTCAGTTAAATCCCTCGCTACTTGCTTATAGTAAGCTAAATTATCCATATTAAAATTATCAATAGTTGCAATAAAACGATTAGGAATATTAAATTCCAAAATATCTTTATTATTGGATTCTTCTTCGTTCTCTCTAATAACAGGAAAAATCACATCATAGTCTAATTTTTTAATATAGACAATTGCTTTTCCAGTCAATATGGATAGAATGCTACTGCCACCTCGTAAGTCAATCATTTTGCGAGAATTTTCAATAAAAGCCTTAACGGGACCTATGGTAAATGCAAACAGTGCTTTCATTTCTTCGCCACCAGCCTTTCAATGTTACTTTGAAATTCTGAACGTGCTGTAAAATCTTCATCAAAAGCTTGACCTTTTTTATTAACTGCCATAACATAAGTATAAATTGGGAAGTAACCCTCTTTTACTTTTACTACACTTACGATTATAGGTGAAGCAAGCTCAGTGCTTCCTGTTGCATCTTTTTTATGTACTCCATTTGCCCCTTTTGCATAGTGACCTGCTTCGTCAACCGCGTGTAGGAATTTATTAATATTCTCATATTTTACTACATTACCAAAGGATATTTTCTGTATGACAGGTCTAGGTACTTCTGATACGTATTCTTTTGCAGGTACAATGCAGACATCATTTAACTTATATACTTCCTTACCTTGCTCAACAATTTTATTCAAAAGACGCAATATATTATCCTTTGTCTCGTCTATAGTTTTTTCTTCCCCGTCTAAACACACACAGCCCCTTGCTCTGCGTGTGCGTTTACCCATACCGGAAAGATAGAAAGATAATCTTATCATGTCTTCATACCACGTTATATCTGTCTGGGTGTTGGCTTTTAAACTTAAAATAATATCAAAAGTTGAATTGATTTCTATACATTGTTTTTTATTTCCACCCTTATGAAGTGTCAATGATTGTGTACTTCTACTTTTTAATTCTTTAGGCATCATTTGTAACCGTAGCGGTGACGCTTTGTCTACGCTACCAAAACGCTCGCTCTCGGAATTAAAAAGTTTATTAGGAAGTGCCTCCTGTTGTGTAGTTCGATAAACATAACGTATAAGTCCTTTTAGCTCTGTTGGTCTAAGCTCTGGAGTGCTTGAATCTGCTCCGAAAGAAAACATAGGTGTTATAACTTTGCAGTTTAAGGTTTTTGTTTGCATGACTAATTCACCTATCTTTCTCCTCTTTTTCATTAAACATATCAACGTATGCAAGGTGTGGGAATAATAAAGGATTGTTGATAAGCATAAGTAGCTGGTTTAGCTGGAAGTTAAAAGATAGAAACGAGTTATTTTGAATTTCATAATTTGATATAACTTTCTCTTCAAGTCTATCAATATTCACTTTGGCTCTGCTCGGAAATACTTTACAATATGTGGATTTATATGTTTCTAAATCATTCATATCAAAACATTTGTCATGATTCAAGTAAATGTATGCATCATGTAAGTTTTTAATTTTTTCATTATAATCAATTTCTATATGTTCTTTATGTGCAATTAGCCATATATCAAACAAGTCTTTGTTCGAGCCTGCATCCATAGAACACAGTATTTTTATAGGGCGAGTAGCTTTTTGTGTAGGAGTTCCGCCCATTGCAATTTCTGGGGCTATTCTTATAATAGACCTATCAGATGTTTTCAGAGCGTCTATACGAGTGCACCAATCTTGCGTATCCACACTGCCACTCTTGCATTCTACAACAACCGCAACAGCCTCAATGGGAACAAATTTAATCCTACCATATCGAAAAATGTAAGGTGTATATGTTTCATCAATAATTGCAAGGTCAACTTCTTTGGATATACCTACTTGACTGACATCGTTTCTAAATGTAGAGTCAATAATAAAAACAGATTGTTCAATAACAAACTTTTTTGGAATAATCATCTCAAAAAGCTGTTTCCATATATCTTCACGAGCTGAGCCGCATGTATTTGGGTGCAGGCTGTGTTTCATATAAAGTTGTTCAACAAGAGCCTTTTCAGCCCTTGCATAGTTTTCCTTAATGTTTCTTATGATACCCCTCTTGCTTTTTTGTTCGGAATTGTTATCGCACATAGTTATCTTCCTTTCGTAGCCTATAGTTTTTTATCCACTCCAACAAGATACATTCAAACCGTTATAGTTATAACTACTGCTACAAATGCTTGTACATATCTGTTGTACAAAGTCACTTATAAACATAACGCTCTATATTACTCAACCGTATATCCAAGAAATTTTTCTATATTTTACCACAAAAAATGACTAAATACAACGATTTATTGTAAACTAAAGGTATTTAAAGAAATCAAAGTAACTGTATACATATTTTAAAATAAATTGATTATCAAAATTAGGGTTTAGTGAAAAAAATCTCCAAAATACCCTTGACAACATAGAACTAAAAACCTTTTCCTATATACGAAGATGCGCAACGTCGCCGGTTTGTCTACGTCCGAAGCCCAAAAAAGCTCCGACTTATTTATGAAATGTAGGTATATGGACGAACTTACAGGCGGCAAAGGCTTGATTTTCGCCACAGGGACGCCTGTATACACACTTCAACTATTAGAGAAAAGCCGATAAATACGTCAAAAAA
>CAYYRV010000062.1:0-7611 GCA_964474135.1 uncultured Defluviitaleaceae bacterium
GTTGGCTAGACCTTACCGGACAGGATTCCCACCTGCTATATGTTTAGCGTTTGCTAGACGCACAATTCCGACCGAACCTTGAGATATCTTTAACTACAATACACTGTATTGCTCCTTTTCTTACTAAGTCTAGCATTTTTTGAACAGCCGGACGCTGAAAATTTGTACCGCTGTATCCATCATCAGCAAACTCCATTTTTTCGCCGGTATTTAAAACAGGATTCTTGCTTATATAATCATTTAACAAATCCCTTTGATTTTTAATGCTATTGCTTTCAACCACATTGCCGTCATCTTCTGAAAGGCGAATGTATAACGCTGTTGTATATCCCATTCTTATACACCACCTTTCGCAGCAATACCTTTGGAATCATTCGCATTATCAGTTAAGCTCTCACTTTTATTGATGTCCAATAGTTTAATTTCATCTCGGTACTTCATAACGATTTCTATGCTATCAGGACTATTTATTACTATCCTTTCTATTAGGGCTAAAACCATATTGCGTGAAAGCTCTTTGAGGTTGCGAAATTCATTAAGTGCTGATATCCAGTCATTGTTCGCTGATAATGTGTCGGCCATGAAATTCTTTTGCTGATACAATCCTTCAAGTTCACGTTTAAGCATTTCATCTCTCTGCTCATACTCTTTTTTAAAGCTGATATATTCAACTTCCGTGAGCAAACGCTCTACATAATTCTCATATAAAGTTTCATGCTTTTTTGTATTGCCTTGTAGTGCCCCTACAACCTGTGAAATTTTCCTGTCTATAGTAGCACATGGATTTTCGTTTTTTATTTTACGCTTTTTCAATACTTCCAACTTCTCATCAGCAAGCTTCAGTTGCTTATTTATAGACGAATGTACCAAATCATAAATGTGTTTTACCGGTATCATGGCACTGTTAGTATCGTCCTTGTGTTGTATTTTTAAGTTGCAGTGGTAGTAATAGTATTCAAATTGTCGTTTCGCATTTCTTGTCCTAACCATCTTCGAGCCACATACACCGCATATAAGCAAACCCTTAAAAATATTATCCGGTAGGTTTTGCTCCTTTTTGCTATTTAAGTAATTCTGTCTACGCTCAGAATTGACTTTATTTGCAGATTCCCATAATTCAAGGCTTATTATCGGTTCATGTGTGTTCTCGACTATGCACCATTCCGATTCCGGCAAAAATTCTATTGACTTGTGTTCGTATAAAGCCTGACTTGTTTTACCTTGCACCAAATGTCCTAAATAAACCTTACTGCATATGATTTTATCTATTGCTTTTGGCTGCCAAACGGTGGCTTTATAATAACCTTCGCCTTTTACCTTACCCTTATTTCTAAGCCTCATTGACGGACAAGGTATGCCTAATGCTTCAAGCCGTTTTACAATAGCAGCTTTACCCATTCCTTCCGCTCTCCATTTAAAAATGTCACGCACAATAGGAGCGGTTTCTTCGTCTGGGAGAAGCTTGTTTTTGTTAGACTCCATTTTTTTGTAACCAAATGGGGCAAATGCACCTGTATATTCTCCACGCTCTCGCTGTTTTTTGCGTGCAGATTTAACTTTTCAAGATATATCTTTGACATATGCGTCGTTTATCAAATTCTTTAGAGATATAATTAAGCCTTCCGAATAGTTCGTACAGTTCATGCTATCAAAATTATCATTCACTGAAATAAATCTGACTTGCATAAAAGGAAAGATTTTATCGATATATTCGCAAGTTTCAATATAGTTACGTCCAAACCTCGAGAGGTCCTTAACAACAACGCAGTTGATTGAGCCACGCCTAATATCATCCATAAGGCGGTTAAAACTCGGTCTTTCAAAACTTGTTCCGCTTGAGCCATTATCAATATAAATATCTTTAAGCGTTAGGTATGGTCTTTGCTCAACATAATGTTTTACAAGATTTATTTGCATTTCTATTGAGTCACTGTTTTTAATCCCACTATCTTCAATAGAAAGCCTTGCGTACACGGCTGTACGCCATTCAGCTTGTTTTTCTATACTTTCATTTTGTATTTTATCTTGCCGCCTGCTTTTCCTTGCCATATCACATCACCGCCTTAGGACTTTGCTCCATGTCTGGCAAAGTATAAAGCTTACCTACTGTCTTGGCAAAATCAATGGTGCGTTGATAATTATACTGATACTTAAAAAGTATATCTAAACGTGAATCCGTATAAACGGTAATTTCTTCAATGACGGATATAAGCATTTTTCTGGTAAGCTCTGTGAAGTTATGGTACTGCTTAAAATGCTCAATCCAAACATTTTTTTCACCTTTACTATTAATTATGTTTTCTATTTCCCTCGTAAGATTTAAAACGGCACTTTGTGCCTCCTCACATAAAGCGTTATATTTATTTTTCATCTCACGATATTCTGTTTCATTTAAAATCCCATTTTGAAGATTTTCATACAGTGAAAAAACAAGCTTTTTATAACGCTCTATATCAGCGTTTTTCAGAGCAATTTGCTTGTCAAGACGCTGTACCTCATCTTTTTTTAACGGCAAGCTATCTATGAACAATAAAACACGCTCAAGATTTGTGATATTGTTTATATGTGACTGTATTGCCACAGCTACGATTTCTGAAAGCGTATCTTCGCTAATACGATGTTTCTTACAGCCATTGCAACAAACAAAATAAATATACCGTTTCTCTCCGGCCTGAGAAGTCTTGCGTATCATGTTTTCATGGCAGTTCCCCCATTTGATTATTCCGGAAAACGGATAAACGGTAGTTCCGCCGGGAGCAATCCTTGTATCTCTTGCCAAAACCTTATTTGCGTTTATAAAATCCTTTTCATTAATAATAGCCTCATGTGCGCCCGGTATTCGTGCCCAATCCTCCTTTGGTTTTTGCACTTTTTTCTTTATTTTATGGTTAGGTGTAGCACATTTTCCTTGTATAAGTGTGCCAATATAGGTTTCATCTTGCAAAATGCGTCCTACGGCTACGGCAGACCATTTTGCCTTGCTTGAAGTTTTAAAGTTAGTGGAATAATTCAAGCCAATATAGGTTTCATCTTGCAAAATGCGTCCTACGGCTACGGCAGACCATTTTGCCTTGCTTGAAGTTTTAAAGTTAGTGGAATAATTCAAGCCAATATAGGTTTTGTATTACATTGGCGAAAGTATACCGAGACTATTCAAACGGTCGGCAATACCTTGTTGGCTCATACCTTCAAGTTTCCACCCAAAAATTTGTTTTACTATACCGGCAGCATATTCATCAATAACAAGCTTGTTTTTGTTGTTTTCCTGCCGTTTATAACCATAAACCGCAAATGCACCGATAAAATCACCTTTTTTACGCTTAGTGTCAAGCTGGCTGCGTATTTTTATTGATATATCACGACAATATGCATCATTTACTAAGTTCAAAAACGGAATAACAATGTTATCGCTTTGAGATTTATTTTTGATAGTATCGATCCCATCATTCACTGATATAAAGCGTACTCCCAAAAACGGAAATACATGCTCGATGTACTTTCCAGCCTCAGCAAAATCACGCCCAAAACGTGATAAATCCTTAACAATAACGCAATTAACAAGTCCAGCCCTTATATCCTCAATCATCTTTAGAAAATCAGGACGCTGAAAACTTGCACCGCTAAAACCGTCATCAACTCTTTCGGACACAATAACAATGCCATTTGATGTCTTTACATAATTCCGCAATAGTTCTTTCTGATTTGTAATACTATCGGATTCTTCTTTGTCGCCGTCCTCTTTAGACAAACGAACATAGAGGGCTGCTTTCCAGTCCTCACTTTGTGCAGTGTTTTCACTCACCGCTACATTCTTAATATTCATTACGGCTCACTCCTCTATTTAGTAGCTTCATTAAAACAAACCAATAAATTCAAGGGTTCACCGATTTAGTCCTACTGTAAGGATAACAGACCTATTTTAGTTTGTACAGTTTGCTATTGGTTTGTTTTCAAGTAATCATAACGAGGCCAAATAGTTCCAATTGATCCTCAATGGTTGCCTCCGTTTCCATGAAACTTACCTTAATAATTGTTTTGCCATATTTATAGCAGTATGGATTTTTAATCTGCTTGATAAAGTCAAGCAATCTTTCCTGTTGAGGAAGCTTCATATTTATTTTTACATCTCGGATGTCAACCAGTGTATCAGGGTCAACCAACCGTACATCTATATTTTTCATTTCCTCTATGTTAATTAACTCCAATGAGTTTTCCATACAATCCCTCCTTATGACGTTTGGATAGTATTTATACAATTTTATTCGGCTTGTAACTTGTCTGATTACTGTATAATCAGTCGAAAGCCTGTATTATTTCATAAACTTAACTTCTCTGTTCAAGCCCAACACATATTAAAAGCGCCCTGTCAATTTGCAACATGGCGCTTTTTCCGGCATAGCCTATGTAATAGTACAGTCTTGAACGGTCTATTGCTCTAATCTGCTCTGTTAATACCAACGAATCCTTCTCAAGTCCGCAGTCTGTTGATAAAAAGACATGAGTAGGAAGTATGGTTTTAAGTAGTTTACCTGTAATTGGCGTAATGATTATTGTTGGACTATACGCATTTCCTAAATTGTTCTGCACCACAAGCACCGGCCGGTAATCGCCTTGTTCTGAACCGATAACCGGGCTTAAGTCGGCGTAATATATGTCACCACGCCTTATTTTTTTAACCATATCCAACAACTCCTTGTATAAAATTTTCTGAAAATAATTGACTCCGAATTGGGAACCATTTTTTGCAAGAACATCAAAATCACAATAAAAGGCTGGATTTAAACATCAAAAGAATATATAAATCCAGCCCTTGATTTCTGATTTTGATACTCTGCCATATTTGCCACGCTCCCCGGCAGAAAGGCACGATAAACCGCACCCTGTAAGGGGGTAATTCAGGCTACGGCAGGCAGCCGTATCATAGCCCCACGATACCGCTATTTTGCCAAAACAAGCGTATACCGCAGGGACTCCCCATCAAGTCCGTGTGGGGTCGTGAGAAAGTTTCATTATATCCTGTGCGTGTTATCGCGCCCGACTTGCCATAGCCGAGTCTAAAGATAACGTTTATCGCTATTCATCTCATGTGGGAGTTTTAAAATAATTTGAGATGAAGCCACAGCGCCGTTCTTCATGCCGCTTGCTCTTGTGGAGCCACACAGGGTCTGTACCTGAATACCGTAATATTTAGTTGTCAAGGTGCAGTTTTTGAGAAGAAAAATGTCCTCTCATATAAAAGCAATGGGAAACGTTAAAAGTAAACGTCTTAGAAAAACTTTTTTAAAAATTTTTTAATCCGATTTATTTTGTTGCAAACATTCTGCTTAGATTGTTTAGTCATTTGTGCTATCTCAACTTGTGAAAATCCTTGAATTACATGTAAACAAAATAGTTCATAGTGTTCTTTGGGAAGTTCATTAAGCGCTTTAAGCAGCTTCATATTTTCTATCTGTTCAAGCAAGTCAAGGCATTCATCAAACTCTACCGGTTGCTTTACTATGCCTCTTCTTGCTTTTTTTCCGCTCGGTATTTCTTCTTCGCTATCTGCGGAAGTAAAATCATCTATCTTCATTGAGTAATTGCGATCGCCTTTAAATTGCTCATAGGAGAAGTTATAAAGTTCAGAAATATCTTCATCGCTCATTCCTTCATTACGGATGATTATTTCTTGCTTTTCCCATTCGCTTTTAAATTTCGCAAACTCTAAACGGTAGTTAAAACCCATAAGGCTTGTCCTCCTTTCTCACAAATTTTTTGAGAAAAGAGGTACCTCATGGATACCTACCGATATAACACTCCCACCAAAGGTTTTTTATGAAGGAATGTATATTTGCATATAATCCGGCGTATAATAGTAACAATGGGATAGTTCGCATAAAATCACAATGCGGCTATCCCAAATAGTTAAACCACAGGCATAAAGCCGCAAAATTTGTCATTTTGGGCTGCTACGCCCTGTGGATTTTTTAGATTATTTGTTTAATAAAGCAGAAATTTGTCGATGAAATAAAGAAACCATCTCCCAATTTTCTGGAAGGTCGTTTCTTCGGCAAATTAATACATATTTTTCATTTTGTAGTGGTATCACCAATTTTGACTTTTTATTCATTTCAATCACCTATATTTGTGTATATCATCAAAGGTGGTTTTTGCTTAACAGGCAAAAAGCCCCCATCGTTTTATTGATGAGGGCTTTTACAGAGCAGTTTTTCAAATTCATTTATTGGCATTGGCTTCGCAAAATAATATCCTTGCGCAATATTACAACCTAATTTTCTAAGAAAGTTAGCTTGTTCTTCAGATTCCACTCCTTCGGTTACTACTACCATTGACAGATGTTTTGCAAGTGCTACTATGTCTGTAAGTACAATATTTCCTCTATCATTTTGGTCATATTTCTTTAAAAATTCACGGTCAATTTTAAGTATATCGGCCGGTACATCTTTAAGCATACTAAGAGAGGAATAGCCGCTACCAAAATCGTCTATGGATATTTTAAATCCATACTTTTGAAGTTCACTTATTATCCTAAGCAACTCATCAATATTATCATGTAAAATGGTTTCTGTAAGCTCAAGTTCAATCAAGCTTTCATCTATTTCGTATTTTTTTGCTACAGATAGCAAATGACTTACATAGTTTGTACTGTAAATCAAAAGTTTTGATTGATTGATAGATATGGGAACCAAGATTTTATCTTGATTTTTCCATATTTGTTGTTGGCGGCATATTTCTTCTAAAACAAAACTATCTATTTTCTTAATAAATTCATTTTTTTCAAAAAGAGGAATGAATTTATCAGGAGCTAATAATTTCCCATTCTTTTGCCAGCGTATTAGTGCTTCAGCACCGGCTAACTTGCCGGTTTCAAGATCATACTTTGGTTGTAAATAAACCTTAAATTCATTCTTCACAAGAGAGCTTTCCATGCTGTTTTCAATTTCCTTTTCCGCAAGTAGTGATTCTCTCATTTCATTTGAGAAAAGCTGAATGCCATTCCCACTTTCCGCTTTTACACATTTTTGTGCAATTGTTGCACGATCTATTAACAAAGAAATGTCCAGTTGATTATCAATATGTGCATAAATTCCAACGGCGAATTTTAGATTGTAATTGCCGAATTGATTATGTGATTTTAGTAAAAAGCTGTCCCAATGAACTTGTATTCGTTTTAAAAGAGAGCTTTCATCTACAAAGTTCATAAACATAATAAAATGGTCACCGTTTGTTCGAGCTATAAATTCTCCATCACTTAACATTGCAATTGTTTCACTATATATAAGCTTTATTATTTCATCACCTGTCGAGTGTCCGAAAATGTCATTAATCATTTTAAAGTTATCAATATCAAATTTTATAATTGCATATTTTTTAATGGGATTTTTCAGCAGTAACTCCTTTACATCTTTTTTAAATTTATTAAGATTGCTACCATCCGTTAGTTCATCAATAAACGCTAAATATTCAAGCTCCTTCTTGGTTTTATTTTTTAAAATAATGATATAAACAAAAACACTAAAACATACAAAGAGTAAAAGAACTAAAAAAATAAATGCTATTAATACTATTTCCGTTAAAACAATTCCAAAATATGACGATATACATATGGGT
>CAYYRV010000063.1:0-7595 GCA_964474135.1 uncultured Defluviitaleaceae bacterium
TATTAACATAATAATACTGGTTTTCTCTTTTTACCGATATATTACTTGCAACACCATATATAAATTAGAATATTTTAAAATTTTATTCACATTTACACCACCTATCCGTTAACTTTAACCACAGAACTTACTATTTGAATTTCTGAATCCATTTTAATTTGGCTTGATTGACATTTAAGTTTTATTTCATCCTCTGCGGCAAAACAGATATTTTTATCTGCTGTAAAATTAATATCACCATCAGAGTTAATATGAATAGGTTTTGTAGATTGTATAGTTATACTGCTATCTTGATTTAATTGAATATATATTTTATTTTCTTCTCCGGATTCTTCATCTTTTGAATTACAGCATGTTATAACTACTTCATCCGGAGCAAGTTTCATTTCCTTGCCATCTTTAGTTCTGAGATATTTTATTTCGGGATTTTTAATTTTATCTGTACCAGTATTTTTTACACGAACCCCATTTAATCCAACCCCAAAATGTTCTTCTCTATTAGGAAAATATATGTATACAGTATCTTCAACCTCCGGCATGACGTACCAACCAGCACTTCCTTCAGCGGTATACGGAGTTGTATAAGGAAATTTCCATGCTTTTCCTACATCTTGTGTCTTATCTATCTCAAGGTGTACTTTAACTGTATCTTGTATCCTATCAAGCACGACACCCTGCAAAGAAAGCCCTACAATTTTTTCATTGTAAAATTTATCTACAGAAAGCCCTTTTTCACTTGAAAAGCTATATCTAAACCTTAATGCCCCATCAACCATTTCTATTTGTTTGCTTTTAACATAAAGTGAAGAAACCATTGTTTTATCATCTTTATATTGATATGTAAGAGTGTCACCTATATCAAACTCATCTGTAGTTTCTACATGGAATGAGACAGTGTCCAGTTCCCCCAAAGATGTATTTTCGTTTTTTGATGAAATCATGTAGCGTTGCAAATCTTTATTAACAAAAAAGTTGTATTTCTCTATTTTTCCTCTTGGCGTTCCCTGAGGGATTCCCATAATTATTTTTGGGGTATCGTCTCGTAAAGATGGAATAAGCCCTGCATTAAAATGTGAAGCCATTCTTTTAACAAACTCCCAATCTGTCTCTTTAAACTGCATAATAAATTTATCAATAGTAGCCCCATTTGTAGCACGGTCTATAATTCCCCCCGGTTTTTTAGCCTTTTCTTTGCCATCTCCTAGTTCAAATGGTGATTCGATTGCTTTAGTTACCATTTCATAGTATGTCATACCTTTATCTTGAAAAGAACAACTCTTCTTTTCTATATCTGCAAAAAATGAACCAGATACTCCGGTTACAAATAAGTAATATACTTTATCAATTTGCTGAATTTCTATATTTCTTACAATTCCTTTAAAAATAGTTTTATATTCAGGCTCGTCTTTTACTACTTCTATTGTGTCATATGCATTTGTATTGCTTACATATTCTATTTCTGATGTTTCCTTTAGTATGGCTGTTAGGTGTAAAGTTGCATGTTCGTTTATTGTTTGTGTTATTTTTAATTCTTGGAGATTTACCACCTCTCGATAACTGCTGTCTGTGTGTAAGTATGTTACTATTCCCATTTTATTTCCTCCTTTATTTTTAACCGAATTTTCTAAAATTTGATATTTTATATTATTTTTATTATACAAATCTTAGAACCTGTATTCAGTAATGTATTGCCCAAATTTGAAGTAGCAATTTTTTGCCATTCGAGGTACAGCGGCAAACGCATAATAGAAAGATTATGCCAAATTGCTACAACAAATAAGGGATAAATAATAGATTCAAAGGCGGATGACAGCCTACTGGATACAAGGTTCTTAATTTTTGTTTGGTTTGTATTAATCTATATCAGTTATTGTTAATGTAAAAGTATCCTTATCCCAATTAGTATTTAATGCTAGTTGGTCTGTAATCATTGCTACAGGGATATATACATCATTTAGCATAACCATAGATGGATTTTCATATAATTTTTTAGTACCGTTTACCATTATTGATTTATCTATGAATTTATGGTTCATAGATATCCCGTCTCCCTTTATATTAAGAGAATCTGTTTTTTTGTCTATTGACGTTACTAACCCAAAAAACTCACATAATTCTCCATAGGGTGCCATTACCATATTGTTAATAACGGGAAGATAATTATTAAATGGCAACTCTTCTCCGTTGTATATTATACTAGCTGTTAATGGATTCTTAATAAATCCTCCTTCTCGAAGATGTGTTGTATCACAACGAGCTAGTCCTTCCAACGTTTCTGAAAATGAATATAAATAATTTTGTTCTTGAAGTGGCAGTATACGGTTTCCTTTTAAATCATAATAAGTGTCATAACCATCTATATATGGCGGTTCATGGAGCTTATATTGGTACTCATCAACATAACCGAAGTCAGGATAATATAAACGCATTACAATGACGTCATCTTTAAAATATGAAATTGATTTACTATAAATACCCCATTTATCACCACTAGGAGAATCAAATACAGGGTTAAAATTTTTATCATAATAATAAGCTTTTTCCTTTTCTATATCATATAATTCAATTAGACCACATGAAAAATAATCCCATAAAGGAAATCTAAAGTTATTAAGTATTGTTTCAATTTCACCATTTTTGTTTAATACAAAGCAGGTATCGCTATCATATTTTTGTACAAAAGCTAATCCTTCTGCAAAATCTGTTGCATATTTATACTCCAAAGGAATAACTTCTCGTCCTTTTTTATCTACAAAACCATAGCCTTGGTTTCTATTATATACTCTTGCCAAACCATCATAAAATGGATTACATATTTCGTAATCAAGTGATAATACTTCCTTTCCGCTATGGTCTAAATATACATATGGCCCATCCTTCACTTTTATTAAAAATAATCCGTCACTAAATCCTTTCTCAGTATAATCAGAAATATCATGTTCTATTTCAAATACTTTTTCTCCTTCTACATTTATAAAAAAATATTTACCTTTTTCGCCCTCCTCTTTTGAAAAATCAACTTCAAGTGCTAAGCCTTCTCTAAACCCTTCCCAAGGAATTGTAACTCCAGGGGCATTATTATAATCTTTAATAGCCCAAATGAAATCAACATCAGTGGAATATCCATATTCTTTTGCAAAACGTCTTTCAAGTGTTAAAAATTCATCTGTTGTCCCTGTAAATTTAGAAAAATCAATTTCTGATACTTTAGGTAAAAGTATCCTGTCATCTTCATAGTACTCATACCACCACTCTTTTTCAAATCCATCTGATTTTTCCCTTTCTTGGGATGAAAATAAATCCTCTGATTTATCATCTGAAGTTGTTAAATTTTCGTTATAAACATTTTCGTTAGTTTTGTTTGAATAGTTTAGCCTTAAAAAGAACATAATCAATATTGGTACTATACTTATAAGCAATTTAAATTTTTTATTTTTCATTATGCTTGTTCCTCCTCTATTATTTATCTTTAATTTCCCAAATATGCCACATATGCGAGTTTGTCTGAGTTGCGAGCACATACATATATTCAATTACCTCCTTGCCTTTAGGTTTAACATCAAATGACTTTATAGTATTATTTAGTTTATAGCCACCTATGTACTCTTTCATTCCGTTATGCATTACAGAATAGTTACCTTCCCACGCTCTTTCTTCCGGTCCTAATATATATCGTTGCATATCTATTATTTTGTCAGAGTATGCATTTTTTTGGGCATTAAGGTTTTTTATAAATGCATTATCAGTATCATCTTGTTCTTTAACTTTAAATTTAAATAGGACAGGAGTTCCGTTTGAACTTGGAAGCATATATAATGTAAAAGTTTTAGTTTTATTACTTGAATTATATAAAGTTACTTTCATATTATATTCAACAGTCCAGTTACCCACATTATAATAATTTTTTTCACCAATAATGTATCTATAATCACCATTAAAAAATCCATCATTTTGATTAGACCATGATGCTGACTTACCTGGATAATATGTATTTGACTGGTCTGCCAGTTTAATAGTAATAAATTCTTTCTTTCCCCCATTAATATTAGTATCTCTACTATTTCCTGTTTCATAGCCGACATCATATTTTGTATTTCCTTCTTCAAATTGATGACTAGATATGTCAACTGAAGCATTAACGCTATATGAATCTCCTCTTCCTGAATATCTTTATAGTCTGTTACATTAATCATAAGTACGTCTTTATCTCCGGCTCTTCTCTCTTTAAATATAACACTTTTACCATCATCTTTATATGGATATTCATAAGAATAATATCCTTCATCAGGCTTTAATCTTTCTATTGGTTCATTAGAATATTCTGCAAGTTTTGTGGTATCTATTCCATGATAAAATGTAGTTGGAGGAGCACCATATTTTCCGCTAGACTCTTTTTTCCTTACAATATAATCTACTACTCTTACAGAACCTTTAGTAACTTTAAAATCTATATAACCAGTAAAGCCATTATCTTTAGGAGATATGTAACCTTCATAAAGGATATAATATTTATTATCTATAATATTACTAGGATAGTAACTATTCGAATTAGTCGTACCATCATAATCTTTACTAAAATCAACAGTATCATCCTTTGATTTATACCTAATAGGAACTCCTGATGTGGGTGATTCACCCATGTATAAAGATTTCAACGAGTTTTTAGCTGTATCTCCTAATGACCCAACATGATGTACTGCATTTATTATCTCAATTTTAGCATGACTGCTACCTTCATCTATTATTGCAATTCTATAGTAACCTGATGTAGCATCATGTTTAAACCCATTTCCATAAGAATAAAACATTCTTGCATGAGTTTTACTGGTATCAGAAGCTGATACCAAGACATCATTAAATTTTTGTTCAAAAGTATATTCTGTTATATTTTCCGGAAAATTACAATAAATCCATGTTCCAGGCTTTTGCTCTATTTTTAATGGCAATATTTTTATTTTTTTATCTACAGGAGTATTTGCATATTCTTTTCCCTGTTCCTTTTCATCTTTGTAATCTTTTTTAGGGTTCTTAGGCATAGGAGGCAAAATGATGTTAAGTGTAGGAGGGTTGTTTACCCTATCAAATGCCGCTTTATAAGTATCTTCAAGCTTAATACCGAAGGCAACCCCCACATATTTATCCTCTTTTTGACTTGCGGTTATTTTAGCAATTACAAAATCTTCTTTTGTTTTATTATGTATATCTATTGTTATTCTTGCGTGCGTGAATACCACTGTTCTTTCGTTTTTGCCTACTATATTAACGTGTATTGCTAAGTCTGCATAATAGTCATCATCTTGTACAGGTAATTCCGACCATTTTATTAATTCTTGAAAACCCTTATTGCTGTAATCTGTTTTTGGTATTTTAAGTGTTATTACTATTTCATTTTTTGTTTCATATGATTTTGCTATTGATGTCCTTGGGGTTTCTACTGCTACATCATAATCCGTTACATATGAGAGTTCTATTCCCTTTTTCTTTGATATTAATCTTGCTGACATATTATTCATCTCCTATTTTAAATTATTTTTTTATTGATTCTTCTGTGTCATCAAATTTACGAATAAAAGCATAATATTCCATAAATCATTTTTCATAGCTGTAGTTCTCTTTATATTCAATAATAAATGCTTTCTCGAAAGTCAGCGTATCATACAGCTTATTGTTTGTATCATATTGTTTTAGTTCCACTTCTCCATATGCTTCTTTCTCGTGTGCTGTTATTTTAGACCATTTGGAAAGTTTGTCTACTTCTAAGCTTTCCTTAGCTTTGTCAAATATGCTGTATTTTCCAAACAATTCTATTGCAATAATATTTCTTGATAAATATTCATTTTTTCCTTTTATGTCCTCGCATTTTTTAATACAATCTATTATTGTAAAGTCTGTTAAATCAATTTCTTCTTTAGCGTTAATTTTTAATTTGATACCCATTATTATCTCTCCCTTTTATTTATTATTGCTGCCCACTATCCACTATACTAATAACTCCACCATGACAGCATGGCACAATACAATCTTCTAATAAGACATATTCATAGTCTATAATACAGTCTTTCTGAGCTTTAAGCCATTTCATTATAACAACAGGGTCGCAAGCTACAGGAGGAATTACTCTTTTGCATAAACAAAAACTAAATATATTATAGTTCGGTTTATAGTCAATTATAGTTGCTTGATTTTTCCCCTGAGTCGTTACACCATGACAAGTAGGAACTTTTAGTATACTGGTTGATGTTCCTAATTGGCATTCTAAGGTTGCTCCGTCGCAAACTGTTTTTTTACTCATTTTTATCACCCTTTTTCTTTATTTTTCCCATGTTACGACTTCTGATTTTTTACCATTTCTATTTTTGTAATAATATTGTTTTTCATTTTTTAGTGCTGCAAGAAAAAGCATTTCTATATGATTTGAATTGACAGTAGATCCTTCCTCACCACTTCTCATAATATCATTTTCGGGAGTAATTAGAACTGAATCCACCACTTTCAGTTACTTTTTTTGCTAATTCAACAGGTATATACTCATCACCATTTTTTTCATTTTTTACAATATTCCACTTGCCGTTATACCAAAAAATAATTATATTATTATCACCATCTAAATTTTTGAGTGCTTCTTTTAATTCAGAAATACTCTTTCCGTCTGCCAAAACGCCTTCTGGAACTGCTGAGTCACTAGAATTGCCACTTTTGCGGTCTGACATATCAATATCTTCGTCCTCATTTCCGGATTGTGAACTTGCACCTCCGGGTGAAGTAAGCATCTTTCTCTTTTCTTTATCTTTCTTTAAATAAATATCAATTGCAAAACCACCTTCAGTTAACCCAGCTAGTTCCGGAAAGTCATCTTTAGTCATGTATCTAGCTTCTGCTCCGGTGGTTTGTATTCCAAATATCAAAGGAATATATTCTATTCTTGCTATTCTTTCTTTAGATGATACAAATGCTTTGCTAGTTTTCCATCCCAAATTAAAGCCCCCTTTTTAAATTAAATTAATTTGCTTGAATTTTATTCCTAAAGGTTGTCTCCTCATAATACTTTCAACTAAATCTTCTCTAAAAACTATGTAATCTTGCTTTTCGTAAATAATAATAAAAATAATTTCTTTTTTAATTTCTTTTGAATCTAATTGGAAATTCTTTTGAATAGGTGAATTTTTTACAACAATTTTTTTCACTGTGTCACATACAAGTTCCCAGTAGGCATATTGAGTCTTAAAATTATCTGCTGTTATAAAAATAGCATTAAATTTTAACCTACTATTATAAGCTTCTAATAAGTTTTTAATTTTATCTGTAAAAATATGGTTAGATTTAAATAATGTTCTATTCTTTTTATAATCTATAACTTTTGTTGTCGGATAAATATTAACTTGTATTACAACATCACAAAAATCATTGTTTTTACCTTTGGAATATGCATCAAAACTCAGTGGTTTTGAAATCCTTTTATCTTCTTCAAGTAAATAGTAATCCACTTAATCACTGCCTTTTTCTTTTTTATAAATTAAATATGGCTTTTCATAAAACTCATTTTGATACTGTTTCCCAATCAAAACTTTGATTAAATCCAATCTCTTCCGCATATG
>CAYYRV010000064.1:0-7503 GCA_964474135.1 uncultured Defluviitaleaceae bacterium
AAGTATTAACAAATTTTTGGAGAATTATTCTATTTACACTAAAGAATATTCACACACCCATCCATAATATGGATGTTATTGAGTTTTGAATTTTGGGACAAGTCTACTAAACATTTCAATAAACTTTTTTTCATTAATAATTGGTATTCCTAACTCTTTTGCTTTTTTATTTTTTGATGAATTAGATTCTAAGTCGTTGTTAATCAAATAAGAAGTCTTTCCAGTAACAGATGAAGTCACCTTTCCACCAGAATTTTCTATATATTTCTGTAATTCTTTTCTATTTTCAAATTCAAAAACATCTCCTGTAATAACGAATGTAAAATTATTAAGTCTTTTTTCTTCTGGTAATTCAGTAGGTAATTGAATTTTTAAAATAGAAGTAATATACTGTATAAGATTTTTATTTTTTTCATCAGAAAAATATTTTGATAATGCGTGAGATATAACTGCTCCAAAACCATCTATCTCTATTAGTTCATCGGTCGTACTTTTCATTATTTTATCTAAATCATAATTAAAGTATTTACAAAGTAGCTTTGCATTACTTAATCCAACATGATTTATACCTAATGCATATATGAAGTTTGGAAGGGCTATTTCTTTAGATTTTTCAATAGATTTTTCTAATTTATTATATGATTTTTCGCCAAAGCCTTCCATTTCTGTAATTATGTTTTTATATTTATGCAAATTATATAAATCAGTATAATTTTCTAAAAAACCTTTTTCAACAAATTTTTCGATTGTGGCTTCAGATAAACCTTCAATATTTGCGGCATCACGTGATGTATAATGACTTAAAGAGCGTATAAGCTGTGCTTTACAATTTGGATTAGTACAATATAAAGCTTTTCCTTCTTTTAGCTTAATAATTTCTGATTCGACTTCACAAACCAGACATTTATCCGGAATTTGTATTGTTGCACTTTTTGTTAGGTTTTCTGCAACTTGTGGGATAATCATATTAGCTTTATAAACAGTTATTCTATCCCCTATTCCGAGTTTTAAGTTTTCAAAAATGCTTACATTGTGCAGGCTTGCTTTATTTACAGTTGTTCCTTCAAGATGTACAGGTTCAAAAATTGCTATAGGATTTATCAATCCTGTTCTGGAAGTATTCCATTCTACATCTATTAATATAGTCTCTGCGATTTCGTCTGCCCACTTAAACGCAATTGAATCTTTTGGGAATTTTGATGTAACACCTAATGACTCACTGTAGCTTATACTATCAAATGTAAGCACTAGACCATCAGTAGCAAAGTCTTCATTAGATATTTTATTTTTAAAGTATTCAACTTCATTTTCAATATTATCTTTATCTGAAATTTTATATTCTACTATTTCAAAGCCTAGCCGTTTAAGCCAAATCAATTGATTTTCCTTCGAATCATTAAAATCAATATTTCCAGATGTAACAAGTGAAAAAGCGTAAAATTTTACATTTCTACTACTTGTTATTTCACTGTTTAATTGCCTGACAGTACCACTACATAAATTTCTTGTATTTTTGTATTTATCATCATTTTCGAGATTTTGATTAATTCTTTCAAAATCTGAAAATGTTATTATAGCTTCCCCTCTTATTGTTAATTCTTCATTGCTTGATATTTTTATTGGTATGTTTTTAAATACCTTTGCATTATGTGTTATATCTTCTCCAACTTCACCATTGCCTCGTGTTAATGCCTGTATTAATTTTCCCTCTCTATATTTAAGTACACATGTAAGCCCATCCAGTTTCCATGACAAAAGACCTTTTTTGTTATCAATAAAACTAGTAAGCTTTGATATTTCTTTAGTCTTATCAAGTGAAAGCATAAGATGTTCATGTGTAACCTTTGTCAACTCACTCAAAACAGTAAAACCCACCTTTTGAGTGGGGCTATTCGAGAGTATAATTCCTGTTTCCTTTTCAAGTTGTAAAAGTTCATCATAAAGCTTGTCGTATTCATAATCAGTCATTATTTGTGTATTTTGGTTATAATATGCATCTGAGGCTTCATTTAATTTCTCACTAATTTCTTTTATTTTATTTATCTTGTCCATGAAATCAACCTCTTTTTGTATTTAAAAAAATTTATTTCTGCAACTCAAATTCAATCAATCTATCCAAAAAATCAGAAAAACTTACTTTTTCCTCCTCAATAGCTTTTGGTATAAGACTATGAGAAGTAAGCCCTGGTAAAGTATTCATTTCTAAAACATATATCTGTTCTTCATGCATTAATAAATCCAATCTCCCATAACCTGAACATCTTAATGCCTTAAAAGCCTTTTTTGCAATTTCTTTAATCATCGTTTTCTGAAAGTCAGGTAATGTAGAAAATTGAATTTTTGTGTCGCTGTTATAATATTTTGCATCATAATCATAGAAGGGATTTGATGTATCAATATCAAGAACAGTTAATACTTCTAAGTCTTTTTGTGTTTCAACAACACCGCAAGTTACCTCCTTACCTTTAATATATTTCTCAATTAATATATCATCATCAAGCTCAATTATTTTCTTGATAGCCTTTTCAATCTCATATTTATTATTTACAATAGTTATACCAATACTTGAACCGCCTCTGTTAGGTTTAACAATTAAAGGAAACCCCAGTTCCAAAATATCCTTTTCAAAGTTAATTATATTTTCATTTTTATTAATAAAAACATCATCAACAACAGGTATATGATTACTCCGCATTATTACTTTGCTAATGAATTTATCCATACATATACTGCTTGATAATACTTTACTACCAACATAACGTAAATTAAGACATTCCAAAAGCCCTTGTATACTGCCGTCTTCGCCCAACCCACCATGAAGACCACTTAAAACTAAATCTGGAGGATTTTCAAGCAACTCTTTAATCCAGTCAGTAGAGGCATATTCGGGTATGTAAATTACTTTAATATTGTATTTTTGTTTATTCAAATGTTTTAGAAGTTCATTTGTAGAAAAAATAGAAATTTCTTTCTCAACTGAACTTCCGCCTGATAAAATTGCAATATCAATCACATTATTCCTCCTCCAACCTACTAATTATTTCCCGTAAATTTTCGGCACATTGCTCAGGAAATAAAGAACATATATGCCCTCCTGTAGAAAGTTCATATCCAGCAAAATTTGCTACACGTGGAATAATCTCGAAATAAAAATGCCAATAACTATCATTATTTTTTTCATCTTTAAAAAAAGGTGGAATATGAAAGCAGATATTATAATGAAGTTCAGGAAGTATTTCGCTTAATGCTTTGAGAGACTTTTTTAAAACAATTGCCATATTATAAAGTGTTTTCATTGGAATTTCTTCAAAATTTGAAAAATGTTTAGTTGTTGTTATGTTAATTCCATAGTAATATGAACAAGCATACGGTGAATATGAAACTACATCATTATGCTTATAAACTAAAAAATCCTCCAATTTTTTTGTAATATCACAAATATAACAGCTTTTATTTATATTATTATAGTTTACAAAATTTTTATATATAGTCTCTTTTTTTAGTGGGATAAAAGGCATTGCTAAAATTTGCCAATGTGAATGATAAAGAGAAGCACCTGCATTAAAGCCATAGTTTTTAAATATTTGTATATAATTTATATTATTATCTTCTCTAAAAAAACGTATTCTGTTTTGTATTGCCAAAAGAACATCTACAATTTTTCGATACTCCATGTTTACTAGAGATAACTCATGGTCATATGCATCAATTACTACCTCATGAATACCATATCCGTTAGGAGAACACGAATCAAGTATTGGATATAAATTTGGAATAACTCTTGCCTCCCCTACTGTACAAGTTTCTTCTTCTGTCATACCTTTATTTTGAATACAAAATGGGCATTTGCTATTATCATCTTTTATTTTTATATCAGATTTTTTAAAGCTGAATGGTCTGTTTGCTCTTGATTGGGAAATACTTATCCATTCTTCTGTTAAATAATCTTTTCTAACCTCTGTCATATTTTTCATCCTTTTATTAGAGTTATTGTAAGAAAAAAACTATCTTAAAAAAGTTAAAGAGAAACTTTTTCAAGCTTCTCTCAAGTATTAATATTTTGTGGGCTTATTAAGTTTAATAATTCTGTTAGAATTCTCTTTCCATAATAAACCATTGATTAACATTAGAGAAAATATTATTTATAACAGGTTTTTTTGTTCCTTTTATTCTGATACCAGTTAAAACAGCTGATTTTCTAAATACTAAGCTAACACAAGGCAAGTCCTCAGCAATATACTTCTGAACTTCTGCCAAATCCCTTTTATAGGATTCCTCGGAAACAGAATTATTAGCTTGATTTAAAAGGCTATCCATTACTGTACTTTTATATAAAAAATAATTTTTACCAATAATGTTAGAAACATATGCAGAATGAAAAGCAAAGGTTAGGTCAGGAACGACAGACATATTAAATCCACCTACAAATATATCAAAATCGCCAGAAACAAGTGCCTTTTCATATTCATCAAATGGAAGAACATAAATTTCTGTATGTATTCCCACCTTTTTTAAATTTTCATTTAAAATATTACAAATTTTTACCCTTTCGTCATTTTCTTCATTTACAATTACCTTAAAACTAAGTTCATGGGTAACACCGGCAAAATCTTTGTCGAGTATGCCGTTTTCATTACTATCTTTACAACCTGATTCTGCTAAAAGTTCAGCAGCCATATCCAAATTAAAATCATATTTTACTGTATTAGGTTCGAAAAGCCAGCTTGATGGGTTTATAGGAGAGTATGCTCTTACGGCATGATTCAAATAAATATTTTGTACAAGTTCATCAACATCAATAGAATGGGCAATTGCCTCGCGTATTTTTTTTTCCTGAAAAAGAGATTTTGAAAAGTTAAACCCAATAAAATCATAATAAGAACTTGTATATTCATCTATATTAGCGACTTTTGTTCCTCTGTATTTTCCCCAATTTGTTACATCTGTATTAACTACGTCTAGTATACTTTCATTAAAAGCATATAAATCTGTTTCAATATTTGATGTTATAACTACATTTATATTAGTTATATAGGGTCTTTCTCTAAAAGTTTTTTCGTTTATAGAAAGGTTCACCTCTCTAACATTTTTATAGTTATCAAATTTATAAAGCCCATTTCCTAAAGGTGTCATATTTGTATTACTGTCAGGCTTAAAATCCTTATTATAATAATGTTTTGGTATTAATGGAAAACAAAGCATATATGCCGAACCCCCTTGGGGTTTGTAATAAGATATTTTTACAGTTTTTTCATCAACTTTTGAATAATTTGAAATATTATCTATATTTTTTTTATAAATGGATTGTTCACTTGAAGCCTCTATAGTTTGTAAAGAAAAAATTAAATCATTAGAAGTTATTGGTTCACCATCACTCCAAGTAATATTATTTTTAAGTGTAATTAGCACGCTTAATCCATCTGGTGCAAACTCTATTGTTTCAGCAATATTTGGTATAGGTTTCTGTTTTTCATCTAATACCACAAGAGGCTCAAAAATAAGTTTTAATATTCTGTCAACCGTTACATCTTCATTTAAAAGAGGATTAAGGGTTTTTGGAATACGCATGGAAAGTTTTAACACTCCACCTTCTATTGGGGTTACTACTGTTTCGGATTGTGTTGGTGTTGGAATATTTTCTTCTAATTCGTTTTCATTATTTATATCTTCACTTCGTAAGCAACCGCTAAGAAGTGTAATAACAAATGAATATATTAATAGGCTTTTTGAAATATTTGTAATTTTCAGCAATTTATTTCTTAAAAAATTTAATATCATTTTTTTAATCATTTGTGCCTCCGTAAAAGCCAATCTTTATTATAAAAGAATATATTTTTTCATTAAAATTTACCCTTTTAATGTACTCTCTTGTTTCTTTAAATGGTATATTTGTAAGTGACTTGCCATCTCGGCTGTAGTTTTTATTATTAAGCCACTTACTGACGTTTCCGCTACCGGCATTATAAGCAGCAAGAGCAAGTGCTTCATCATCATTAAATTGATTTTTAAGCTGCTTTAAATAGTAGCAGCCAATTTTTATGTTAATTTCCGGTTCAAATATTTTTGAAAAATCGTAATCCTGTAAATTCATTTTTTCGGCTATCCAGTTAGCAGTAGGTTCTGTTAATTGCATTAAACCACTTGCACCCTTGTTTGATTTAGCGGTTTTTTTGAATTTACTTTCCGCATGAATTACAGCACATACAAATGATGTCTCTAAATCATACTCCTTTGAATATTTTTCTATTAAATCAATATGTTTTAATGGAAAAACAATACTTGTTGCTGTTTTTACACCAAAAAATATTATAACAGTAAATAGTAATAATACAATTATTTTTTTATATTTTTTTAAATTAAAAGCATAAAACATTAGAAACCTCTTTTTTATTTAGAACCTGAATTCAATATGTAGTTGTTGGGTTAGCAGAGATTAACATTGAATATAGGTTCTTAACTTCTTTCTATAATTAATTTAAGCTCTATGCAGAGAAACTGGGTCAAACTTTTGATAGTATTTAACGTGAGTTGGACGTAGTCAAACCGTCTTGTAAAACAAGCCAAAAATTGTAAGATTTTTCACGTTGTGAGCATAGATTTAGCCTGACTTTGGCTAAATTTGTGCGAATATTATCAGAAGTTCGATGCAGTTTTATTGCATCGAACCCACGTTATTTAATTTTCATAAAAGAAACCTATTAATAATACAACTTACTGATTTATCCAATTCATATAAACTAGGTTTATCATTATCAATTATTTCTGTTGCATATTTTTTAAGCTCATCAAACGGAAGTTGATTTTTAAATCTTAAATAAGCTTGCTCTACTGATATGTTATCTCTGTTTATAATTCTACTAAGTCTGGTTTCTTCACTTGCATAAACAACCCAAACCTCATCTACTTTTGTATGAAGGTTTGCTTCAATAAGTAGTGGTGCATCAATAACAATAAATTTATAATTTTGTGAATTTAACATAACATTTTCAATTTGTAATTCTGTCTCCTCCAAAATATATTTATGTGTTATTTCAATAAGCTTCAATCGTTTTTCATTATCATTAAAAACTATATTACCTAATTTTTTACGGTTAATGGTTTTATCTTTATCTAAAATACTACTATCAAAAAATTGAAGTATTTCAAAGTAAGCCTTTTTATAAGGTAAAATAATTTCATGTGCTATTTTATCGGAATCAATAATGTAGCCCCCATAATTTTGCAGTATTTTACTGACTTTACCTTTTCCGCTACCTGAATTTCCTGTTAATCCAATGATTTTCATAATTCACCTATTGTTATATAGTTTAGGTTTAAAGTGCTAAGTTAATGTGAGTTAGATGCAATAAAAACTGTATTCTAACTTTTTATAACATTGGTTGTGTATTAGATTTATTGCAACAGTTCTGTCATACTAAAGAATCAAACATTAATGACAAGTCCAACCTCGACTTTATGCATCTGAGCAGTTTTAGAAAAACGGATGCCTTTTCTCACCAATCT
>CAYYRV010000065.1:0-7138 GCA_964474135.1 uncultured Defluviitaleaceae bacterium
GCGTGTGTTCAAGAAAATGGATTATGGAAATGTGTTAACGGAAATAGTATGAAGCCTATAAAATGGCAGTTGCAGAAGTTGGCGATGAAAAATATATCTTGTCTGCAACTATGCACGCTGATGAACGCAACAAAGCTTTATCTGAACAATTAGGCAAAGACGTTTACCATTATCATCTCCACGTTGTTTATATTCCTGTAGTTCAAAAAGAAATTCTTTATAGCAAACAGAATTATTCTATTTACACTAAAGAATATTCACACCTAAAATTCAATTTTAATATCAAGAGCTTTTGATTAATCTTATAATACTGATGTATCTTCATATTCTTAACAATAAGGAAATTTTTTTCCTATTAATTTATTTTAAAAACTTTTAAATAAAATCTATAAGTTTGTCCATACTTCTGCACGAATATGAATATTACTATTAATTATAATACTACTTTCTTTTGTAGCTAGTAATACCTCATTTCCGGCTCTTATCCCAATTTTTTTACCCGAAATTTTTCCTGTTGCTTGTGTTTTAATCAAAATATCGGAACTGCTTGTAAACTCAATTCCATCATCATTATCCATATTTAGCAGAACTAAACCATTTGTAGCAGTTAGCTGTAATTCAGTAGGGGCTAACATTAATTCTTTTTTGTCTATATTTCCATAATATTTTACATCAGGGTCTTGTATTTTAATATTTTTGTCCCCGTCTAAACGGTTAACTGTACGAACATAAGCATCTTCTATAAATTCTGTAGGAGTATATAGTTTTACATCATCTCCTTTCTGGGGCATAGAATAAAACCCTGTTTGCCCTTCTGTAGTATATGATGTTTCGTACTTGTACCAGTACGCTTCACCAATAGGCTGACTGTCGTCTATACATAAATGAATCTTAACTCTGTCAACTTCAACATCTAATATTTTTCCATCTATTGATGCTCCTAATATTTTACTGTTAAATATCGGCGTTTGTTTTAATCCGCTTTCTTTAACTAGCCGGTATATAAATACAATTAGCCCCTTTTCTAATACAGTTTCTTTTTTACAAATTTTAAATTTTATGTCTCCATACGTAACATTATCTGATAATTCGTATTTATTAACACTTTTAATTTTATAAAAAATTTTGTCTCCCTCTTTCCATCCTCCATAATTAAGATTAAACTTTGAAAATTCTTCATTTTCCTTTGCTAATTGAAATGAATGAGTAATTTCATCAAAACTTTCGCCTAAATATTTTCCTATACAAATAGTTGGTGAAGATTTTCTTACATCTGTAACTATTTTTGCATTCAGTTTTGAAGCTAACCTTTTTATAAACTGCCAATCTGTTTCTTCATATTGAATTATTGATTCTTCTTGTACCTTCCCATTTGATGCCATATCATATATAACGACTTTACCGTAATCTCTTTCTACGGCTTGATTAAATAAGTTTTTATATGGATTGTCCTTATTTTGAAAACTTCGTTTTATTAGTTTACAATCAAGCAAAAAAGATTTACTTTTTAACTCAATATTAACATAATAATACTGGTTTTCTCTTTTTACCGATATATTACTTGCAACACCTATAAATATACAATCAGTATTATCATCTGTTTTTAGAACTACTTTTATTTCGGTAGACGAAGTAATATCATCAATAAAGCGATACTCATTTTCCGATAAAACAACCATATCTGCTATTGCTAATCCATGCTCATTAAATTCCTCTATAATTTGTAATTTTTCTATTTTAATAATTTTAGTAGGAAACTCCATATATAAATTAGAATATTTTAAAATTTTATTCACATTTACACCACCTATCCGTTAACTTTAACCACAGAACTTACTATTTGAATTTCTGAATCCATTTTAATTTGGCTTGATTGACATTTAAGTTTTATTTCATCCTCTGCGGCAAAACAGATATTTTTATCTGCTGTAAAATTAATATCACCATCAGAGTTAATATGAATAGGTTTTGTAGATTGTATAGTTATACTGCTATCTTGATTTAATTGAATATATATTTTATTTTCTTCTCCGGATTCTTCATCTTTTGAATTACAGCATGTTATAACTACTTCATCCGGAGCAAGTTTCATTTCCTTGCCATCTTTAGTTCTGAGATATTTTATTTCGGGATTTTTAATTTTATCTGTACCAGTATTTTTTACACGAACCCCATTTAATCCAACCCCAAAATGTTCTTCTCTATTAGGAAAATATATGTATACAGTATCTTCAACCTCCGGCATGACGTACCAACCAGCACTTCCTTCAGCGGTATACGGAGTTGTATAAGGAAATTTCCATGCTTTTCCTACATCTTGTGTCTTATCTATCTCAAGGTGTACTTTAACTGTATCTTGTATCCTATCAAGCACGACACCCTGCAAAGAAAGCCCTACAATTTTTTCATTGTAAAATTTATCTACAGAAAGCCCTTTTTCACTTGAAAAGCTATATCTAAACCTTAATGCCCCATCAACCATTTCTATTTGTTTGCTTTTAACATAAAGTGAAGAAACCATTGTTTTATCATCTTTATATTGATATGTAAGAGTGTCACCTATATCAAACTCATCTGTAGTTTCTACATGGAATGAGACAGTGTCCAGTTCCCCCAAAGATGTATTTTCGTTTTTTGATGAAATCATGTAGCGTTGCAAATCTTTATTAACAAAAAAGTTGTATTTCTCTATTTTTCCTCTTGGCGTTCCCTGAGGGATTCCCATAATTATTTTTGGGGTATCGTCTCGTAAAGATGGAATAAGCCCTGCATTAAAATGTGAAGCCATTCTTTTAACAAACTCCCAATCTGTCTCTTTAAACTGCATAATAAATTTATCAATAGTAGCCCCATTTGTAGCACGGTCTATAATTCCCCCCGGTTTTTTAGCCTTTTCTTTGCCATCTCCTAGTTCAAATGGTGATTCGATTGCTTTAGTTACCATTTCATAGTATGTCATACCTTTATCTTGAAAAGAACAACTCTTCTTTTCTATATCTGCAAAAAATGAACCAGATACTCCGGTTACAAATAAGTAATATACTTTATCAATTTGCTGAATTTCTATATTTCTTACAATTCCTTTAAAAATAGTTTTATATTCAGGCTCGTCTTTTACTACTTCTATTGTGTCATATGCATTTGTATTGCTTACATATTCTATTTCTGATGTTTCCTTTAGTATGGCTGTTAGGTGTAAAGTTGCATGTTCGTTTATTGTTTGTGTTATTTTTAATTCTTGTAGATTTACCACCTCTCGGTAACTACTGTCTGTGTGTAAATATGTTACTATTCCCATTTTATTTCCTCCTTTATTTTTAAATTAATTTTCCAAAATCTGATATTTTATATTATTTTATTATTCGAATCTTAGAACCTGTATTTAGTAATGTATTGCACAAATTTGAAGTAGCGATTTTTTGCCATTCGAGGTACGGCGGCAAAGGCATAATAGAAGGATTATGCCAAGGTGCTACAACAAATAAGGGCTAAATAATAGATTCAGAGGCGGATGACAGCCTACTGGATACAGGTTCTTAATTTTTGTTTAGTTTGTATTAATTAACCTCTCCAATATGAGTGTGAACTGAAAATAATACTTCAGCACATACATATATTTTTATCGACAAAAGACTCTTTTTTAGATTAATAACTATAGTTCATTTAATACCTACTAATCTACTCCAAAGAAGTATTTGTTATGATTAGCTCATATTTTACGCTATTTTTAGAATCTCCTTTTTTCTGATGATATTCTATTTTACCATTAGCTTTCTCAGCAAAAATAGATAATTCTAAATCATTTTCAGAGAATGCCTTATTATAGTTATGGTTAAACTCATCGCTTGAACTAAAAGCATAATCAAACAAATTAACATCCAGCTGACCTTCTGTTGAGTATGACTGTCGTTTCCCTTCATTATCTATCCATGTAATTATATTTTTTTCATAAATTTCCATTTTTTTAAACTCTTCTTGAACTCTATCATAGTTCTGACCTAATTCATAGTTAAGAAGCAGTGTACCAAATGGGGAACAAAGCATACTATTACTATCTTTATCATAATATAGTAGCCTATGCTCACCCCTTTCTACAACTCTATAAAATTGACCTTCCTCATTAAAATGATATTCCCATGTTATACTATTACAATCATCTTCAAACTCCCTATATAAAATAGCCTCTTTATCTTTTAACTTTTCCTTATAATTTTTTATTTGTTTAGAATTAAAATATTTATCAAATAAATACTTTTTGGCAAAAAAATACTCAAATTGGATCACAGTATCTTTATCAAGTCCCCAGGGCAAAAAAGGCGGCTCCCCATAAATGCTCCAATCTCTATTATTATCTAAATCAAAAGGAATAAGAGATCTTTTAAAATATGAATATCTTTTACTTTCTTTTGATAAACCTTCGCTTATATAACTTTTTGGAATAAAACAGTAGTATTTAGAGTCAAATTCGTCCCTTAAATTAAAAAATGGAAAGTAATTGAATACTTTGAAACTATACTCCTTAGAGTCGTATTCTTTAGTTAGTTCTTCATATAGTATAATTTCTTTTTTCCTTTCATATCTTTCGTAAGCGTATACTAATACCTTACCAATTAAAGGGAAAAGTAATAGCATAATAAATAATTTAAACCAATTTTTCTTAATATTCAACTTACCACCTCAAAACCCTACACAAACAAGAATAAAATTTAATTTTTCACTAATTAACATTTAGTTCTTCCTTATTTTTTTTGTAACCTTCTCTATAAATTTTAGAATTTTTTATATCACTTGTATGATTTGCAAAAAGGTTTTTCAATATATCATTTTCATTACTTTCATGATATACTGCCATCCATGTAGAATCACCCATCAAGCGATCGTTTGCATTTTCCCACGCTTTTAATATTGTATTACCAGATTTAACATTGTCTACAAATCTTTTTACTATATCGTTTTGTCTTGTATATCCTGGTGCTGAACCATAATAACCTAAAATACCATGTACAGTTTTATTTTTCAATATTGCTTTTGCCCATTTTATTCCAAGATCCTCACCAGCAGATTCACCTAACTGAGCACAGCCTGCAATTATCATCCATTTAAGTCTCAAGTCATTTTTTAGGTTAGTAACATCTTCTGCAGATATTCTTGAATCCTTTGTAGAGTCCTTTGCTTCAAATTCTAGTCTGATAAATTCTTCTTTTTTACTAACTTTTCTTAAAATATACATTAGAGTGGGTGCACCATTTTCATCTAATATAATATCTTGAATCCAAAGCCCAGATGCACTACCATGAGTTGCCATGTAAATAAAATCACTATCATTCATTGCATTTATTAAATCATTTTTTCTTGGATTATTATTTGCTCCTTTATTATTATTTATTTTAACAGACTTTTTGCTTCCATTAATATCATTAATTAAATCCTCAAAATAGCTTGACGGATTTAAGGAGGTATACTTCTCTTTGTCACTATTATATATTTTTAATGCTTGCTCTTTTTCTGATTGAGTTATTGTTTCAATGTCCCCATCTAGCTTTTTTTTAACAGAAGTAATTTTACCATTGTAACTATATAAATCCGACCCCATTGAAAAGGCTGAATAATATAATCTGGGCACGTTCCAAAATTTATATATTTTTTTATTGTTATTTGTAAGTTCTAACATATCAAAATTTTGTTTACCCTTAATTTTGCTCCATAAACTATCTATACTATAGTACCCATTTCCATCAACATCAAATGATCCTATCTCATAAATCTCATATGGAGGTACAACTTCATTTTCTTAGTCTACCGTTTGCTCCAAAAATATTAAAGTTATTAAAAAAATCATACAAATGAACAAAATCTATGCCATCTTTTATTTTACTACGAATTTTTTTATATTTTTCATCCCTATCTATATAAAAAATATTTTCATTTTTGTATACCCAAACCTCTATTTCCCTATTAGTATTTGCATATTCTTTTCTCTGTTCTTTTTTATCTTCAGCCTCATCTTTAGGTTTTTTAGGCATAGGAGGCAAAATAATGTTAAGAGTAGGAGGGTTGTTTACCCTATCAAATGCCGCTTTATAAGTATCCTCAAGCTTTATCCCAAAGGCAACCCCTACATATTTATCCTCTTTTTGGCTTGCGGTTATTTTAGCAATAACAAAATCTTCTTTTGTTTTATTATGTATGTCTATTGTTATTTGCGTGTGTGAATACTACTGTTCTTTCATTTTTGCCTACTATATTAACGTGTATTGCTAAGTCCGCATAATAGCCGTCATCTTGTACAGGCAATTCCGACCATTTTATTAATTCTTGAAAACCCTTATTGCTGTAATCTGTTTTTGGTATTTTAAGTGTTATTACTATTTCATTTTTTGTTTCATATGATTTTGCTATTGATGTCCTTGGGGTTTCTACTGCTACATCATAATCCGTTACATATGAGAGTTCTATTCCCTTTTTCTTTGATATTAATCTTGCTGACATATTATTCATCTCCTATTTTAAATTATTTTTTTATTGATTCTTCTGTGTCATCAAATTTACGAATAAAAGCATAATATTCCATAAATCATTTTTCATAGCTGTAGTTCTCTTTATATTCAATAATAAATGCTTTCTCGAAAGTCAGCGTATCATACAGCTTATTGTTTGTATCATATTGTTTTAGTTCCACTTCTCCATATGCTTCTTTCTCGTGTGCTGTTATTTTAGACCATTTGGAAAGTTTGTCTACTTCTAAGCTTTCCTTAGCTTTGTCAAATATGCTGTATTTTCCAAACAATTCTATTGCAATAATATTTCTTGATAAATATTCATTTTTTCCTTTTATGTCCTCGCATTTTTTAATACAATCTATTATTGTAAAGTCTGTTAAATCAATTTCTTCTTTAGCGTTAATTTTTAATTTGATACCCATTATTATCTCTCCCTTTTATTTATTATTGCTGCCCACTATCCACTATACTAATAACTCCACCATGACAGCATGGCACAATACAATCTTCTAATAAGACATATTCATAGTCTATAATACAGTCTTTCTGACCTTTAATACTATTTCCAAAAAAATATATAGAAATAAGTTTAAAAATGTGATAAAATAATTATGGTGATGAGATATGGCAAAAACATA
>CAYYRV010000066.1:0-7062 GCA_964474135.1 uncultured Defluviitaleaceae bacterium
GTTCCGTGAGGGGGAGCAGTGACTTTTATAGTCATGGAAGCTTTCTACTCGACACTTAAGAGGTGAGTTTAATGAAGAACTATGGTAAAACATCACATGCGACATATGACCTAAAATATCATATTGTATGGATAACAAAGTAAAGAAAACTTATGGAGTATAAAGAACTTCAAAAACAGTATTGGGGAAATCATCTGTGGGCTAGAGGGCACTTTCCAGCTACCGCAGGTAATATCACAGATGAAATTATAGTCCAATACACTCAAAATTAGGAAATAGAAGAATCTCAAAATGCTGATAATTTCTCTGTTGGCGATAAACTTAGGCGGCTTCAGCCGCAATCCAAACTACTGGCTTTCAGCCGGTAGTTGTTGAGTGTATTACATACCAATCCCACTATATATGAACCCCAAATTTTCTAAATCTGTTCTGTTATAAATATTTCTAAAGTCAAAAAAGAAATTACTATTTAAACTGCATTTAATTTCTTCTAGGTCTAAATTTCTAAATTGGTTCCATTCGGTTAAAATTACAATAGCATCAGCATTTTCACAAGCCTTGTATTCGTTTGATGTATATTCTATATTTTCTTTAAATATTTTTTTTGTGTTAGCTATGGCTTGGGGGTCATATGCTTTAATAAATGCACCTTCTTCTAACAAATGCTCAATTATTGTAATAGCGGGAGAATCACGTATATCATCCGTTTCAGATTTAAATGCAAGCCCTAAAACAGCAAATGTTTTTCCGTTTATATTTCCCATTTTATTTTTAATTTTCTCTACCATATATTTCTTTTGATATGTATTACTTTTAATAACCGTTTCTACAATAGTTAATGGTGAAGAATTTTGTCTTGCAAAAGATGCAAGTGCTTCCGTATCCTTTGGAAAGCATGAACCGCCATACCCCGGAGAGGGGTGCAAAAACTTACTACCAATCCTAACATCTTTACCCATTGTTTTTGCAATTGTTTTGACATCAGCCCCAACTACATCGCATAATCTTGCTATTTCATTTATAAAAGCTATTTTTGTAGAAAGAAAACAGTTTGCAGCATATTTAATCATTTCAGCAGTACGTAAATCGGTAAATACAAATGGTATTTCGGTTAAATACAAGGGGCGGTATATTTTTTTCATAGTATTGTGAGGACGCTCACTTTGGCAACCAATAACAACCCTATCAGGGTGAAGAAAATCATACATAGCCCTCCCCTCACGTAAAAACTCTGGGTTTGAAACAACATCAAAATTATTACCACTACTATATTCTTCTAATAATTTTGCAATTTTTTCATTAGTCCCTACTGGCACTGTGCTTTTTGTTACAATAATTTTGTATCTGTCTAAATTTTCACCAATAGATTTAACTGCCTCGAAAAGTGCGGTAAGGTCAGCGTTGCCGTCATCACCTTGCGGTGTCCCTACAGCAATAAATATAACATCTCCAAATTTTATTCCGCTAGGTATATCCGTTGAGAATTTTAACCTTCCAGCCTTTACATTTTCGTTTAGTAATTGCTGAATACCTGTTTCATAAATAGGAATATTTCCGTTATTTAGATTTTCAATTTTTTCCTTATCTATATCAAGACAAAGAACATTACAGCCAAAATTAGCAAAACCTATTGCTGCTGGAAGCCCTACATAACCTGTACCGATAACTACTAGTTTTGTCATGATTACTGTTCTCCTTTTTAAGACCTTCTTTTGCTCATTTCAGGAAAGTTAAGTCCTCAAGTTTCTTATTGTTTTTATCTTTTTCGCTAAGGAGTACTTCACCTTTAAAGTAGTTACTCCAGTCAATAGCAATATCAGGGTCATTCCAAATAATACCATGTTCATCTGATGGATTATAAAATCTTGTACATTTATAAACGAACTCAGCAGTTTCAGATAAAACTAAAAAGCCGTGTGCAAACCCTTCCGGAACATAAAACTGTTTTTTATTTTCATCAGAAAGTACTACACCATACCACTTCCCAAAAGTTTTACTTTCTTTTCGTATATCTACTGCAACATCAAAAACTTCACCTTGTATTACTCTTACAAGCTTGCCTTGAGGATTATTTTTTTGAAAATGTAATCCTCTTAAAACACCTTGTTTTGACTTAGATTGATTATCCTGAATAAACACCATATCTAAAGCGTTTTGTTTAAATTCATCATATTGATAAGTCTCCATAAAATATCCACGAGAGTCTCCAAATACAGTAGGCTCTATTATATATAAATCTTCTATTGGAGTTTTTATAAAATTAAACTTTGACATAATTTTAACCTCTGTTTTTATACATATTATCGTAATATTTTTGATAGTCACCACTTGTAACACTATTAAGCCAGTCACTATTACCAAGGTACCATTTCATTGTTTTTACTATTCCAACTTCAAATGAAGTATCTGGACTCCAGCCTAAATTTTCCCCAATTTTTTTAGGGTCTATCCCATAGCGTCTGTCATGCCCTTTTCTGTCCTCTACATATTTTATTAATTTTTCATCTACAGAATTATCGACATTTTTATTCAAATAATCAATAATTGTTTTAACAATAGTAATATTTGTACGCTCATTATGCCCTCCGACATTATAAACCTCTGAAGGTATACCCCTTTCTATAACAATGTCGATTGCCTTGCAATGGTCTTCAACATAAAGCCAATCACGAACCTGTAAACCATCACCGTATACAGGTAGGTTTTTATGATTTTTTGCGTTATTAAACATAAGAGGTATTAGCTTTTCCGGAAATTGAAAAGGACCATAGTTATTAGAACATCTTGTTATATTAATAGGTAATTTATAAGTGTCTCCATAAGCTTTAACAAACATATCAGCCGATGCTTTGCTTGCTGAATATGGGCTGTGTGGGTCGAGTGGAGTTAACTCTGTAAAGAAGCCTGTCTCACCTAAAGAACCATACACCTCATCAGTAGATACCTGTAAAAATTTCACACCCTCTTTATAGGCATCGTTTCCGTTGCTCCAATAATTTTTGGCACAGTTAAGCAAATTTAATGTACCCAAAACATTAGTTTTTGCAAATATTTCAGGGTCAGTAATACTTCTGTCAACATGGCTTTCGGCAGCGAAATTTACAATATAGTCAACTTCATATTTTTCTAATAAACTATTTATTAATTCAGAATCACATATATCTCCTTGAACAAAAATATGTCTTTCGTCTTTTTCAACCCCTTTTAAATTTTCTAAATTACCTGCATAAGTAAGTTTATCTATATTAATCAATTTAATGTCGTTATATTTCTTTAACATATATATTATAAAATTTGAACCAATAAATCCGGCACCGCCAGTAACTAAATATGTTTTCATATCTCAATCTCCTTCAGATATCTACTTAGTGCATCTTTCCAATCAGGTAATCTTTCAAAACCTGCATCATCAATACTTTTCTTCGACATGCGTGAATTTTTAGGTCTTTTTGCTTTAGTAGGATATTGTTCAGTTGTTATATAATTTACTTTAGTTTTTAATTCTGATAATTTAAATATTTCTGATGCAAATTCTGCCCATGAACAGTAGCCTTCATTAGTAGCATGATATATACCATATTTATCTGTTACAATCATATCACATAAAAGTTTTGACAAATCAGCAGTATATGTGGGTGAGCCTATTTGGTCACTTACAACACTTAGGCTATCACATTCTTTGCCAAGTTTTAACATGATTTTAATAAAATTGTTTCCGTTTTTACCAAAACCCCATGACATTCTTACTACAAAATATTTTGATAAATTTGATATTACTGCTACTTCTCCATCTAATTTAGATTTTCCGTAAACACCTATAGGAGAAGTTCTATTGTCTACTTCATAGGCAATAGAACCTTCTCCATCAAATACATAGTCTGTACTAATATACATTAGAGGTATGTTAAGTTCTTTACAAATTAATGATATATTTTTAGTTCCATCAACATTTATCTTATAACATTTTTCTGGTTCGTCCTCAGCCTTATCTACTGCTGTATATGCTGCACAATGTATTATCGCAGTGGGTTTATATTCAATAATATTTTTTTTACACTGCTCAAAATCAGTGATATCAAAATCTCCAATATCAACGCCTTTGCACTGTATTTCCCTAACTGAAAGTTCCCTTATAACATCATATCCCAATTGACCGTTTACACCGGTTGTTAATATTTTCAAAATTAAAACCTACCTTTGCTTAACAGTATTTGCAATATGTAAAATATATTGTCCATATTCAGTTTGCTTTAAGCATTCCCCTAATTTTAAAAGTTGTTCATTATCTATAAAACCTTGTCTATATGCTATTTCCTCAATACATGATATGTACAAACCCTGACGTGTTTGTACTGCCTCTATAAAATTTGCTGCATCAAGCATTGCTCTATGAGTACCAGTATCAAGCCAGGCCATTCCACGGCCAAACAACTCAACTTTTAGAGTACCATTTTCAAGATAAGCATTGTTTACTGAAGTTATTTCTATTTCTCCACGTGCAGAAGGAGTTACATTTTTAGCAATATTAACTACATTATTATCATAAAAATATAATCCTGGCACAGCATAATTTGATTTTGGACATTTGGGTTTTTCTTCTATAGATATTACATTATTATTTTCATCAAACTCTACCACACCAAACTCTGTAGGATTAGAAACATGATAACCAAAAATAGTAGCTCCCTCTGCTCTGCTGGCAGCATTTCTAAGCCTTTCTGAAAAACCATATCCATAAAATATATTATCACCAAGAACTAAGCATACATTATCTCCGTTTATAAAGCTTTCACCAAGTATGAATGCATCAGCAAGCCCTCTAGGTTCTGTTTGAACTACATAAGAAAAGGACATACCTAATTGTTTTCCATTGCGCAAAAGTGCTTCAAACATAGATAAGTCACGTGGTGTAGAAATTATTAAAATATCTCTTATACCTGCTAGCATAAGTGTAGAAAGCGGATAATAAATCATGGGTTTATCATATATTGTCAGCATCTGTTTTGAAACTGCAATTGTTGAAGGATAAAGCCTTGTACCAGCTCCACCCGCTAAAATAATTCCTTTCATATAATACCTCTCTATATATATATAAATTGTGCTATTTTTCTAGCAATTCCGTTTTTAAAAGTTTTAAGCTTAATTATTTTTTTACATTTTTGTAACTTGTTTAATTTTGGTATACTTATATATTCTGTAAGAAGTTGCTTTTGATTTTGTGTTAAATCATTTGAATAAATATTCAAAAAACTTTCTGCCTGTAAATATGTATTTTGAATCGCAAGTTTAACATATTTATAATTTATTATTATACCAATTTTAAAAAATATATTTCTCGTATTTTTAGCCCCGATATCGTTATCTCCGTGTTGTCTGTAAAATATAGTAGGGTTGTTAATATATGCTACTTTACCAAAAGCACTTGCAATTAAAATAAGCCACCAATCGTGCATGACGAAATTTTTAGGTTCTGTATGGATTAACTTTGCTAGTGCATAGTTATACATAGAAGTACAACCAGCAAGTATGTTTTGTATAATAACGTTGTTAAGACTAGTTTTAGTATAATTAACATTTGTAGAATATTTAAATGATTCTGAAATAACATTTAAACTTTCATTGACAACAGTTAAATCTGTGTGTATTACAACTGGAGTTTCTTTACCAAATTTAATCTCAATCTCATGCATTTTTTGTAGCGTCTGCTCAATTTTATTAGAAAACCATATATCATCTTGGTCACACAGCATAACATATTCATCTTTATGTTCTATCATAAGTTTTATGAAATTACATTTTGGGCTTCCCGAATTTTTTGTATTACGAAAGATAGATATTTTACTATTATATTTGTTAGAATATTCTTTTAAAATATCATATGTTTTATCTGTTGAACAATCATCGCAAATAATTAATTTCCAATCTTTATATGTTTGATTTATTATAGAGTCTAATTGTTCTTTTATATACTTATCTCCATTATATGTTGCCATTAGTATTGTAATCACAAAGTAACCTCTTTATAAATCTTTTAAATTTTATATTAAACCTCTTGAAAACTATCCCAATAGCCTAAATTCAAGTATTAAAATTTAACTCAACAACCGCCGAATGAAAGCCGGTAGGTTGCGGCTGAATCCGCCTAAAGTTTATCGCCAACAGAGAAATTATCAGCATGTTGAAATTCTTCTATTTCCTGATTTTGAATGTATTGGACTATAATTTCATCTGTGATATTACCTGTGGCAGCTACAAAGCACCCTCTAGCCCACAGATGATTTCTCCAATACTGTTTTTGAAGTTCTTTATATTCCATTAGTAGTTTCCTTGGGCTGTAACCCTTAATATACTGCACAAGTTTACTTATAAACAGATACGGTGGCACTGACACTAGCTAAATGGATATGGTCTTTTCCTATGTGCCCTGCTAATATTTCTACTTCATTTGTTCTGCATACATGTCTTATTAATTCCTGGGTTCGCTCTCCAACTTTGCCATATAACACAGGTTTTCTGTACTTTGTTATCGTACGATATGATATTTTAGTTCATATGTGTCATGTGATGTTTTACGATAGTTCTTCATTAAACTCACCTCTTGAGTATTTTCTCTCAAGACTTGAATTTAATCCTTTTTCAGGTGGTTGACCTAAAGGGGATGGTTTTAACCCCATTATACAGACAATTAATCTGAAATTAAGAATTTTTCTGTGATTATATTTATATCAGTAACAATTTTAAAACTCTTAATAAACTTATAGAAATTTGCAATCAAGATTTACAACAAATCCTATAAATGAAAGCTTAGTAACCGCCAAAATAGTTTTATAAAAAGTCTATTATTGACACGACTAAATATTTAAGTATATGAAGTGCTTTTTACAACATAATAAAAAAAGTTATAACATAATAATGCACTATTGTCAATTATTTTTATCACAAATCCCACGGCATTTTAATTTCATCAAAGGTTGCGTATTAGATTTATTGCAACAGTTCTGTCATAGCAAAGAACCAAACATTAATGACAAGTCTAACCACGATTTTATGCATCTGAGCAGT
>CAYYRV010000067.1:0-6977 GCA_964474135.1 uncultured Defluviitaleaceae bacterium
TTATCACCCATATGTATATCGTCATGTTTTGGAATTATTTTAGCGGAAATAGTATGAATAGAAAAGGGTTTGTATACGAATATGGAAACAAACAACTTTTTTATTAATTACTAAGCTTTTGCTCTAAACAGGCTTTAAAGCTTTTTCCATAAAATACATATGAATAATTTCATTGACACCTTTAATACTAAGTAGTAAAATATTTTCACCCCAAATGACATACATAAAAACTAGAAAGGTAATGGGATATGAAAAAAAATAATTTAACAAATAAGTTTAATTGGCAATTTTTAATTGCCATCTTTTTGGTAACCATACTATTTTGCGATGTTACATATGCTGAAGGAGCTATATGGTTTCCTAAAAACGAATTTAGCACTAAATTTAATCAAATATTTAGCAACCCAAATACTCAAGTATCAGAAGATGGCAAGATTCAATTTCAAAAATCAATTGAATCTATAGATACTGATGAATTTAAAATTACTCTTGACATTACAACAGAGGATATAATAGAACCAGTAAAAAATATTCCTGCCTCTGTTGTATTAGTAGTAGATGTATCGGGAAGCATGAAAAATCCTATAAGTTCTACTGATAACACTCCTATATATATTTATTTAAAAGAAGCAGTTTCAAAATTTGCAGAAGAATTTTTAAAATATAATAATACAGATAATTTGCTAGGGTTAGTATCATATGATACTTTTATCGCAAATGAGTTGCAAGACCCATTTGACCCTCGTCCAGAGGATTCATTAACAAATGACCTTACCAAATACTTAAATACTGTTAGCAAAATTACAGTGGGGGACCGTCAAACTAATATTCAAGGTGCTTTAAAGATGGCAAGGGAGATATTGGAACAGGATAACTCTGGAAATCCTAAATATATTGTATTATTTAGTGATGGTGCTGCTAATCATTCTTATAAAGCAAATAGTGCTTCTGAAATAAATACTTCTATCATTCCTCATAAAATTCCTGGAGGAGAATTGATAGATATGTCATTTAGATTATCAGATTTTAACTATGACTATTTAACTACCCCATGGTATAAAGTTGGGCAATATTTTGTATATAATCATTATATTCCTACGGTTTCTGAAGGTATTATTACTAAGGAAAAAGATATTAATATATATACTGTATTTTTTCATAATCCAAATTTAGACACTAAAGACTATCACCAAGGTGTATTCACAATGAATAATATTGCAAGCCTTGGGCAATATCATGAGATTGATGATATTACTGGATTGGCTGATTTATTTTATGAATTAGAACAAGACATTATTCATAAAATTAAGCTTTGGTATGTAAATGACCCAATGGGTGATTTTATTACATTTAATGGTCTTACTCAGCCTATTACTTCTGGTGCGGCTTTTTATGAGCCTGAAACTAATACACTAAAATGGAATTTATTACATTCTTCGATTTTTCCAGAAAGAGTAGAACAAAATAAATATAAATATAGTTTATCGTATTATATAAAATTAGAATCAACAAGTGAGGGCTTTGATAATAAAGAAGTATATCCAACAAATGGAAAAACTACTTTAGATTATTTTATAGGTAATGACTGGAACACAGGCACTAAAAAACAGGTTGAATTTAATGTGCCTCAAGTTAAGGGAATTTCAAAAAATAATAGGACTATAAATGTAGTTCCTTTGAATATGGTTGCTTATCAAGGTGGAGAATCTGCATCAGGAAATAGTTTTCCTAGACCATATTTTGCTTTAAAGTATGATGATGGCAGAGAACTAACTCAAGATGAAATAGCTAATCTATCTTTTTATATGGATGGAGTCAAATATGAGCCTTATTGCCATGAATACTTTATATATGAATATCCGTTTCGGGCTTATTATATAAATAGGGATACGGGAAAAATTCATAATGACCCACAAGAAATAATTCACCCAGAAGATGTAGGATTTTATAATATTCAATTGACAGCCTCAGCCATTGATGGTCACACTCATTATATAACTGCTATAGATAAAGAAGGTAATGTTTTTGACTTTCAACTTAATCAAGATGCTATATTAGAAATAAGAGAGCAAAATTTTGAGCATCCTACACAATTTACTAAATATATTGAAGGAACACCAGAAAATAATTTTTATGCAACACAACCAACAGCTTTTGTGCCAATCGGAACTGAATTTAAAAATTCTGCTGGAGTAAGTTTGAAGCAGTTATTTTCTAACCCAGATGTAAGATTAATGGCAGATAAGATTTTACCTTATTTAGACTCAGATTTAGACAAATTTTTATCTCAACTAGATATTGTGGGAAAAATGAATTATGAAAAGATTTACTTAGATTTAGTTGACTACGCTGATGGTAATATTATTGTAGAAGCTGATAACCCAGTTACTGTCTTTTATCCTTATCCATCTGGAACAGATAAAAATACAGAATTTAATATATTACACTTTTATGAAATTAATAGAAAAGTGGGAGTCCCTATTAGCTATAGCTTTGATAATATAAAGCCAACTAAACTAGAAAAAGGTTTAATATTTCAAACTAAAAGCTTTAGCCCTTTCATTGTTGCTTTTAAGAACAACATAACTTATACTGTAAGTTTCAATTTAAATGGAGGAACTGCTATTGAGCCTCTTGCTCAATATGATGACCAAATAGTATTTGCAAACAGTAAAGTTAAAAAGCCTTCTAATCCAATAAGAAAAGGTTATAATTTTGTTAGATGGGAAACGTCTATTAATGATAATAAGATTAAAGCCTGGGATTTTGAAAATGATATTGTACAAAATGATATTATTTTAACTGCAAAATGGGAAAAAGTAATTAATAATGTTTATAATCCTGTTATTCCGCCTGTTCCTCCAAGTAGTAGTAATTTTAATAAAAATAATGTTGTAATTAAAGATAATATTCAACAAACATCACCACCTGAGCTAAATAAATACGATCACTTTGCTTATATGGTTGGTTATCCAGAAGGCATTTTTAAGCCTGATAGCAAAGTAACTCGTGCAGAAGCTGCAACAATGTTTGCTAGATTAATGACCGAACAAATAAGTATGTCTAAAAACTATACTTCTACATTCAAAGATGTAGAAAGTGATAAGTGGTATTATAATGAAATTGGCTATTTGCAACAAAAAGGTATAATTAAAGATAAAACAGATTATTATAGACCAAATGAGGCAATTACACGTGCAGAATTTGCTGTAATGGCAGCAGCATTTGAAAACTTTGAAGATGATATTAAAAAAAGTGTATTTATTGATGTACCCGAAGATTATTGGGCAGCAAAAGAAATTTCCTTTGCTGTAGAAAAATCATGGATTAAAGGATATCCAGATGGAAGATTCAGACCAGAGCAATTTATTACACGTGCAGAAGTTGTAACATTAACAAATCAAGTGCTAGAGCGAATTGCTGATGAGAATTTTATTATTAAATATAACGAACTGCTTAAAAAGTTTAAAGATTTATCAAATAGGCACTGGGCTTATAATAATATTATTGAAGCCACTAATGGTCATGATTACACCAGACAGTTAGATAAATCTGAAATTTGGACAGAACTTTGGGATAAAAAATAAGAGTTTAATCTAAACTAATGTAAGTTTGGTAAAATTATCTGTTGTAATCCTTAAAAATATTTTGGAAAGCTTTTGGAAACTTAATTTTGTAAATTAAAAAAATGTATTACTTGATTTTGGTTCAAGTAACATTTGTTGAGCTTCAGTCAATATTTTATATTACTTTTTAGTTCAAGTTATTTTATGTCTGACATAGAAAAGATATGATTTGTGGCATATTACACTATTTTCTTTTTTTAGTGCTAGTTACTTTTCTTCTTATCTTTGCTTGTGCTATAATTCTTATAAGAAAATCTTCGTTCTGTTATTTTAGTTTCTCCTAAAAATTATTATAACACTGAGCGTTGATTTTCTTTTTTTTAATCTTAGACCAAATTATTTAAAGCAATACTAATAAATAATAATTTTAATTTTATAAACCTCTTTATTATTTTTATAGTTTAATGTATGATATATTAACAAGTTTTTTATAAATATACTTATTATCATTTGATAGGAGTACTCTATGCCAAAAAAAATAATGTTAATAGATGGAAACAGTATAATAAATAGAGCCTTTTATGCATTACCAATACTTACAAATAAAGATGGAGAGTATACAAATGCAGTTTACGGCTTTTTAAATATAATGTTTAAACTGTATGATGAAGAACAACCAGATTATATAGCAATTGCCTTTGACCTTCCAAAACCCACATTCAGGCACATAAAATTTGAGCAATATAAGGGTACAAGGAAAAGTATGCCTGATGAGCTTCGTCCTCAAATACCCCTTTTAAAAAGCCTTCTTGCAAAAATGAATATAAAAATTGTTGAATTAGAAGGTTATGAAGCTGATGATATTTTGGGTAGTATTGCTAATATAGCAGATAAATCTGCTTTAAATACGGTTATTATTTCTGGCGACCGAGATTTATTGCAATTATGTTCGGAAACAATCAAGGTTCGTATACCAAAGACAAAATCAGGAAAAACAGAGGTTGAAAACTATAACAGCCAAGACGTAATAGATAAAATCGGTGTAACCCCAAAAGAGTATATAGATGTAAAAGCATTAATGGGGGATACATCAGATAATATCCCAGGTGTGCCAGGAATAGGAGAAAAAACAGCCATAAAAATAATACAGCAATTTAAAACAATAGAAAATGCAATTGATAACGCAGAAAATATAAAACCAAAAAAAGCTTCCGAAAATTTAATCGAATATAAAAGTCAAGCTATTCTCAGCAAAGAATTAGCAACAATAATAACTGATGTCCCTTTGGAGATTAACTTAGAAGAAATGGAATCTCCAAAAATTTATAACGAGAATTCTTTAAATGAAATTAAAAGGCTAGACTTTAAAACTTTTTTTACACGTTTTGAAAATTTTACCGAAAATACTATGCAAATAGACTCAAAAATTAATGACTATAATTTAATTGATAATATTAAAGATTTGCATTTATTTGCTGACGAACTGCTTAAAGAAAATATTGTTGCTTTTTGCTTTTCTTTTATTAATGGTGTAAACTTAGGGTTAAGTATAACTATAAAAGAGACTAAATCAATATTTATTAAGATAAATGATATACTTACAGAAGAAATAATAATAAGCGAATTATCTCCATTTTTTCAGTCAAATGTTAAAAAAATTACGTTAGATTATAAGAAGGAAGCTGTTTTTTTAAGTAAGTTCGGAGTAACTCTAAAAAATGTAGTATTTGATTGTATGTTAGCCGCATATATAATTAATTCATCAAAAAGTTCATATAATTATAACGATATTGCAGAAGAATTTTTAAATGAAAATTATAATTCAGATGAAAGCATTTTTGGAAAAGGAAAAAACAAAATTACTGATAAGAATAAAAGCATTTTAGAACAAATAGAAAAAGATATACTTTTAAGCTACGTTTGTAGTCAAAGTAATGTAATTTTCCGTTCGTATGATGTTATGGAAAAAATATTAAAGGAAAATAATCAGTTAGAACTTTATTATAATGTAGAATTTCCTTTAGCAGACGTACTAAAAGATATGGAACTTAACGGAATAAAGGTTAATAAAGACGAGTTAATAGAGTATGGAAAAACATTGGACATTAAGCTGGAAGAATTGACAGGTGACATATATGAACTTGCTGGAGAACAGTTTAATATTAACTCTCCAATGCAATTAGGTACTATTTTATTCGAAAAACTAGGACTTAAAAGTACAAAAAAAACAAAATCAGGATATTCTACTGCGGCAGATATTTTGGAAAAACTAAAAGACAAACACCAAATTATAGAAAAAATTTTAAGCTACAGAACTATTGCAAAATTAAAGTCAACGTATGTAGATGGATTGCTCAATGAAATAGATGAAAATACAAATAAAATCTATTCTACATTTAATCAAACAATTACATCAACAGGACGTATTAGCAGTACAGAGCCTAACTTGCAAAATATACCTATTAGGCTTGAAATAGGCAGAAAATTACGTAAAGTTTTTGTACCTTCAAGTGATGAGTTTATTTTTTTAGATGGGGACTACAGTCAAATAGAACTTCGTGTTTTGGCTCATATGTCTGGTGATGAAACATTAATAAATGCTTTTAAGGAAGGTCAGGATATTCATAGACTTACTGCATCACAAGTTTTAAAAATACCATATGAGCAAATTACAAGTGAGCAAAGAAGCAATGCGAAGGCAGTCAATTTTGGTATTGTTTATGGCATTAGTGCTTTTAGTTTAAGCCAAGATTTAAACATAACAAAAAAAGAAGCAGACAATTACATTAAGGGCTATTTTGAGAAATACCCAAATGTAAAAAAATATATGGATTTGACTATTGAAAATGCAAAAAGAGATGGTTATGCAGCAACCATTTTTAATAGAAGAAGGTCTATACCAGAGTTAAGTTCATCTAATTTTGTACAAAGAGGTTTTGGGGAAAGAGTTGCAATGAACATGCCAATACAAGGTACAGCTGCTGATATTATAAAAATAGCAATGATAAAGGTTCATAAAAGACTAAAAGAAGAAAATCTTGAATCAAGACTTATACTACAAGTGCATGATGAGTTACTTTTAGAAGCCAAAAGAAATGAGATTGATTTGGTAAAGGAAATTGTAAAAAAAGAAATGGAAAATTGCGTTGAGTTATTAGTTCCGCTAGAAACTGATTTTCATCTAGGAGAAACTTGGTATGATGCTAAATAATATGAGCCTTTGCAAAATTAGTTTTTAATAACTGAGTATGTGATGGATACAGTCGAAACAGGCTGTAAAGTAAGACAAAAATAGTAATATTTTTAACGGTATTTGCATAAATTTAAACTATTTTAGATAAATTTATGCAAATGTTATAGGTGATGTTGTAAATTTATTGTGAAAAAATGCCGATACATGTATAAATAAAT
>CAYYRV010000068.1:0-6486 GCA_964474135.1 uncultured Defluviitaleaceae bacterium
TTTATTTATACATGTATCGGCATTTTTTCACAATAAATTTACAACATCACCTAATTCCTTTAGGTGCAAAATTGGAGATTATCTCTGAACCTGAAAGTTCAGCCGATAAAAATGCGGTTTTAATCATATGGCGCTCGGCTGTGAAGTCCTGTTTAATCATGTTTTCGGCCTTTTGTGCTTCCTTATCTTCTTTGGTTAGGTCGTTTGGATGGCGTTTAATACTATTTCCAAACAAATATATAGAAATAAGTTCCAAAATGTGATAAAATAATTATGGTGATGAGATATGGCAAAAACATATAAAGTGACGATGGAAAACAGTTTAGAAATACCTAATTTTATATTAACCAACTAATCTATAACATCACCGTTTTTTTTATATAACAGCGGTTATTGTTTACTTATTTTTATACTGCCTAATACTTTACTTGTAATACCTTGTTTCATGACTCTATCGAAATTAGATTAATACACTAAAAAATTTACATGCCCACGAAATCTGTAACCATATTATTTTGAAACTACTATTATTTCATCGGAAATATTCACATCAATATCAGTTTTTGTTTTAAATTCGCTAAAAATATTATGGTTTGTTATAACTACTGGTGTAATAATTTCTAAATTATTATCTTTAATCATATCTATATCAAATTCAATAAGAAGTGTACCTTTTTTTACTTTATCCCCTTCTTTACAATATGCCTTAAATGCTTTTCCTTCTAATGATACTGTATTCATTCCAACATGAATCAGTAATTCTATTCCATCGTTTGATGTGATAGCAATTGCATGAAGCGTTGGAAACAAAACAGATATTTTACCATCAAAAGGAGCAAAAATTTTTCCTTCACTTGGAATTATTGCAACACCTCTACCTACCATATCTTCTGCAAATACGGGGTCAGCTATTTTTTTTGTAGAGATGCACCTACCTATAAGCGGTGAACCAATAGACTTATCTTTATTTTTTTTATTAAAAAACATCTTAAAACTCTCCTTTAAAACTAGTTATTTATTCAATTTATCAAGCTTTAAATCAAACTCTTATTATTTGTTACTATTTTCTATATTATCAATCATTTATTTAACTTTTGAAGTAAATATTAGGATTAAGTGGGAGCATTACCTTTAGGTTTTATAAATTGCTCAATTATACCTATATAAAAGGGCTTTATATCGCCATAGCACCGCCATTTAACATAATTTGAGCAAGAAATGCTTACTGTTCTGCATTAGCAAAAAGCCCAATATGAGCAGAAACTTCATTAATAGAATAAAGTGCCCTTTTGCCATAAACTACACCTTGAATTGTATATACTCTACTACTTTTTTAAATGAAATAGCACTGTCACAAGAGTTACCATTTAATTCTGTTGCAGCAATAGAATCTTTGCTAAAACCTTTATATAATATAGTATAGTTAAAGCTTTAAAGTATAACGTAAGTGCTTTATTGTACTTTAGAGTGATTTATGTAAGTTTGTAGCATCATTTAATTATATAACACCAAAAGATTTCCATTTTGCTTCCCATTAATTAAGAACCTATATTCAATATTTGAGCCATTTGATTTAATCAAATATAGGTTCTTAAAATGTCTATGCACTAGCAACTAAATCATCTTTAATAAATGTAAAAGTAATAATGAAACCTGCTACATAAGAAATTATCAAACCGATAGCAAAATTTAACATAGATGCTGGTTGCATTAATGGGATAGCAACAATTCCTGAAGGTCCCCATGCTGTAGCCATAACTTTTGTAAGCATAACATAAGCCCCACCGAAACCAGCACCAAGACCAGCAGTAATAAATGGTTTTCCAAGAGGTAGTGTAACACCATAAATTAGTGGTTCGCCTATACCTAAAAATCCGGCTGGAAGTGCACCTGCGATTACTTGCTTAATTCTTGTATTATTAGATTTTTTAGCTTTTAAGTAAATAGCAATAGCAGCTCCGACTTGACCGGCACCAGCCATAGCTAGAACAGGGAATAATGATACTCCGCCCATTTGTTCAAGTTGAACAGCATAAATAGGAATAAGTCCATGATGTAATCCTAAAAGAACCATAGGTAGGAATAACGCCGCTAAAACAAATCCAGAAATAACACTAACAACAGGATTAGACGAATTAATTATTATGCTTAATGCAGATACTAACCAATCTGAAATAAAACCGGAACCCGGCATAATAACAAAAACAAATAATACTGCAACAACAAGTAAACTTACGATAGGAGTTACGATTAAATCAAGCACGTCAGGTGTATTTTTTCTAACAAAACGTTCAACTTTAGAAAGCACCCAAACACCAATAACAACACCAATAATACCACCCTTACCAGTAGTAAGAATAGATTTAAGCGGAGTCTCAGCATCAAATAAACCAAACATTTCAGAAATTTGATTAATTTGAGCCATTAAAGATATAGCACCAATCATACCACCCAATGCTTCAGTAGCACCAAATTTACGTGCTGCATTAATACCAGTGAATATTGCAAAATATGATAAGAAAGAACCACCAATAAGTCCAAATATAGTTTTTAATAAAGTCCAGAACATGCTATCAGCAGGTAAGCTTCCAGCTGTTTGCATAGTTCCTAATAGACTGGAAAAGCCATTAAATATACCAGCAGCAATAATAGCCGGAATAAGTGGTATAAATATTTCTCCAATAGTACGAAGTGCATTTTTAATAGGGCTTTCTTTTTGCGCATTTTTTAAATTATCCTTATTTTCTTTCCAATCGCCAGTAACCCCACTAGAGTCTCTAGAAATACCAAAATCTTCAACAACAATATCGCATAGTTTTTTAGCCCTGCCAGGACCAACAACAATTTGTGTAGTTATGCCTTCAACAACACCTAAAACACCTTCAATATTTTTTAGTTTTGCTATATCAATTTTTTTGTTGTCTTTTAACTTAACTCTTAGCCTTGTCATACAATTTGTAGCAGTTTCAAAATTTTCTTTTCCACCACAGGCCTCTAAAATTTGTTTACCTAATTCATTGTTTGTCATAATTAATTGCCTCCTTCTTTAAAGTATACCTAAAGCATTTTTATTATAGAATATAATATATAATTAAAATTTTATGTTTTATCACTATAGGTAGAACTTCTACACAATTGCTTTTCTAACATGACCACCAACATTGTTTAGCTTATCTTTAGCAGTTTTTGAGTCACAGTTCAAAAGTATCATTGTAATTGCAAGTTTAACACTACCGTCTGCTTCTTTAAGCTTTTCTTTCGCAATTTCTCTTTCTACATCTGTAGCAGACATAATAATATTTTCTGCCCTTACTCTAAGCTTTTCATTTGTTTGTTGAACATCAACCATAAGATTTTTATACACTTTACCAATAGAAACCATAGCGGCAGTAGAAATCATATTAAGAACCATTTTTTGTGCTGTTCCAGCTTTAAGTCTTGTAGAACCAGTTAAAACTTCTGCACCCGGAACAACCTCAATTTTAACTTCTGCACATTCACCTATTTCTGAATTTTCATTACAAGAAACAGATACTGTATTACAGCCAAGTGATTTAGCATATAAAAGACCAGATTTAACATAAGGAGTCCTTCCACTAGCGGCAATGCCGATAACCGTATCATTGGGCTTTAAATCTATGTACTTTAATTCTTCTACAGCAAGTTCTGTGCTATCTTCAGCACCCTCAACAGCTTTAACAAAAGCTTTTTCTCCGCCAGCAATAAGCCCCACAACAAGTTCACTTGGAACACCAAAAGTAGGGGGGCACTCAACAGCATCTAAAACTCCTAACCTTCCGCTTGTTCCTGCTCCCATATAGATTAATCTTCCACCAGATTTAAACGAGTTTGAAACCATATCAGCTGCTTGTGCAACTTGAGGTAGTACTTTCTCAACTGCCAAAGGTACTTTTCTATCCTCTTGGTTCATAATAGTCACAATTTCTAAAGCAGTCATTGAGTCGAGGTTTTTTGTAAGGTCATTTTGTGTTTCTGTCGACATTTCATTCAAATTAATCATTTCTATACCTCCATATTATTTAGGTTTATGAATATGAGTTCTTGATATTTGCTCTAAAGAATACTCATACATATTATTAGCAAAAGCTGTATAAATAATATCAATAATATCAAGCTGTGAAATTCTTGATTCCATAGCACCACTTCTAAATGTAGATTCATTTGCTGCAACATAAAGAGGGTAGTCACTATATTCTGAAATTACAGTATTGCCATATTTAGTAATAGTAATTATAGTTGCCCCTTTTTCTTTTATAGCTTTAGCACATTCTATCATTTCGACTGTTTGTCCAGAATAAGTAATAATTATGCCAACATCGTCCTTACACATATTTCTAGCATGTAATAACTGTACATGCCAATCATCACTTAAAAGGCAAGGTTTATTTAATCTTAAAAATTTTAAATATGCATCTCTAGCTACAAGTAAAGAAGAACCTATGCCAAAAAGGCACAAATTTTTACAGTTAATAATACAATCAATACAACTTTGCAAAACTTTCATATCAACTAAGTTTTTTGTATTTTCAAGACAAACAATATTTTTATAAGTTATTTTTTCAACAATATCTTCTAAACTATCATGTCTAGTAAGTTCCTTTTTTTCTATGCGTTTCCTTTGCTTTAATAAAGCAAAATCATAAATCATAGCTTTTTTAAAGTCTTTGTATCCTTCAAAACCTAACTTTTTACAAAGCCTAATAATTGATGCAGGAGATGAAAATGTATTATCAGAAAGCTTATGAATATTGTGATTAATAATAAGTTCATAATTATCTAAAATATATTTTATTATAGAAGCTTCTGTTGGGCTTGCACATATTTTATATTCATTAAGCCTAGCTAAAACACCTTTCACTATTTTTCCTCCCAATAGAAATAATAAAATTAGCTGTACAACTTTTTTATTTATATTAATTTTAAACTAAAGAAACAATATTTTCAATATAAAGAGTAAATTGAGAAATAAAGTTTCACTACTTTAAAACTTATATAATAATTTGTACAAATTTATATTAATTTTTACTTTAGTATTATTATATTTTTACTAAAATATGAAACTAATAACTTTTTTATTTATTGATACTAAGAACCTTTGTTGATATAATTATAAAATAGAACGAATTTAGCAAAGTTTATATTGTTTCGAGCTAACATTATCTACTTAATTTTAGGAGGAAATTATGATTAACACATTAGGACGTTCTGTTTATTTGTCTTCTTTTGAAACTATGAAAAGTGATTTAAAAAAGCTCTCATCAGGGTTTATTTTTACATCTTTTCATATAAGTGAGGAATTCCATGAAAATTATAAAACAAAAGCAAAGGAAATGTGTTCTTGGCTTAACAAAAATAATTTTAAAATAATTGCAGATGTGTCAAAAAGAACTTTAGAACAGTTTCAATGTCAAGATTTACTTGAGTTTTCAAAAGAGATTAATATATCTGTTTTAAGAATAGATTATGGTTTTACAGAAGACGAAATAAAACATATTTCAAATTTTATACCTATAGCAGTAAATGCATCAACTCATGACAATAAAATCGCCAAGGAAATAGCTTCTTTGGGAAACGAAGTTTATGCAATACATAATTTTTATCCAAGACCGGAAACAGGGCTTGATTCTGAATTTTTTGAAAATATAAATAAAAAATTAAAAAAAGAAAATATAAAAGTTTTAGCATTTATACAAGGAGATGAACACCTAAGAGCACCTTTATTTAAAGGGCTTCCCACATTAGAAAAGCATAGAGGAGTTCTTCCTTATGTAGCATATGTAGATTTAGTAAAAAATTATACTGTAAACGGTGTATTGTTGGGCGATAATAGTATTTCTAACAAACAAAATGAACTAATATCAGAATATATAAAAACAAATATTACATTAATACCTACAGTTTTAAATAAAAAATACAAATATCTATATAACAAAACATTTACTGTAAGAGAAGATAGCCCTTCATGGATATCCAGATTTCAAGAAAGCCGTGAATATAGTTGTAGCGGAAAAAGAATAGAAGCAGAAAATTGTGTTGAAAGAAAAAGAGGAATTATCACAATAGATAATTTTGGTTATAAAAGATATTCGGGTGAGGTTCAGATTGTAAAATCAGACTTACCCTCTAATGAAAATGTAAATGTTATAGGCGAAATTCAAAAGGATTATATTAGTATTATAGACTCAATACATAATGGGCAAAAGTTAAAGCTAATTGAACCTATAAAATAATGGTAATACTTATAAGTTTTAGCGAATTTTTCTTAAATAAAAGCCAATATATAAGAAAATAAGTCATATAGTATACTATGGAAAAAGGGGGTGATGTTGTAAATTTATTGTGAAAAAATGCCGATACATGTATAAATAAATATTACATGTAAAGGTGTGGTCTTGAATGGTTATGGTGGCATTAAAATGCCCATTTTGTCAAAGTCAAAATGTTAGGAAATATGGATTTAATAAT
>CAYYRV010000069.1:0-6332 GCA_964474135.1 uncultured Defluviitaleaceae bacterium
ACGGAGAAAAACAGAACGTCACTAATATCTTAATATAACCCCATAAAACGAGCGTTTTACGTTAGGAATGCCTACATTTTTGAAAATTGGAAAGTTGCACAACTCGTTACATATAACATACTTTGAAAAGGTGGCTTACAGCGATTCAGCTTGTAAACAAGTCAGCATAACTGTCTAAAACGACTAATTTGTCGCTGAAAGCAGTTACCGTAGACAACATTGATGTAGGTCTTTTAACAATAACCTTTTTACTATATAAGCGATTAATATCAAAATCTACATCAACTTTAAGGTATCCCAATGTAAGCAAGCGATAAAAAGCTGTTTGGGTTGAAATTAGAAACATCTTCTTGTAAGTCGATATTATATGCAAAAGCTCGTCAATGTTATTATCTTTGCTACCAATGCGAATAGGTTTTATAAAGCCTTTACTGACTGGACTAGTAAGCTCCATAAATACCGATTTTGCCATACATCTTGGAACTAAAAGGCAAGCAGCAAAATAATTAGCTTCAACTTCCTGCGGGTCTTTTTGGAAATCTGCTTTAGTAAAGTCACGATATAATCTGCTATATTCTTCCCTTAACTCATGTTCCAAAAAATAATGTCCTAACTCATGTGCGATAGTAAAATTGTATCTGCTTTTAAGCATATTGGTGTTGTAGTAAATGTTTTTTACGCCGTTTATGATACAGAAAAATCCACACGAATCATCATTGTGGTCCACAGGGTTCAATGTAATATCCTCAGCATTCGCAATACGGCTTAGCTCTTTTGCCGGGCATTCGGTTATACCATATTTTCGCAATACTTCATTGGCTTTTTTCTCAACATTTATGTGCCAATCATTTGACATTGCATCACTCTCTCCCTAAAGCTTTGTTTACGAAGTCATTTGAAGCATTTCTTGCCGCATATAATGTGACATTTTCTTCTTTGTAGGCTACTTGTTTATCTGTAACTTCAGGCACTTCCGCTCCCCAAACTTCTTTTATCTTATCTTTAATTTTTTGTTCAAAGATGGCAATAAGCTGTTTGCACTCATCAACAGCCTTTTGCTCCGATTCAATTTGTTTAATAATTTCATCTTGTATTTCAATAGGAGGTATTGGGATTAAAAATGATGAAAGAAAGTTTTTTTGTAACCTTTTTAATCCACCAGTGCCCACCATATTATTTTTTCCAGCTAATATAAACCTCTCCGTTATCAAGTTAATATAAATCCATTCACTCATAATACGATTTAATGGTCTGATTACAAAAAATTCACTTGAGCCGAAACCCATAGAATTTATTAGGTTTTTTGCAATTCCCAACTTACCATTTTCAAAACAAGGGGTGACTTTAGCTAACAATACATCATTATCAGCGAAGTATGTATATTTTCCTACAACATCAGAATATTTTTTTGTTTCTACAGCATTGAAAAACATTTGTTTTTGACTCAAGTCTGACATTGGAACAAATGATACATCAATATTTTTATTGACTGTTGATGGGCGTGGGTTTATGTCACAAATTTCTCCTAACTCAATCGTTTCCCAAGACGGATTAATATTAAACACAGGCTTGTAGTTTTCAACTACCTGCTTTGCGCCATCAATGATTTTTTGATAGCCTTCAATCTCTACAACAATTTCTTCTTGCACAGATAATGGCGGTAGAGGAATTTTTATTTGTTTTAAATCGCTTATTTTTATGCTTGCTTGATTGACAGCTTTTTGTGCAAATGTTTTTGCTGTTTTTACAAATATTTCTGACTTCATACATAAACTCAAATATTTAGGTAAGACTATATTGCTTAAAGGTCTAAATCGAATTAAGTTTATACCATGAACAACTCTATCATTCAAAGAAAACAAAGCAGATTTACCTAAATGTTCGAAGCTATTTATGTGACTTAATAAAATGTCACCATTTTTCATAAAAGTTCGTTCTTCAGGTTCGTTGTTTGTCCACTTTGTTTTTTCCAAATTTATGGTTCCATCGGCAATAGTTTGGATGCGAGTAACACGATATTTACCTTCTTCATCAAACTGTGTAACATTAGTTCCATTTTTTATTTCCTCGCAAACCTCACCCAATTCCACCATATCCCATTTGCTATTAACAGCAGCCGTCGCCTTATAGCGTTCACCCACAAGTATATTCTCCTGCTTTGCAATTTCTTTTTTACTCACAAGGGTTACCAGTGGGTTATTTCTAACATCTTCGCCATTTTGATAGGCTTCTACAACGCTTATAATATCGGGAATGTCATTTTTGTTAATCTTCCTACGCTGTGCTCCAAGGTCAAAACCATCGTTATTCATCTTAACAAAAAGGATATCGTCTTTACATTTTGCAAGAGTTTTATCAAATAATAGAATACTGGTTTTTACACCGCTATATGGGTTAAAAACACCCGAAGGCAAAGAAACGACTGCGTATAGACTTTCTTCAACAAGAGTTTTTCTAAGTTCCTTATATGCTTTTTGACTTTGAAAAACAATCCCCTCTGGAACAATTACACCAGCACGCCCTTTTTTTGTAAGGTGATTCTTTATATAGTCTACAAAAAGAACTTCGCTTCTTTTTGCCTCTGTAGTAAACAGGCTATGAGGCTTAATTCCACCTTTTGGTGTCATAAATGGAGGATTAGCAAGAATTATATCATGTTTTTCTTTCCATCTTTCTTTATCTGTCAGAGTATCATACTCATATATTTTTGGCTCTTTAAAATCGTGAAGATATAAATTAACCTTTGCAAGTCTTACCATGTCCGGTGAAATATCGAATCCTGTAATATTATTCATAAGAAATTCTCTATCGTCAACACTCAAATTATCATTGTGATTGTTGATATAACTAAAAGCAGATACTAAAAATCCAGCAGTTCCACAAGCAGGGTCTAGTATGCTTTCATTCTTTTGCGGTTTTATGACCTCAACAATAAAGTCAATGATATGACGTGGAGTTCTAAATTGCCCCGCATCCCCTTGGCTGCCCATTATTGAGAGCAAGTCCTCGAAGGCTGTACCAAGAAGTTCAGTGTTATCAGTAGGTATTTTGTCTATCTCCTTGAGAAAAAGTGCTAGTGTAGCAGGGTCATTATATGGTAAGTAAGCATTCTTGAAAATACTTCTAAACATTTCGGGCAACTGTAAGTTTGTGCCCATTTCTTCAAGTCCTTTTCTATAAAGTGCTAACTTATCACCATTATTAGGGGTTTTCATAATAACATTAAAGGCGTAGTCCTCATAGTCTTCCGTAAAAAAAGAGGGATTACCGCCATATTCGACAGACTCCATATCTTTTGCATCCATAAATTTGTACATCAAAGCAATGGTGATTTGCTCAATTTGCGCTTTAGGGTCGGGCACTTTACCTACTAAGATATCCCTAGCATTCTTTATTATTGTATTTATCTCAGCCACCTCACGATGCCCTCCTCAGTAATTCCTCTGGAATAATTTCCCTTATTCTCTCTGCCAATGTCTTACCGTCCTCGCCTAATGCCTTAAATTCTCGAAAGGAAAATATACCTACTGTATCGAGCATATTAAATTTTTTCTCATCAATTGCTTTTCGTACAACTTCATTTTTTATATATGCTTCAATTAATTTCCGTATCGTCTTCTTTTTCAATTCATCAACAAAGAATAACCTACTACAATTTTCCATAGCTTCTGTCAATAATTCCTCTCTAGTTTTAAGGTGATTCTTTATTCCATATACAAGTTCAACAAACTCACGCCATGTAGCTATTCTTTCAAGCTTCATTTCAGATGAGATTTGGTCTATTGATATACTCTTGTATTTTGGATTTTGCAAGTATTTTTCTTCAACAATTTTTACTACCTTGTTCCAATCTTTCCGTTCAACTGCTTTCTTTAAATCTTCGTCATTCAACATTTCTTGTTTAAGTATGTCCATAACGTAAAAATCATTATCAACACGCATACCCTCATCACCAACCTGCGCACCTTTAATGTGGTGCAGTGGGTCTTTATCAGTCAATTCAACTGGCTCAAACGACTGTTGATTTCCTGTATTATTTCCTGCTCCGTTTTTATTTGTTTTTTTGACTGCTAATGCTTTGTCGTAATTATACTCTACCTCAAAATATTGACAAACAGCAAAAAAATCAAATAAGTAGAAATTATCTTTTTTTATTATTTCGTTATTATGAGAAAACTCAAAAATTCTAGTTCCTCTACCTTTTATCTGAATGAACTCACTAGGAGAAAAAATCGGGCGCATAAGAACTATATTTAGTAAATCCTTACAATCATATCCTGTGGTCATCATTGCAACAGTAACGCAGACACGTGTTTTCGATGTTTCATAGTCTTCGAGCCATTTGCTCTTTCCGTTAAGACTATTATTTTCATCATTAAAACAACTTGTTTTAGCTTGAGCATTTTCAACATCAGACGTAACTTGGTCGGCAAAGTTGGAGTCATACATATCGGGAAACATCTCTGTCGCCATCTTATTTAGCGTATTAGTAATTCGTGCAGCATGGTCTTGACTGACACAAAAGACAATTGTCTTGCCAATTTCCCCTGATATAGGGTCACGTTTGGCATTATCCATGAAAGCTCTACAAAATGTAATATTGGTTTCTTCGGATTTCAGTTTCTTTTCAAAATCTTTCCCTTTAAAAACAGCTTCGACTTGCTGTTCACTTATAGTGTCATCATCAGATACCTCAATTTTTAATCCTTCTTTTGAAAGTAGTTCAACTGTCATATTTGTTCGTGCGTCTATAGCAAATGGATTTACAAGCATTTTCAAACGTATACCATGTTTTAATGTGAAACTAAATGTTGGTTTGCCCGGTACGCAGCCAAAAGTAATATAAGTATCTTTCAAATTTCTATTTTCAGCCTCAAGAACGTTGTTTTGGCTAAGCTTTTCATTATCTACCCCTCTAAAATAGTTTTTCGGTGTAGCGGTTAACCCAATCTTATAACCAACAAAATATTCAAAGAGTTTTCGTGCAATTCCCGAAATACTTCGATGTGCCTCATCAACTACAACAAGGTCGAAATCAGAGGGTGAGAAAAGTTCAATATAACGGTCTTTTTTGCAAAGCGATTGTACTGTAGATATCAGAATATCTGCATTTAAGCAGCCATCTCTATCTTCCTTATATATTTGTGCATTATAAACTCCCCCATTATTGAAACTCTTTTTGAAAGCTGATAAAGCTTGCGTCTCTAGCTCTAATCTATCCACTAGAAACAAAACTCGTCTTGCTGTTTTTGACTGCAAAAAGGCTGCGATAAGACCGGCACACGTGTAAGTCTTCCCCGTTCCTGTAGCCATTTCTAATAAAAAGCGATAGCTTCCATTTTTCATCTTATTGACAACGGCATTTAAGGCATCAACTTGATAATCTCTTAGCTTGATTAAATTTTGATTTTCTTTTATGTACTTATCTTTAAGTTCATCTGTCGGTAGAGTTAAAAGTCTAGAATACTGCAAGCCAGCAATAATATATTTATTTATTTCCATTTCCCACAACTTGATTTCTTTTAAATCCTGTGGTGCTCTAATTGCTAAGAGTTCATCAAGAGTATGAAATCTTGTAATAGGCTCTAGGTCGCCCGATAACGTATCCCAAAAATAATGGTCTTTGCCATTTGATAGATAGACGAAGCGTGCTCTTATATCGGTTGCATAATTCTTAGCCTGTGATTTTGCCGAAAGAGGATTGATGTCTGGTGCTTTTGCTTCAATAATTGCGATAGGTTTATTATAATTGTCGAGCAAAAGATAATCTGTATTTTTTGTTCCTCTATCACTCCTAATGGTAGCTTCACATGATACATTTTTTCGGTTGTTTTCATCATCAAAAAGCCGCCACTCTGACTCTGTCAGCATACAGTTGATTATTAATCTTGAATAGGCTTCTTTGTCAGACATGTAGCACCTCAATCCTTTGCATTTAGGGTATTAAATACAAACTTAATTCTTATCTATAAGTATAGCTACTCAACAATCTAATTTATGAAGTTATTGACTTTATGTCAGCCATCAATTATAATAATTAATGTCAGCCAACAATATTGTAAAGGTGGTGGTCATATATCAAAAAAAGTTGGACGACCTTATTCCGATAATCCAAAGGAACTACGCCTTACAGTCAGATTAGACAAACGGCACAATGATATTCTTGAAAAATATTCACAAGAGAATAACATTAGCAAAAACGAATCTGTTAGGCGCGGTATTGAAAAACTTGAGATTAAGGAGTAAGCGGAAGCGGCGGCGGCTCGCAAAAGACACACGCCACTTCCACACCGCAACTACCAAAAAGCAGTTACATGAAATATTATATCATG
>CAYYRV010000070.1:0-6296 GCA_964474135.1 uncultured Defluviitaleaceae bacterium
CGGTGTCAAAAAAACAAAACCGCAAAGATTTCTCTATGCGGTTCACCGTTCAAGCACGACTTGCGTTGGGTTGCTCTCAAGCATTGCCCTGCTTCGTCGTGCTAAAAGTATTAACAAATTTTTGGAGAATTATTCTATTTATACTAAAGAATATTCACACCCATAATACAAGAAACTTCATAATAAACAAAACCGTAACTTTCAGCGGGTTATTCTTCACTCACTTAATTCTGCCTAAACTTCGGTTAATTAAATAAATTTTGTACTGCCAAAAAATTGGAAACAGTCTTTGGATTGATTTGTTATACACTTTTTACCCATGACAGTACGGCTGCTTTACCATTATTTCTTATATCTACTATAAACAAGGGGCTGTCTTGCTTTTTTCTTAGCAAGACAGCCCCATTGACTTTATTATTAACATCAAACTCAAACTTTAAATGCAGAAACCATTTCGGTAAGCATCCAAGATTGACTATTTAGCTCTTGTGCCGCTGCTGCAGACTCTTCTGATATAGCAGAATTATTTTGTACTATTTTGGAAATCTGCTCTACACTTGATACTATTTCTGATATTGATTCAGCTTGATTTTTAGAAGATAAATAAATTTCATTTATTAGTTTTGATATAGAGTCAGTATCATAAATAATAGTATTTAGTGAATCAGCAGTAAGCGAAGCAATTTGTGTTCCTTCATTTATTTTTAGAATTGTGTCTTCAATTAATGCAGAAGTTTCTGTAGCTGCCTGTTGGCTTCTTCCGGCAAGAGAACGAACTTCTTCGGCTACTACAGAAAATCCTTTTCCATGCACACCGGCTCTAGCAGCTTCAACAGCAGCATTAAGAGCCAGAATATTTGTTTGAAATGCTATATCATCTATAACCTTAATAATTTTTGAAATATTTTTAGAAGCTTCTTTAATGTCTATCATAGATTTAAGCATAGTATTCATCTCTTTATTTCCATTTTCTGCATTTAGCATTGATTTTTTAGATAATTCATTTGCATCATACGCTTTTAATGTAGTATCTTTTGTTTGCACGTTTATTATATTGATTGTTTCATTTAATTTTTGTACAGCTTCTGTTTGTGATAATGCTCCAATAGCTATGCTGGAAGAAGTTTCTGAAACTTGGTTAGCTCCTGCTGTTACATTATCTGAAGATGATTTTATTTCTGATATAGTTTTTCTTAAATTTGATGTAATGCAATTTATGGAGTTTTTGATATAATTATATTGCCCTATATATTCATTAGTAATATCTTTTGTTAAATCACCGTTTGCTATTGTTTCTAGCATATTAATTATTTCCATAATATAAGAGTTAGTGGATACAACCATTTTATCAAATGAGTTCATCATAGAAGCAAAGCTACCATTATAGTTTTTATTCACGGTTATATTAAAGTTGCCTTCTGACATTTGTGCCAAAATAAGGTTTGCTTCATCTATAGGTTCATTTATTGTATACAGAAGCTTGTTTAAGCCAGATGTTAATTTATTCCAATCACCTTTATAAAGGTTAGTATCAATTCTAATATCAAGATTACCGTCTGTAGCACCACTTATCAGTTTATTGACATCATCGTTAAGCGATTTTAAATTTGATTTTAGAGATTCAAACTTTTTGTTAGCAATAACTTTTTTGCCAGGTAAATTTTCTAATAAAATGCTGAAATTACCTTCTCCAAATTCTCCAAATGCATTAAGTAATTTTAATGTTTCACTAATTAATGTATGTATTGTTGTATTTATTGAATTTGCTACATTTTTATATTCGCCTTCAAATTGTTCTTCGATTATTTTTGCATCAAGTTCCCCTTTATCTAAGTCCGAGGATAAAGTATTTATGCTGCTTGTTAGGCTTAAAATAGTATCACGAACTTTAATAAATGATGTAACCAATCTTCCAATTTCGTCATTACTTTTCGCTTGAAGATTTATGTTTAAATTTCCTCTAGCTATTTCACCCGCAACAAATTCAAGCTCTCTTACAGGTTTTAAGGCTTTTCCAATTATTAAATAAACAAATAAAGTTAGAAAAATAAGAGCAATAAGCGATAAAATAACAACTACTATTATTTCTTTAATTATAGGTGCAATAAATTCTCCTTGTTCTACACTCGTAACGCTTAACCAAACTACTCCAGAAGTACCAATATAAAAAGGTACACATGCTCTATACTGTTTTGTACCGTCTTTAAATTCATCTAAAAAAGTTCTTATTTTCGCCTCTTTTGCTGTATCTAAAACTAAGTTTGGGTTTGTACTTCTTGCTACATCTGCAAATTTTTCTCCAACAAAATTTGGGTCGAGAGTGCTCATTATTATTGTTTGGTGCCCACATATTATACTATTTGAAAAGGTTTTAAAACCACCTGTGCTATATTCAGCATTGTTAAGCAGAGATACGTCAATGTCGCTTCCAATGACACCAATAGCATTATTATTTTTATCAAAAATCGGTTGTGCAACAGTAATTACTATGTACTCCTTGTTATCAATTGTTTTTTTTCGTGGGTCAAGTATTGCGAGCTTGTCAGAGCCTATTATGCTGTCATATTCTTCTTGAGTCAAAACAGCAGTTTGTGAATCTACTTTTTTAGCCTCATTACTTGAAGTATAAAATGTAATACCATTTGGGTTTGTATTAGTTTTGCCTAAAATATAAAATAGGCTAAGAGTAGTTGATTCGTTGTCATTGACAGATTTTATTAAATCTACTAAATCTGATTTCATAAATTCAGGAGAGATGTTTTCAATATTTTTAATAGTATCAATTAATACATATTGTTTGTCTAAAGCAGTTTGCATAATTCCTTTTATTGTTTTTTCGTTACTTTGGGCTAGAATTATTAGCTTTTTTTGTTCTAATGCAATTAGTTCACGGCTTGCTGAAATTGCTATTGTAACTGTTAATGTTGTAAACGTAATAAGTAGCCCAATTACTAAAAATATACTTACTTTGCTTGCTATTTTTTTTTGTTTTGAGAATAACCCCATAAATTATACACTTCCCCAACTTTTTATATAACCATTTGTTAAAAAAACATAAATATTATTTAGATTATAGCAAAAATATAAAAATATTTCAACAATATTACTAAAATAATATAATGTAACTAATAAATGCTAAATAACGTGAGTTCGACTCAATAAAGCTGCATCAAACTTTTGATAATATTCGCACAAATTTAGCCAAAAATTAGGATAAATTTATGCTCATAACGTGAAAAATCTTACGATTTTTGGCTTGTTTTACAAGCCAGTTCGACTACATCGAATTCACGCTAAATAACTAAATATTATTTGAATTTAAACAAATATTATAATAATTTGTGTTATACTTTAGAAGTTATAAACAAAATTTTTTTCATATAAGCAATTATTTATAGCAACTCAAAAAAAATCATTGACAATCAAATCCAATCATAATATAATAAAATTATGAAATAATTTGATTGAAATTAAATAGGAGTGAACTAATTTGATTCCAATTGAACGAAAAGAAAAAATTATTGAACTATTACAAGTACACTATGCTTTATCCGTAATAGAACTAAAGAAGAAATTAAATGTTTCAGAAGCTACTATTCGTCGTGACTTAGTAGAGCTTGAGCAATCAGGAGAAATTAAAAGGGCACATGGCGGAGCAGTTTTAAACAACTCTGGGCAAAAGGAACAGGCGTATAGCGAAAAAGTAATTACAATGCTAGAAGAAAAAAAGGAGATTGCTGAAGTAGCGGCTGAATACATAAATGATGACGAAACAATTATACTGGATTCCGGAAGTACTACTATTCAATTGCTTCCGTATTTATATAAAAAAAGACTAACAATAGTAACTAATTCCATAGTGGCTGCTTATGAACTTAGCAGTTATGAAAATATAGAGTTGATTGTTACAGGAGGTCAAAATAGAGATATAACTAGAGCATTAGTTGGAGACATAGCTTTTAATGCATTAAACTATATACATGTTAATAAAGTGTTTCTTGGTGCTAATGCGATTAATTTAAAAACAGGTCTGACTACACCCAACTTAGACGAGGCTAAAATTAAAAGAAAAATGGCTGAAGTTGCAGATGAGGTTTTTGTTCTTGTTGACAATTCTAAATTCAATAAAGCCTCTTTTGCAAAAATAATTGATGTTTATGAAACAGACTACATTATTACAGATTCAAAGATTTCAAATACTCATATTAAAAGCTATACAGAAAATAGTATAAAAATAATAAAGGGGAGGTGATAAGATGATTACAACTGTTACAATTAATCCTGCAATTGACAAAACTGTAATTATCGACAACTTTAATATTGACAAAGTCAATAGGGTAAAGGAAACAAGGGTTGATGCTGGGGGAAAAGGAATTAATGTCTCAAAAGTTTTGCATAGTCTTAATGTAGATACACTATCTATGGGGATAGTTGGTGGAACAATCGGTTCTACATTATGTGTTATGCTAGATGACATAAATATTAAGCATGACTTTATAAAGGTTTCAGAAAATACAAGAACTAATATAAAAGTTGTAGACTTAATTAATAGCACTTGTACCGATATTAATGAAAACGGTCCAGATGTTTCAGATGACAAATTAAATGAACTAATTGACAAAATAGCAAAATCATCAGAAAAAAGTGAGTTTACTGTGCTTTCCGGTGGTGTTCAAAGCTCGGTGAGAAAAACTATATATAAAGAAATAATAGAAAAATTAAGTGCTACAAATACAAAGGTTATTTTAGATACAAATGGAGACTTACTTAAAGAAGGTATTAAAGCAAAACCTTATTTAATTAAACCTAATGTTTCTGAATTATCTGAAATTTTAGACAAAAGGCTTGAAAGCATTGAGGAAATTATTGAAGAAAGCAGGAAAATAATTTCAAATGGAGTTGTATGGGTAGCTGTTTCAATGGGAGAAGAAGGATTACTATTAGTTTCAGAAAATGAGGCTTTAAAATCAATTCCACCAAAAGTTACAGCCAGAAGTACTGTAGGTGCAGGGGACTCTGTTGTAGCTGCAATTGCGGCAGGATTTTACTATTCAAAAACTCCTGAGGAAATATTACTTCATGCAACTGCTGTAGGCAGTGCATCTGTTACGCTAACAGGTACAGAAGTTCCATCTAATGAACTAATTGAAGAGTTAAAAAAAGAAATAAAAATATTAAAATATTAGATGTATCTTTTATAAATTATATGAATATATTCAAAAGTTAAGAAATTTTCCAAAGGATAATTTGTCAAACTTACACTAGATTATGCAGAGGGGATAAGTATGAGAATAATAGATTTATTGCAAGATAACTCAATAAAATTAGATGTTAAAGTTAAGTCAAAAGAAGATGCTATAGATACACTTGTAAATTTAATGAGTAATACAGGCAATATTTCTGATATTAATAAATATAAGCAATGTGTACTTGAAAGAGAAAAAATTGGTACGACGGGCATAGGAGAGCAGATAGCAATACCTCATGCCAAAACAGATGCCGTTAAAAAAGCTAGTTTAGCAGCTATGGTATCAAAAGAAGGTGTTGACTTTGACTCTTTAGATGGAGAACCCGTAAAGCTATTTTTTCTTATTGCAGCACCAGATACTAAGAGAATGATTTTTAAAATGTGTAAATAGAATCGACATTTTTTGCATAGGCGATTTACAGAGTGTTATTTTAATAGCGTAATTAAGGGGTTTTGTGAAGAAGTGCGCTTCACAAAACCCCTTTGCCATTATCGGTCACAAATCCCGTGTTGTCAAGGTCTGAGAGTATTTTTTGAACAAAAAAACGTGTTCAAAAAATCTTCCTCCTACACTTGACAACACTATATTTTGCCAATACTGGATTGATTACAATTTCTGTGTAATTGTACATCTATTTTTCGACAACCCCACCTATTTGTGTTCACTCCCAAAACTTTCTCTCTTTTTTTTTAAGGACAATATTCATTTAGAGGTGGCATGATATTTGGTAATTTGCGCTATTTCAGCGTTCTTTTTACCCTCACCCCTTAGAGCGACCGCCATTAATCTTTTGTAATATTTTGCGTTCTCTCTTTTCTTCATTGCTTCACGTATTTCTAAACTGTTTTCCATCGTTACTTTATATGTTTTTGCCATATCTCATCACCATAATTATCTTATCACATTTTGCAACTTATTTCCATATATTTCTTTGGAAATAGTATGACCTATCGTCAAAATATGCATCAAGGAGTTCTAATACTATTTCCAACCTAAAATATAGATAAAATCCACTTACGACCGGTAATGCATTTTACTGTATCGCAT
>CAYYRV010000071.1:0-6128 GCA_964474135.1 uncultured Defluviitaleaceae bacterium
AATGTTTGGTTCTTTGGTATGACAGAACTGTTGCAATAAATCTAATACACAACCGAACTATTGACACATCTTTAGTATCACATTATAATTAATAAAATTTAGAACCTGTATTCAATAAACTTTAAAATATGACGATATATATCATATAACGAAATGGAGGATCACATAGGATACAGTATTGACATTACCGACAAGCAATAGGATATGATAAAGCTATTTTTCAGTGGCGAAAATAGATGTAAACATTTACAAAAATATAGCAAGCGTGAACTTTTGAATGCTTTTATACCTTAATAAAACAGGCTGTCAGTGGCGGCTTTTACCCAAAGATTTCCTACCATATGTGACAGTATGGTCATTTTACCGTCGTGCTGTTAACTCAGGCTTATGGGAAAAGATTTTCGTATGTCTTGTTGAAAAAACAAGGACGAATGCCGAACAAACCGCGCAACCAACATATTCATGATTGATTTATAAAGCGTAAAAACCACATCTGCACCTGAAGAACGCAGCATTGATGATGGGAAAAAAACAAAGGTCTAAAACCTCACATAGTCAAAAATATAATGGGTAATTTGATTTTTGTCAAAGTGCACGCTACTAATATCCATGGCACAGTGTCTGACAGTGATGTATTCAAAGGTGCTATAGAAAGATACCCATCCATTTTAGGTTGTTATGCTGATGCCGGCTATCGAAAAACTTTTGAAAATATTGTTTTGGCGTTAGGCAAAACAGTGAAAATATCAGAAAAAATCAAACCGAAAGAATGGGTACTTTTGCCTATGCGTTGGGTAGTAGAGCAAACTTTTAGTTGGATTAACAACTCACGCAGACTTTCCAAGGATTACGAAAATCTAATTGTTTCCGAGGAAAACATGGTTATGATTTCTCATATTGCTACTTTGCTTAAACGTTTTTAAATACAGGTTCTTAGAGCCTGTCCAAAATGCCACCTATGTGATATAATTGATACAAATTACCAACATAGGAGAAATGAAAATGTGCAAACCGTATCCAAGTGACATAACACGAGAGCAATTTAGCCTAATAGAAGAAGATTTAGAAGGTGCTAAAAAAACACCAAGCCAAGAGTTGTGGACTTATACGATATATTTTGCACTATATTAGACCTGTTTGCAACTTGCAAAATTAGTAAAACATGATAAAATTGTCAAGGGGTGTTTAAAATTCTTGACAATAAACAGCGGATAGAAAATCTCAAAGATGAAGCATATCAAGAACTTTTTGGAGTGACAATACCAACATTCATAAAACTACTCGAAATTTTACAAAAGGCTTATGATGATTTGCATAAGCAAGTAGGAAAATCTCCGAAACTAAGTGTTCTGGATAAGCTTGTCATCACGCTTTGTTACTATCGTGAATACCGAACAATGAAACTATTGCTTTCGATTACAGTGTAGTTAAGAGTGCAATCTATTGGGTAGAAAATGTTTTGATTAAACAAAGTGAATTTCATTTGCTGGGCAAAAAACGCCTCTTAGAGCCAAATCAAGATATTGAGGTTGTATTGATTGATGCAACAGAATACGAAATTGAACGCCCAAAAAAAAACAAAAAAAGTGGTATTCTGGAAAGAAAAAGAAACATACGATAAAAACGCAACTTATTGTAAATGCAAAAAATCTTGGGATTATTGCAATTGCCCGATCTAAAGGTAAGACACACGATTTTATGTTGTTCAAAACTCAAAATATGCAATTAACGAAAACATAAAAGCGTTACTTGACAGCGGGGATATCAGGGAATTTGTGGTCTGCACTTAAACAGTGTAATTCCAAAGAAAAAATCCAAGAAAAAACCAGTGACAAAAGAACAAAAAGCAGAAAACTATAAGCTCTCTGAAAGAAAGAATTTTTGTTGAACATGTAAACCGCAGAATTAAAGTATTGAAAATTCTTTCTTTGAGATATAGAAGCCACAGAAAATTTTACGGTCTTAGAATCTCTCTCATTTGCGGTCTATATAACTTTGAATTAAAAGGTTAGGGAACAGGTCTATTATATCGTTTGAAAACAGGTTGTCAATGGGAAGCTTTACCCCATAATTTTCCCGACTTCGGATTGGTGTTTTATTATTATGGAATATGGCGGAAAAATAGTGATAAGGGGGAATCCGTTCTTGATTATTGTTTTTCAAAATTAATGGACATATATCGTTATAAAACAAGAGAAAACCCACTAGCAACTATGCTCATAATTGGTTCTAAAAGCATTCAAAATGCTGACACAGCAGAAGAAAAAGGCCATGATGCTGGTAAAAAAAGCCGATGTAAAGTTACATATAGCTGCTGATGTTGCTTGGCTTAACAAATTAGAACATTTTGTAAAATTGCGAGCGTTATTTACAAAATACATTGAGTTTGGCGTAATTGGCGTTTTTATTAATATTGTTGAAAAGATTTTAGGCAGGCTCTTATAAAAAAAATAATAAATTAAATTATAAATAAGGAGGAAAGTTAAATAATTTTGCTTGGCACTTAATTTGTAGTTATTTATATAGCTAAATTTTACTAATAATAAAATACTGAAAAGGCTTTTCAGCAAATTAATTGCATAATATTTAATAACATTATAATGACTTAATTTAGGAGGGAGATTAACAAATATGATTAAACTAATTGGTATTTTAATTGTTATTATTGGATTTACTTTAAAAATGGATGCGATTGCAATCATTTTAGGAGCTGGCTTTGTAACAGGGCTTGTAGGAGGCATGACTGTTACAGAGATTCTATCAACTATTGGTAAAAGTTTTGTAGCAAATAGAAGCATGTGTATTTTTATCATCATTATGTTAGTTACAGGAACATTAGAAAGAAATGGTCTTCAAGAAGTTGCAGCAAGGCTAATATCAAAGATTAAAAACGCCTCTGCAGGTATAGTAGTTGGAGTATATGGTATAATGAGGGTTATCTTGGCAGCATTTAATATAAGTTTAGGTGGAGTTGCAGGACTTGTAAGACCAGCAGTTATGCCTATGGCAGAAGGTGCAATTAAAGCAAAACATAATGAGGTTAATGAGGAACATCTTGAACAAATAAAAGGTATGGCTTCTGGTATGGAGAATATCACTTGGTTCTTTGGACAAGTTCTTTTTGTTGGTGGTTCGGGTGCTTTACTTGTTCAATCTACATTAAAGGATTTAGGTTATGAAGTAGACCTTTTATCTATGGTTAAAGTAGAAATACCTGTTGCAATTTTTGCTTTTATAGTTACTGCTATATATTATTACTTACGTGATAAAAATATTTCTAAAAAGTTGTATACTAGCAGAAGTAAGTAATATAAGGGGAGGATAATATGTCATATTTTACTAGTACAGAAGTTACATTAGGTGCAAAATTACTTGAAATATTATTTATGCTAATGGGTGTTGTTACATGCTATGTGGGTATTAAAACAATCCGTCAAAAAGACCATGAATCTAAAGTTGGCACAGCAATCTTTTGGTTTGCACTTACTATTGTTTTAGCGTTTGGCAGATGGATACCAGATGTTGGAAATGGTGTTATTGTAGTTATTATGGCAGTACCTTCTATTTTAAAACGTGTAAAAAAAGGTGCGGCATCTATTGCTACAAAAGAATATAAATTGAAAATGGCAGATAAAATTGGCAATAAAATATTTATACCTACACTCATGATGGGTGTATTCTCAATTATATTTGCTTTATTTACTAAAATAAGTCCACTAGTTGGGGTTGCAGTTGGCGTTTTTGTAGCTATGGGTCTGATAATGAGTTTTTCTCCAGATACAAAGTTTAGTACATTTTTTAATGACGCTAAAAGTTTATTAGAGACAGTAGGACCTCTTTCTATGCTTCCTATGCTTCTTGCATCATTAGGTGCTATATTTACAGCAGCGGGTGTTGGTACTGTAGTATCGGATATTGTAAGTAAAATTATTCCAGAGGGTAATGTTTTAGTTGGTATTATTGTTTACGCTGTTGGTATGGCACTATTTACTGCAGTTATGGGTAATGCGTTTGCAGCAATCACAGTTATGACAGTTGGTATTGGCGTACCATTTGTACTTACATATGGGCTAGACCCAAATGTTATAGGAATTCTTGCCCTTACTTGCGGTTTCTGCGGTACACTTTGTACACCTATGGCAGCAAACTTTAATATTGTTCCTTTTGCAGTTCTTGAAATGAAAAATAAATACACTGTTATTAGAAACCAAATTATAATAGCTGGAATAATGCTTGTTTTTCAAATAATTTACATGGCTATAGCAGGATAATTTCTAATACGAAAGGCTTTTGATATATAATGAATTCGCAATATGAAGGTGCAAAGATAATTGTGAATAGATGGCTTTCTTTAAAACCAAAAGAGAGAGTTGTTATTTTGGCAGACGAATTACATGTAGACGAAGTTATGCAGATAAAAAAGGCTGCTGAGGAAACGCTTGCCGAAGTAGTTGTTTTGATAATTTCTAGTCTAAGTCCGCAAAAAGGTGAACCATGTCATATGGTTACGTATGCAATGCTTAATTCTGATGTTATAATAGCGGCTACACACTATTCTATTACAACAACTCAGCTTAAAGCTAAAGCTATTGAGAATGGTGCTAGATTTTTATCTTTGCCTCTTGCTAGTAACAATGGCATTTCGTTATTACAATGTGAATTTTTGCAAACCGATTTAAATGAACTTATAGAACTATCTTTTAATCTTTCTAATGTATTACATAGAGGAAAAATAGTTAATATTACTACAAGCTTAGGTACAGATGTTACATTTAATATAGATGGAAGAGGTTGTCAGCTTTTTAGTGGATTGTGTGATAAATCTGGTATGTCTGCTTCTGCAAGTTTTGAGTTATATATTCCACCTATAGAAACCTTTACAAAAGGTATAGTTATTGTAGATGCGTCTATGGGGTATTTAGGCAAGGTTAAAGAACCATTTGAGATACGATTTAATAATGGACATATAATATATATTCAAGATTCTAAAGAAGGTAACAGGCTAAAACAATACATTGAAAGTTTTGATGATAAACGCATGTACACAGCCTGCGAGTTAGGTATCGGGTTAAACCAAAATGCAAATTGCTTAGGAAATTCTTACATTGAAGATGAAAGTAGCTACAAAACATTTCACATAGGTTTTGGTAGAAATACTTCTCTAGGTGGCAATCATATTGCTAAAGGTCATTTTGATATAGTAATAAACCTACCTACCATTACAGTAGATGGTGTCGTTGTAATGAAGGATGGAATAATTATAGTGTAGAGGTGTTTTATATGAAAATATTGATAACAGGTTTTGACCCATTCGGTGGAGAAAGTGTAAATCCCGCATTTGAAGCAGTTAAGTTATTGCCAGACATTATTTGTGGTGCAACTATTATTAAAAAGGAAATACCTACTGTTTTTGGTAAATCGGCTGAGGTTTTGGAAAATACTATTGAGGAACATAAACCTGATGTCGTTTTATCTATAGGACAAGCAGGCGGCAGGTTTGATATTACTGTAGAAAGAGTTGCAATTAACTTAGCTGATGGTAGAATTGCAGATAATGAAGGTAACCAACCAATAGACGAGATTATAAAGGAAGATGGAGAAGTAGCATATTTCTCTACTTTACCAGTAAAAGCGATGGTACAGCAAATTCGTTCTTGTGGAATACCGGCTACTGTTTCTTATACAGCCGGTTCATATGTATGTAACTATATTATGTATTGTGGTTTATATTTAGCAGCAACTAAATATAAGAATATTAAATCTGGTTTTATGCATGTACCATATGCTCCAGAACAAGCCGTTGAAAAGCCAAATAATACACCCACAATGTCTGTTCAAAATATAGCAGGTGCCATTGAAGCCGCCGTTATTGCTATTATAGAAAATGAATCAGATATTAATACTTCCGAAGGTATAACACATTAGTTTTAATACGATATAAATAGGTCTTATGGTGAAAAATAAATTTGAGTTATTATTAAAGTATGCATTAATGATTTTAGGTTTTGAACTTATACTAAGCAAAAGTTGAGCCGAGAGTGATCATTAAAATGTGTATTTGTCGATTTTTAGATTTGATACTGTTTCCCAATCAAAACTTTGATTAAATCCAATCTCTTCCGCATATG
>CAYYRV010000072.1:0-5620 GCA_964474135.1 uncultured Defluviitaleaceae bacterium
ACGGTCGATGGTACTTAGTTGGAGACGACTTGGGAGAGTAGATGGTTGCCGAATTTTAAAATTTTTTATAGTTATATATTTTTTAATAATCCTTGATAGCTCAGCGGTAGAGCATTCGGCTGTTAACCGAAGGGTCGTAGGTTCGAATCCTACTCGGGGAGTTTTTAAACCTTATAAATGTTTATTTATAAGGTTTTTTGTTATGTAATTTGATTTACATTTTAAGTAAGTGAATTGATGATAAATACTCCTTTAGGGGTAAGCTAGTAATATAAATTTGCTTTCGAAACCATGTCTTTAGGCGTTTGTTAGCCTTATACCCATACTACTTTTTATAGCTTGGCAATTATTTTATCCTATATATTTGAAATTATGCTTGTGTACTTAATTTGTTGGTTATATTATAGCTAAGTTATACTAATAATTTAATACTCAAAAGATTTTTCAACAAATTTATTTGTACAACCGAAATTATTTAAGGTATTACTAAATTTTTAGCAAAAATATAAGTATTTAACTATTATAATATCCAATCATTTTAATAGATACAATAACAATAAAAGAAGTTCGATGCAATTTATTGCATCGAACTTAGCATTAATTTATCGTGGCTGTAAAATAGGCTCACTTTTTTCTGGGTTTGGAGGTGTCAAATCTTTGGTTTTAAGATTTGACATGAACTTATCAGGGTTCATAGAGTACTCATAACTATCTATTTTATCAAGCATTGTAGCCAATTCAGTTACGGTAACATTAGCTTCAGGTTTAAAGATATTTTTATTTACACCTGTTACTATATTAAAATAGCATAGCTTTGATATTGCGTTATATGATTTGCTTGAAAGTGGAACGTCTTTATAAGAAATTGTGTGGAAGTCAATTGTATTAGGTAATACTAAAAGTCTTTCCAATATAACAATTAAGTCATCTTTTCTAATATTGTTATTTGGATAGAAATTATTACTATCCTCGTAAAGCATTCCACGTCGTTTAAGAGCATTAATCTGACCTTTACCCCAATAATTTGCTGTATCGGCAAAAGTATCTCCATCTGGCTCAGGTTCTAAATAGGTTAACTCAGATAATACAACAGCAGCTTCTCCTCTTGTTAATACAGTATATTCGTTTACAGTTCTATTATTGCCTTTATTATTTAATATATAAATGACCTTATCAAGGTTTTTCTCTGGCATTGTTTCAGGAGTAGATTCAGGCGTAGTGGTAGGCTGCGGTGTAGATTCAGGCGTAGTAGTAGGTATAGGGCATACAGGTGTTGTAGTTGGTTGAGGTGTAGGTTCAGGAAAAGGTGTAGTGGTAGGTTGTGGTGTAGGTGCAGCAGTAGGCTCAGGCTCGGGAAGATTACCGTTTAATGAGTCTACGTAAAACCTCCACACTTCTGTATTCTCTTGCCCCAAAGCCCAACTTCCTGCTCCTTGAACGCCATACCTGTTAATTTCTCCAAGTTTATATTTTACAGCTTGAAGGTCATCATACCAAATATCATATGTTCCTGCCTTAAGAACACGACCTCCCCATATTTTTGGTTCTGGTTCACCAGGTTTAATAACTACTTTAACATTTGCAGATTCGGTAGCTTCATTGTAATTTTTAACTGATTCATAATTTTTCATTAAAAATTCAATGTCGTTTGCTGTTATGCCGACACCACCAACTGCTTCTCCTTCTTTCCAGTATCGCCCAAAGAACGGTATTCCTGTTACTATTTTTTCTTTAGGAACACCCTGATTTAATGCATACTTGATTGAGTTTACAAAAAACGAGCTACTTGATATTGGACCTGCTGGACCTCCATAGTATGATTCATCATAAGTCATTATCATAAGATAATCTGAATAATCAGAAAGTGCCTTATAGTCATAAGAACCATGCCAGCCTGTATTCCAGCCTTTAGGATTTGCAGCAACCGAAACAGTAACTAGTTTATCTTTAGGCAACTTTTCTCTAATTAATCTTGTAAAATCGGTATATGCTTTTCTTTGCTGTTCATTTACATTCTCAATATCAATATTAATACCATCGAGATTATACTTGTTTATCATATCAACAACTTGAGTAGAAAGTGCCTCTCTATTATTAAGACCAGCTACTCCTAGAGGTCTGTCCCAATGGTTGCTAATGAATGGTGTAACACGAATGCCACGGCTATGCATTTTGTTAATAAACTCTTGGTCTATTTTGTTAGAAGGAGTAATTAACAAGTTTCCGTTTGAATCTATGTCGAAGTAGTCCGGACATACAGTTTTAAGAGAGTTGTTGGTTACATCAATAATCTTCATATAGGAAACAGTGTTTCCAGCATATAGGAATGTAAGACTTTCCTTGCCGGTTGTAGGAGTTACTTCTGGTGTCGTTGATGTAGAATCAGGAAGGTTAATAACCAACCCGGTCCAAATATTGTTAGGGTTTTCAATTTGTGGGTTTGCAAGTATTAATTCTTCGACAGATATACCATGCTTTTGGGCAATCAGCCACATAGTATCACCGTCTTGTACTGTATACTGTGAAGCATAAACATTTATGCCAAAAAAAACAATCAGTATACAAGAAGCTAAAAACAAATATAGTTTTTTCATAATTCACATCCTCATTTAATAATTTTTTTATTAATATTAGGGGTTGTTTGATAAGTTAATGTGAGTTTGATGTAATAAAAGCTACATTAAGTTTTTAATTATATCATGCGACTTTAGCTTGTTTTTTTTAAGCAAGTTTCACTCACAATCATCATATTAATTATCAAACATTACCTTACCTAGTATTTTTATTTTTAGCTTTTTTTGAGAATATAATTAATGTAAATTTTTGAAAATTAACCTATAAATGTTTTTTTAAGCACTAGAAGTAGAATATAAGCATAAAATAACATAAGTTTGACGAAATAGAAACTACAACACAAAACTTTTGATGATGTTTACATAAGTTTAGGCAAAAGTAGGCTAGGTTTGGTTCATATCATAAAAATTTTGTAATTAGGATTGTTTTATAAGGTAACTCACCTCATCAAACTTATGTTAAAATATGTAAATTAATTTGTATACAAATACTGTTAGTGCTAAGTATTAATTGCTAACCTAAAGTTTACCTAATTTTTCATTATGTTTTACTACTAAATCAGCAATAGTATATTTATCTACAATTTCATTAACTACAGTATTTATTTCCTTCCAGATATCTAATGCTGCACATAATTTAGCTCTTTCACAGCCATCACCGTCATACTCCAAACAAGAAACAGGTGTTAAAGAACCTTCCAATACTCTTAAAACTTGTCCTACTGTAATCTCTTGGGGAGGGTATGCAAGAGTGTATCCTCCCTGGGAGCCCCTTATGCTTTTTACAAGCCCTGATTTGTTAAGCTGGTTGATAATTTGTTCTAAATACTTTTCGCTTATATCTTGATTTGTTGCAATTTTTTTGAGAGGCATAACATTTTTATTATAGTTAAGCCCTAATTCAGTCATAAGTCTTATGCCATATCTTCCCTTTGTAGAAATCTTCATATCTCAAAGTCCCTTCATATTAAATATTCACATAAAATAAAAAATAAATTTACTTATTAATAACATGAGTTAGATTCAAAATAATTGAATGAGCATTTCATTTTGTAATTTACGGTTTGTTTCGCAATTTGATTAGATTTAATCAAACTCATGTTATAGTAAAAAAATTTGTGTTTATAATAATAATCATATTATTTTATATTTGTGCAATGAACTTTTCTTTTACTTTTTCTGCATTTTCTGTACCAATTAAGATTTCTAAAAGCCTAAAAGCAAAGTGTACAGTCGTTCCCGGACCTTTTGATGTTGTAATATTAGTATCGGTTTCAACATTATTACATGTAATAATAGCCTGCGAAATCTCATTTTCACATGTAGGATAACAAACGGCTTTTTTACTGTTCAGAATACCAAGTTTTGCAATAACAGTTGGTGCGGCACAAATTGCTCCAATCTGTTTGCCATTATCATTATATTTTTTAACTAAATTCAAAAAATCTGGATGCTCAAAATAATTTTTTGTTCCTGGTCCTCCTGGTAATATTATCATATCGTAACTATAGTCTTCTTCTACTTCTTTAAATAGTTTGTCTGCTTTTATTAATATGTCGTGAGAACCCAAAACCATAATCTCGTCTGTTATTGATACTGTATGAACACATACATCTCCTCGTCTTAAAATATCAACAGTTGTAATTGCCTCGGTCTCCTCAAATCCTGTTGGTAAAAATAGCATAGTTTTTGGCATAATATTCCTCCCATTTTATAATTTAATTTTAGAACCTGTTTGGAATCTCTATTTTTCGTCTTTTTGGCTAATTTTCCGTTCTGCTTCGTCAGTGTCTCCTATTATATATTCTCCGAATATGCCTCGTCGACACTTCCTCGCATAACTAAAAATCATCTCAAAATACTTTAAAAGCAAGATTATAAACAGGTTCCTAGAAAATCTTGCTAATTTTGGCTTGTTTTACAATGGTTTGCTTTGTAGAATTTATTTTCTTTTATTATAGCACATATTGTAATTTTAAAAACATATTAGTAAAATTCTATATAACTTTACTATAAAAAACAAGTTATATTTTTTTTAAATATTCTCTTGGTGACATTCCAACTACACGTTTAAAAGCTTTTGAAAAGTAAAATTGATTTTCAAATCCAACCGAAACTGCAATTTTTGCAATAGAAACGTTGCCTTTTTCCAAAAGCGTGCATGCTCTCTTTATTCTACAATTTATAATATAATTATTGGGCGAAATTGCAAAATTTAAAATAAATAACCTATAAAGATAGCTTCGGCTTATACCAACATAATTTGCTACTTGTTCTACAGAAATATTATGGGAATAGTTGTTTTCAATGTATTTTACTGCTCTTGCAGCATATGCAACACCTTCACTTATAAGGTTTCTAGTTTTTTGAGAGGCATCTATTAAGTGGGATAAAAATATATATGAATATCCTATCATTCTAAATCGGTTTCCTTTACACCCAATTTTTGTTTCGCTACTAGCATTATAAATATCTAAAAGACTATTTTTTAGCTGAGTTCCAAAATTTGAAGAAATAACAGGAGTTTCTTCTGAAAAATCTGTCATATCCAATAATCTTTCAGCATCACTTCCAGATAGACCCAACCAATAATATTCCCAAGGTTGTTCTATATCTGCCCAATATGCTACTTCAATATCAGGATAAACAAGAAATGTATCTCCTGAATTCAAGTTGTAGAGTATATTTCCTATTTGATATGTACCTTTTCCAGAAATTATATGGTGTATTAAAAAATGATTTCTAATACCCGGACCCCATTTGTGTTCAGAATGGCACTTTTGAAAACCTACGTTATGAACTTCTAAAGAGGCTGTACGCACTAAGTCATTAGTATCTGTTTTATAAGAATTTTTAAAGAAATTATTCATTAAATTTTACCACCTCCTTAACTATAACTAAAGTTTCCACGGAAACCGGAATCCGCCTAAAGAATGGACTTTCAGAGTTCTCTAAAAATTCGTCACCCCCAACAAAACCGATAAAATAATTCTGTTAGAAGCGAAAAAAGTTTATAATAATTCTAAAAAACACTTGACAATTTCAAA
>CAYYRV010000073.1:0-5570 GCA_964474135.1 uncultured Defluviitaleaceae bacterium
AGCGTGTGTTCAAGAAAATGGATTATGGAAATGTGTTAACGGAAATAGTATTAATTGCTCAGTATAACTAACAAATTTCCGAGGATACCAATTATATCAATACCCAAAACCAAATATACACATTTATTGATTATTTGGCTATCTTTACGGCTTTTAAGCACTATTCTATCAAAATATATAATAGGGTAAATACCTTCAAGAGGTCAATTCTGCCATTCACTAACCTCTGGTAAGATTTTGTCCGTAATTTTGGAAATAAGAGTTTGAGGAATTTCTGCTCTATAAATCTTACGCAGATTACTACCTTCTATATCCCTCTGGCTAATGCCCTTATCGTACGTTGCCATTATCTTTTGCTCAATTTCATCTGTTCTGGTTTGGCGTTTTTCCAACACTTTCGACTAAAATATTTTGTTTCAGTTACGAGGTACAGCTATTTATGTTTCGCCGTAATTACTTATAATTGTTTTGTGATTGTAGACATTACGGTTGTTTATAGTTTTGAACAATCGGTTTGAGGTTAGGAAGGAGGTCTATTTTATTAACCTACTAAAATACACAAGTCTTACCCAAAATTTTCCCGAATAGTTTTTAATACCTTTTTTTCAATTCTTGAAACTTGTACTTGTGATACTCCTATTTCTTTTGCTATTTCTGTCTGGGTTTTATCTTGAAAATATCTCAACATAACAATTTGTCGCTCTTTAGGTTTAAGCTTATTAATAATTTCTCTAAGTGCTATTATGTCAACCATATCTCCATCAGTCCCTTCACTTTGGTCAAGCTTATCTATAAGATAAATAGGGCCTCTATCGCCTTGATGAACCGTGGCATATAATGACTCTACTTCTCTTCCAGCTTCCATAGCCATAACCAAGTCTTCAACATCAACTTCTAGTGCTTCTGCAAGTTCTAAAACAGTAGGGGTTCGTCCATTTTTACTTTGCAATGATTCTTGCATATACTTTGCTTTTACAGCAATTTCTTTAAGGGGTCTGGAAACTTTAATCATACCGTCGTCACGAATAAACCTTTTAATCTCACCCATAATCATAGGAACTGCATAAGTAGAAAATTTGACATCATAATTTAAATCAAACTTGTTAATGCACTTTAAAAGACCAATTGCCCCTATTTGAAATAAATCATCTGCCTCATATCCTCTATTCGTAAATTTTCTAACAATACTCCAAATTAACCCCATATTTTCTTGAACCAACTGCTCCTTGCATTCCTTGTCCCCCTGCTGGACACGTTGGATTAATTCTAATGTTCTATCCATAAAGGTCACTCCTTCTTTTAAGGACGTGAAAACTTCTTTGTCATAATAATTTCAGTTCCAACGCCTTTTTCAGAACGTACAATAACACTATCCATAAATGATTCCATAACAGTAAACCCCATCCCCGAACGTTCTAACTCTGGTTTTGATGTATACAACGGCTCTCTCGCCTTTTCTATATCCTCTATTCCCAAACCAAAATCCTTTATTATAACTGTAACACTATAATCTATAACAGAAAGCTTCATGAAAACCTTACCTGCCTTATTTTCATAACCATGTATTATAGCGTTTGTGACAGCCTCAGAAACAGCTGTTTTTATATCAGTTATTTCAGTAACTGTTGGGTCTAAATGTGAAACAAAAGCCGCAACAGCAATCCTTGCAAAAGCTTCGTTTTGAGATTTACTATCCATCTCTATCAGTATTTCATTTTCATACTTCATTATATATCTCGCCCCCTATTATTAAGAATTTCAAAGCTTGTACTTTTTTATTTATCTTTGAAAAACCTCATAATCTAAATTAATTGCAGTTTTAGTCTCCTCTGCAATTGTTTAAAAATATAACAACTTATATGATACAAAAATCTATTGATTTTTTAATGCTTCTTCTACGGTCTCGTATGTTTTTAGTATCTTATGTAAGCCTGAAATCTCAAATATACGGTTTATTTCATTGCTAATACAAGCAAAACCTATTGTGCCACCCTGTTTTTCAATTACTTTATACCTTCCGATTAACATTCCTATGCCGGAACTATCCATAAATGTCACCTGAGAAAAATCAAAGACCATATTTTTGGCATTTATCTTATTGAATTCCCTATCTATTTTATTTTTAATTTCATTTGATGTATGATGGTCAATATCACCTTTTATATTTACAACAAGAGTTCTCCCTTGTTTTATAAAATCTATCATTCTTTTTCCTCCCATTTTTTTCCATTATTGTAAATATTAATTAATATAATAAAGAATTATATCTAAAAAATCAATATATTTGTTATATTTGTTTTAAGTAAATATATTAATAATTCGACAAAATACTACTAATTATTTGTATTCTCTTGTATAAAAATGTCTACTTTTATATTTATTCTTTTTATTTTGTCACATTAATTTAATTATAATTAGTGTAAAGTCATAAATACTCGAAACTTTACTGATAAATGCTATTGATTTTAAATGCCATTTGTAATATAATTTCCCTTAATTGGAAAATTCTACCAATAATAGATTATTTTGAAAATGTAATATTTTTAATATAAATAGCGATAATTTAAAATAATTTTACTTAATAGTATTATTTTGAATTATGCAATAATTAATATATCAAAATAATTGAAAAAATTTTTTTATTCCATTTTTTTAGTAAAATTTGCCGTAAATAAATACATAATTTTTACATTTTTATTTTTCACATATCGGCAACTTTTATTTAAAGACGATTTTATTTTTTTAATTGGAGGGATTTAAATTATGGTACAGGAAAAGATTAGAATATTATTAGCAGATGATAATAAAGATTTTTGTGATGTAGTATCAAGTTATTTGGACAAGCTTGATGATATTGAGGTGGTTGCAGTATCCAACGATGGAATAGATGCATACAACAAGATTAAAGAACTAACTCCTGATATAGCAATTATAGACGGTATTATGCCACGATTAGATGGCTTGGGATTACTGGAAAAGTTGGCTAATGAAGAAGAACTTCAAAAATCACCTATTTGCATAATGCTTTCGGCTATGACGCAAGAAAAAATTACTCAAAGAGCACTAGAACTGGGAGCAATTTATTATATAGCAAAACCATTTGATATGGAGTCTTTAGTTTCTCGAATAAGGCAACTTAAATACCAATTCTCTGGAGAATCAGGTCTGCAAAAATCAGATTTTAAAAATCAAAATAAAAACAACAACGCTACAAACTTAGAAACAAGAGTAACAAATATACTCCATGAGATAGGTGTACCTGCACACATTAGGGGCTATCATTATATGAGAGAAGCAATAATAATGGCAGTCGACGACATAGATGTTTTGAATTATATAACAAAGGAATTATACCCTTCCATAGCAAAAAAATGCAATACTACACCTAGCAGAGTTGAAAGGGCAATTCGCCACGCAATAGAGGTGGCTTGGAGTAGAGGTAAAGTTGATGCGATTGATAATATTTTCGGATACACTGTTAACAATCACAAGGGAAAACCGACAAACAGTGAATTTATAGCTTTAATTGCTGATAGATTAAGGCTTGAACTTAAAGCTAGTTAGCATTATTTTGAAGACTTTTAAATAATATTGGGGAGGAAACTTTTGAAAAAGTTTCCTCCCCAAACCCCTCCTTCAAAACTTTTATAAGAAACTCGCTACGCTCGTTTCTTATATAGCTATTATGAGAGTGTTGTCAAAACACTCTCATTTATAAAAAACATCTAGCAATATTGATAAAATAGAGTTTTCGTTAAATTCCATTGGTTCACTATTAGGGAAATATAACAACATTCTTAAAATCCATACAATCAAAAAAGCCACTATTATGATAGAAAAAATTATTTTTTTATGGTTTGCAGTAAATTTTTTATTTTTATATATCATAAATGGCATAGGTATAACAATTGCCAGAGGAAACAGAGGATGGAATTTTATTGCTCCTAACAAGTCCCACTTCATAAAACTTAACCATGCTCTTGTCATTCCACAAACAGGGCAAGGTATCCCAAATACCAGCCACGAAAAACACGTACTAACTCCTGTTATAAAAGAAAACATAACAGGTAGTAGTAGCATTATACCCAAATACAACAAAATTTTTATGTTACTCATCTTCATTTAATATCACATCTTCTCTGTCCTTAGGAGGTTTAGGCTCATTAGTTAGCCCTAAAATATAATCCGTACTTGTATCAAAAAAAATAGCCAATTTTATTAATATTTCGTTAGGAATATTTATCTTTCCTAGTTCATAATCAGAATATGTAGTTTGTGAAATATATAACATTTTTGCTATATCTCTTTGAGAAAATTTTTTGCTTTTTCTCAATATCTTTAATCTTTTATACATAAAATCACCCTACAATTATTATTACACATAAATATACAATAATACTGGTTTTTTTATAGTAATTCTTAACGGTATTTCCGTTAAAATATTATTTGAGGTGATAGTATGAATTTATATAAAGAAATTCTAGTCAAGGTTTTGGAGAAAAAGAAATAAACGTAATATTTCCAAACCTTAATATTAATGTAGAAAAAATAATAGAAAGCGAATGTTATAAAGCACTCAAAAAAATGGTAATGTTATAAAATAGTTTGAAAAGGAAATGATTAGTAATATTATGTAGTAAAAAGGATATGGTTAATATGGCAACAGTAAAAGTTAGGTGTCCCAAGTGCGGAGGAGAACAAGTTAGTAAGTACGGCACTACAAACAATGGAAAGCAAAGATATTTGTGCATAAATGCTCGTTGCGAAAAGAAGATATTTCTTCTTGATTATAGCCATAATGCATATAAACCTGGAATTAAGGAGCAGGTTGTAAGTATGGCAACTAATGCAAGCGGTATACGAGATACAGCTAGAATATTAGGAATATCAACTACAACAGTTATAAAAGTTTTAAAAAAACAGAATCAAAATTATTGAATATAAACAAAACGCTTGTTGAAAAGTGCAATATCAGTAAAGTAGTCATTGTGAACGCCAAAGATGCAATTTCTGCAGAACTTGATGAAATGTGGAGTTTTGTTCAGATCAAGAAAAATCAAAGGTGGCTATGGTTAGCCATTGACCACAAGACAGGACAAATACTGGCGTACACATTTGGAAGAAGAATAGATAAAGTGTTCTAGGCGTTCAAAAAAATGCTCAAGCCGTTTAAAATAAAGAAATTTTACAGTGATAATTGGGGTTCTTATACTAAATATTTAAATGAGAAAATACTCCAAATTGGAAAGCAAAATACACAAAAAATTGAACGCAAGAACTTAACTTTAAGAACAAGAATAAAGAGGCTTACACGCAAAATTATATGCTTTTCTAAAACCGAAAAGATGCATGATATTGTTATCGGTCTCTTTATTAACTTAACTGAATTTAACCTAATTTTATAGTAACCAACTAATCTGTAATATCATCCTTTCGTTATAATTATACCTCTTTTTCTTGCGGTTTATGAGCTTTTTTTGTGCGAAGAATTTTACCCGTCACAGCTACTAAATACTGGTGATGTTGTAAATTTATTGTGAAAAAATGCCGATACATGTATAAATAAATAT
>CAYYRV010000074.1:0-5524 GCA_964474135.1 uncultured Defluviitaleaceae bacterium
AGCGTGTGTTCAAGAAAATGGATTATGGAAATGTGTTAACGGAAATAGTATCAATTACTTTTCCGTTTGCACCTTTAATAGATATAACCTGGTTATATTTTACACCAAATTCAGTTATAGTAGTTTGAACTGCTTTGTTGGAATCAAAAACAATTTGTTTTGCTAAATCATCTGCATTTTCCAGTGTAAAACCTAATGATTCTTTAAACCATTTTGCTTTACTTCCTCCGACAGGATGATCTAGATTTAGCAAATAATCTTTGAGTTTTGTGTCTACACTTATTCTCGTGGCATCATCCACATAATTTAAACCTTTAGTACCACAATATAGCTGTTCAAATGCTGGTGCCACATAAACCATATCCATAGGTGTCATCATTGACATACCATCAAGAGTGGTTCCAACTACATTACCGGTTGTTCCAACGATTCCATAAGGTGAGGTTCCAAATTGCTTTTTAGCTAACCTAAGAGCTTTTTCTGTATCTGATAAACTAGTACCATACTCTTCATTTGCTGATTTTTTTATTAATTTCCAAAGTTCATCTGTCATAGCACCATATATAACAGTTGAGTTGTTGTTTAGTATTTTTTTAGGTCTTCTCTTGCCTTACTTGCTAATTGATGGTATTTATTTTGCTCTGTAATAGAGTTGTTTGAGCGTAAATATCCATATTGTGCATATAATATATTGTCTAAAGGTACAACAAACTTCATATAAATTTTATATACTGATAAAGTATCTCCTGTAGACCGAAATGTATAACTTTCTACTTCCTCTATAACCATTCCAGTCAAGTCCACATAGTTTACAGGATTATTAACACAATATAAATACCAGTTATCGCCATCCTTAGCAATGTCATCAGCCAAAAACCTCTTATTAATCGGGTCATAGAACCTAGCCTGAGCGAAATATTTATCAAGTACAATATCATAATTATGCCCTGTAAAACTTAAAGCACCATCAAGCCCAGCGAAATTCATATTTCTTCCGGTTTCCGCACCGTTTGTTATTCTGCCCCATGCATCATATTCAGTATAGCTTATTACCCTCCCTGATTTGTCGGTTAAAAGTGATACACTACCCAATCTGTCTTCGTGGAAATAAGCTTTGCCTATTGTGTTTGTGGCTATATTGCTATTTGGATTTCTGCCTATTGATGTATCTGTAAAACCTTCTACATGACTTACTTTTTGGCTTATTATGTCTCTTGGGTTGCCATATACATATTCTGTTATATAGCTACCTTCCTCATATACCATTATATCGCTGTTTCCGTAACTTGTATAGTCTATAATATAGTCTGTTTTTATTTCTGTAATAGGCACAGTTTGTCTTGTAAGCCCGTAGTTATTTTCATATATTTTCTGTACATTTTTGTAAAGCTCATCTTCTGTTCTGTTTGAATTTATTATTATGTCATAAATTTCTTTTACACTGTTTGCATTGTTTTGGTAGCTTAAACTGTGGTTTTTTACTTTTTGTTCGGTTCTTACACGCTTACCTAATGCATTATATACATAAATACTTTCTTCTTCCGTCAATATGTTTTGACCTTTTACCATTCGGTTCATTCCGTCATATTCATATGTCTTAATTACATTCTCGTCTTTTATTTCGGTAATAAGGTTTCCTCTGTTGTCGTATTCATACGAATAATTTTCGGTTGGGGTACGTTTTGCTAACAGCTGATTCAAGTTATTGTATGAGTATGTTGTGACTAAATTGTTATTTACTTCTTTAACCATATTACCAGCTGTATCATATTCATATATATTGGTTTTAGATTTTTCCGTGTCCTTTATAAGCCTGTTTAAATTGTCATACTCATATGTTTTTGTATTATTCAGCAGTTTGTTGTTAATATCCATCCTTACGTCTTTTATTAAATTGCCTGTATTATCATACGTATAGTCATTAACATATGCTGTCGTTCCATTTAGTATTTCTGTCGTTCTTGTTTTTTGATTTAAACTGTTATATGCATGTGTTGTTTTTGTGCCATTAGGGTTTGTTTGTGATAGCTCATTCCCATTTGCATCATAAGTATAAACCGTTTCCTGATTATCGCTGTCAATTACTTTTATTACTCTGTTTTCGTTGTCATACTCATATTTTACTTCATTTTTATTAGGATAAACAATTTTTGTTTTATTTCCTGCTCCGTCATACTCATAAGAAGTTGTTCTTTCGTTATGGTCGGTTACTTCCTTTAGTCTGCTTAATGGGTCTAAAGTAAATGTTGTTGTTCCGTTCCAATCATCAACTTTAGTGAGTTCACCATTTTTATTATAAGCATAAACTACTGTTTTGCCATCAGGAAAAGAAGTTTTTGTAAGGTTGCCTTCTAAGTCATAAGTATTGCTTGTCTGTTTTGCATCCTCATCTGTTATGATAATTAAATTTCCGCTTTGGTCGTATGTGTAAACTTTGCTTAAACCAATAGGATTTATTTCCTCAATTAATTGGTTTTTTTGGTCATACTTGTAAATAGTTATTTCTTTTTCTGAAATACCATTTACATTGTCTGTTCTGTCCAAAGTTAATTTTGTCATATTGTTCATTTGGTCATATTCATATTGAGTTTGTATGCCGTTTGCATCTGTTGTACTAATAACATTCCCGTTTGAATCATATTCATATGATGTTTTATTTCCTTTTGGGTCGGTTACGGATTTTATTCTGTCTAATAAATCATATTCAAATTTAACGGTATTTCCGACATTGTCCTTTTTCTCTAATACTTGCCCACCATTGTTGTATGTATATGATGTAATTGCACCAATATGGTCTTTTTCTGTTAAAAGTCGTCCCATTATATCATATGTATATTCGGTTATGCCTCCCTCAGCATTTGTTACTTTTTTTATATTCCCGTTTGGTGTGTATTCAATTGATGTTACTGCACCGTTTTGATTTATATATTCAGTCACTCTGTTTAATAAATCATATTTTTGTGTGACTACATGTCCTAAAGCATCTCTTGTTTCTATTAAACGGCCCATACCATCATACTTATAGAAAGTCTCATGACCTTCTGGATTTAGTATGCTAACTAAGTTCCCCATAGGGTCATATTTCATTTTATGTGTATTGCCGGAAGATGTTGTTATTTCTGTATTTCTGTTTAGTGAATCGTATTTAAAAGATGTTACATTTCCAATAGGATTTGTAATTGAGGTTACATTTCCGTTGGAATCATAGCTGTATGAAGTTATTCCACCCAACTCATCTTTTTCTGAAATTAATCGGTTATTTTTATCATAAGTATTCTCTTTTACTCCTCCAAGTGCATTTGTTTCTCTTATCAAATTTCCATTTCCATCATACTCAAATTTTGTAGTAGCACCTTTTGTATTGGTAGTTTGAGTTACTTCTCCTCTTGCGTTATAATCAGTTGTTGTTACGTTTCCTAATGGGTCTATTGTTTCTGTTAATTGGTTGTTTGCATTATATTTGTATTTATAAACACCAGCATTAACATCTGTTTTTTCAAGTAGATTACCATTAGGGTCATATTTATTTGCTGTAAATGTTCCATCTGCATATATTTCTTTTATTATTCTGCCAAGATTGTCGTACTCATAAGTTGTAACTGCTCCCTCCTTGTCAGTTGAAGTAATTATGTTGCCGTCTTTGTTGTATGAGTTTGAATTTTCATTAGAATACGAGTCTTTTACAGTAACTACTCTTCCAAGTGCATCATAAACAAATTCTGTTGTACTTTCACCTGATACAATTTTCACCACTTGATTCTCATTATCATAGAAATATGAAGTTGTTTGACCATTTTTATCCGTTTTACCAACAATATTTCCGTTTCTATCGTAGTTAAAAGAAAATGTGTTTCCAAATGCATCTACTTCTAAACTAACTCTACCCATTAAGTCATAGAAGTATTTTGTTTGATTATTTACAGCGTCTGCTAGTACTGAGATACGTCCCATATTGTCATATGTATAAATAAATACCCCGCCGCAGAGCGGCAGGGTATTTACGGCAGCACACTACATGTGCAACTTGTATCACCTCAGAGAGTCGGGTAATTAACCCTAAGAGATTAAATTTCATTTATTTTGTTCATATATTCTTTATAGGCTTCATTAATTTTTTCTAAACATATTTGTCTCCAAATCTCATTACACTTTTCTAGCTCCTCATTTGTTACATTATCAGGTATCATATCTCCTCCAAATCCAATAGAGCATATATTTTCTGTAACTAATCCGTTTTTGTCAGAGTATGCTAATTCATTAGGACAATTAGCATAGCCTAAATGTTTACACATATTTTGAAAACAATGAGAGCCTGGATTATTTTTACCATAAATACAAAACATAGGCTCATTATTTTTACAATCACAGTAGGTCTCTAATAACAGAAGCTTCATTCCCATATAAAATTATCTCCTTTTTACTTTGGTGAAAAATAAAAATCTATAATTGATTTTATTTTTAAAAATATAGTTAAATCCAATTTAAAATGTTTATTTTAAAAAGTTCATTAATATTGTAAATTTACCTAATTCACAAAATCTAAAAACAAATGTTTTAAATTGGAATAGTATAGGGTTAGTCAAGTGAAATTAATAATTATGATCTAGAATTAATTCAATTATATTAATTACTTCATTTTTAATTTCATATATAAGTCTACCTGCTCCCCTACCACCACCAGTTCCTTTAATATCAACAGCTCTTTGACCAGCTCTGTTTCCAGACAAGGGGTGATCATTAAGCCCTCTAAGATCACCTTTTCTTAATCCCTCAATAGCTTTATCATATCCTCTTTTAGCTTCTGGAGAAAGTTTTTTAGCTTGTCTTTCAACATTCTTTGGAATATTTACCTCTCTTCCACTTCCAGAACTACCATTGTTACTACTAGCATTAATAATCTCAGTTTTAATGGAAACTCCAGTAAGAAATCCGTCAGTTACAAGGGAACCGACTACTGTTGTAACAGTAGTTGTAGCATAAACGATTACTCCTGGCACAGTTCCAATACCTGTAAGAGATACTGACCCAGATGTTAAATTTGTAATAAATGATGCTAATGTAAAAGTTCCGGCAGCTGCTGTAGCAACTGTTGAAATTGCTCTATCTATTTCATTTATAGTTCTTTTTGATACATAAAATGCGGTATGGTTCTCAACATTACCTACTCTTTTAATATAGTCTTCTGTTAGTTGTGCATATTCAATTGTTAACCTAAAACTTTTTGGGGCATAATTTGTACCATAAATAAAGTCATACGTACGGAGAAGCCCACTAATAAATCCTCCGTTACTAGATATTACACTTTGAGCCATCCCGGTCAAAGCTCCTAACCCTATATCTCTTAGAATTTTATTATAACTTGCTGATTCTAAGTAATAGGGATAGTATGTTAACCCTGTAGGGTCGATAAACATTATAGGATTATTATCACAATAAACATACCAGTTATCCCCATCCTTAGCAATGTCATCAGCCAAAAACCTCTTATTAATCGGGTCATAAAACCTAGCCTGAGCGAAATACT
>CAYYRV010000075.1:0-5338 GCA_964474135.1 uncultured Defluviitaleaceae bacterium
TTATTTATACATGTATCGGCATTTTTTCACAATAAATTTACAACATCACCAAAATTTTTTCCATTTTCAACACTCCATTATACTTATTGGCTATTAAAAAAACCTAAATTATTGTGCCTAAGGTTTTCTATTGCATTGTTAATTTTTTCTTTTGCATCATTTCCTAACTGATTATTACTTTGAATATAGTGGATAATTTTTGTTTTCTGCATATCGGATAAATTCTCATAATGTGTTCTGGCATCAGAGTCTTGCAAAAGCGCCATTGCGAAGCCTTCCGGTATATCAGGAACATTAGGATTGGGATTGTGCCCTATCCTATGAAGCTTGTATCATTCATTAGTAACGCTCCTTGTTTTATTTAGAATATTGTGCGCGTTCATTTATTCCTTTTTTAGTTTTCGCAAAATCAAAAATAAATATACCTCCAATTTTTGTGCACGCCTATCCTGCAAATATTTAGTGATATCTCTTTTTTTATCTTGACATTTTTCATAATGTTGCATATACTAATACATATCGAAAATATTAGATGTGAGGTGCAATCTTGGAAAACAAACATATTGAAAATGCAAAGGTGTTTAAGGCATTTTGTGACGAAACTCGCCTGATGGTTTTAGAAATGTTGCAATCAGGCGAAAAGTGTGCCTGTGTCCTTTTAGAAAATGTAGATGTAGGACAGTCAACCTTATCACACCATATGAAAATCCTTGTGGATAGCGGAATTGTGTCGGCCCGAAAAGACGGTAAGTGGACTTATTACTCTATTTGCAACGAAGGAGCTGAATTAGCTAAAAAACTTCTTTCGGACTTGCTTACACGTTTTGAAAACTGTAGTTGCGGAGGTAATTGTTTATGCAGTCAATAGGAGATTTTATTAGCAATCAGTTACTTGGAATGAAGTGGCTTAATGGCTTAGTAGGGTCTTTTCTAACCTTATTAGGCATTGATATTACAGGGCGTGTTGGTGCAAGTATACATTTTTTTATATATGATACGATAAAAATAATTTGGCTATTGTCGGTACTTATTTTTATTATATCTTATATTCAAAGTTTCTTTCCGCCTGAAAGAACAAAGAAAATTCTTGGTAGGTATAAAGGTACAGTAGCAAATATAATGGGGGCTTTGCTTGGAACAGTAACTCCTTTTTGTAGTTGTTCATCAATTCCCCTTTTTATAGGCTTCACAAGCGCAGGCTTGCCTGTTGGAGTAACATTTTCATTCCTTATAAGCTCTCCACTTGTGGACTTAGGAGCGTTTATTCTTCTTATGAGTGTGTTTGGCGGCAATATAGCCGTTGCTTATGTTGTAGTTGGTATTATTCTTGCTGTAATTGGCGGTACTTTAATTGACAAACTGGGGCTTGAAAAGTACATTGAACAGTATATAAAGCAAGCAGGAAGTGTTGATATTGAAGTGCCTGAGCTTACTACCAAAGACCGCCTTATATACGCAAAAGAACAAATGTGGGCTACGCTTAAAAAGGTTTTTTGGTATGTAATAGTGGGTGTAGGCATCGGTGCTATAATTCATAACTGGATACCTCAAACTTGGGTTGAAACAGTGCTTGGTTCAAACAATCCATTTTCGGTTTTAATTGCAACCGTTGTTGGTATCCCTATGTATGCAGATATTTTCGGCACAATCCCTATTGCAGAAGCCTTGTTCGCAAAAGGTGTCGGTGTTGGAACTATACTAAGCTTTATGATGGCTGTTACTGCTCTTTCTTTGCCGTCTATAATTATGCTTAGGAAAGCAGTAAAACCGAAATTGCTTGGAATTTTCGTTGGTATTGTTTCAGTTGGAATAGTTATCATTGGCTATCTGTTTAATGCTTTTTCATTTCTGATAGCCTAAAAAATAAAAAGGAGATTGATAGCATGGCATTATTTAATTTTGGAAAGAAAAAAGAGGAAGGCTGCTGCTCTGGTTCTGCACACAATGAGATTAAAACAGAATGTGCTTGTGGAAATAGTTGTGGCATTAGCGATGTAAAGAACGCTCGCTTTATTGTGCTTGGTGCTTGCTGTAAAAAAAGCTCCGATACCTTTGAGAATACAAAAAAGCTGTTCTTGAAATGGGCTTTGATGATGAAGTTTTAAATATCGGTGACAACATTGAAATTGCTAAATATGGTGTTATGCAAACTCCGGCTCTTGTTATTAACAGCAAGGTTGTTTCATACGGCAAGCTACTGTCTGTTGAGGAGGTAAAAAAGCTGATTGAAAAGGCAGGAGTGAAGAAAGGTGAGTAGAGAAAATAATCAAGGCATAGGATTTTTTGAGAAGTACCTAACCTTATGGGTAATTATATGTATGGTAGTTGGTGTTCTCATAGGAAAGTTTGTCCCTGCTTTACCATCATTTTTAGGTAAATTTGAATATGCTAATGTATCTACACCTATTGCTATTCTTATTTGGCTTATGATTTACCCCATGATGATGAAGGTTGATTTTAAGAGCATAAAAGACGTTGGCAAAAATCCAAAAGGCTTATTTGTTACTTGGGTAACAAACTGGCTTATCAAGCCCTTTACCATGTTTGGCATTGCGTACCTGTTCTTTTATGGCGTATTTGGAAACCTTATTCCTACAGAGCTTGCAAAGAATTATCTTGCCGGGGCTGTTCTTCTTGGGGCTGCACCTTGTACGGCTATGGTGTTTGTATGGTCACACTTAACAAAGGGGAATCCTGCATACACTGTTGTTCAAGTGGCTACAAATGACTTAATAATACTTGTAGCCTTTACACCTATTGTAGCATTTTTACTTGGCGTAGGCGGTGTTTCTATACCCTGGAATACTCTTGTTTTGTCAGTTGTGCTATTTGTTGTAATTCCCCTTGCAGGAGGAATTTTAACAAGAAGTATTATAACAAAAAATAAAGGGTTAGAGTATTTCGAGAATACTTTTATTCCAAAGTTTAACAATGTAACTATCGGCGGTCTTCTATTAACTTTGATAATTATTTTCTCTTTTCAAGGCAAAGTTATTTTAGATAATCCATTACACATTATCTTGATTGCAGTTCCGCTAATATTACAAACTTTCTTAATATTTTTTATTGCTTATATAGCGTGTAAGCTGCTGAAACTCCCGCACAATATTGCTGCTCCGGCTGGAATGATTGGCGCTTCAAATTTTTTTGAGTTGGCTGTAGCTGTAGCAATCGCATTGTTTGGCACACAAAGCCCTGTTGCACTGGCAACGATAGTTGGTGTGCTTGTAGAAGTGCCTGTAATGCTTATCTTGGTAAGGATAGCAAATAATACGAAAGGTTGGTTTAATACTACAAATGATTAGCCCAATACATGAAATCAGGCAAATGCTTGAGGGAGACTGGAAAGACGTAAGCAGAATATATCAAGATGGAATGGATACAAACCTTGCAACTTTTCAGTGTAGTTGCCCAACATATGAAGAATGGGACAGCTCACATTTAAAAAGTTGCCGATTGGTAATAGTTGCGAATGAAAATATTGTTGGTTGGGCAGCCTTGTCTACTGTTTCAAGTCGTTGTGTTTATGCAGGGGTTGCAGAAGTCAGTATTTACATTGATAATAACTTCAAAGGTAAAGGCTTAGGCGAAAAATTGCTGAACGAACTTATATATTTTTCAGAAGAAAAAGGTATTTGGACTTTGCAATCAGGCATTATGCAAGATAATCATGCAAGCATAAGGTTACATGAAAAGTGTGGTTTTCGTATGGTTGGCTATAGAGAAAAAATCGGTTGTGACCTTTTTGGAAACTGGAGAAATACTGTATTAATGGAAAGACGTAGTGAAAAAGTTGGTGTTGAAGGGAGTAATAATTTATGTTGCCAAAAGTAGCATTTGTTTGTGTTCACAATTCCTGCCGAAGTCAAATTGCCGAAGCTCTCGGCAAGCATTTTGCTAGTGACGTTTTTGAAAGTTACTCGGCAGGCACAGAGGTTAAACCAAAAATTAATCAAGATGCTGTTAGACTTATGAAAGAACTTTATGGTATTGATATGGAGCAGACACAAAAGTCAAAATTGCTTGATGAAATTCCCCCTGTTGATGTTGTTATCACAATGGGTTGCAATGTTAATTGCCCTTATCTTCCATGTAAGCATAGAGAAGATTGGGGGCTTGATGACCCCACTGGAAAAAGTGATGATGAGTTTTTTAAGGTCATTAAAACAATAGAGAGTAAAATTCTTGAGCTTAAAAAACATTTAATAAGTGAAAATAATTAGTCTATTTGTTTCATTAAAAAACCGCCATTCATGTTTCAAAAATATGGATGGCGGTTTTTAGTATGTTGTTATTTACGTTACTTTTAAATAGCAATTAATCTTGTGACAGATTTTTATATATTTTTATTATGCTGATATTTTTAATGTGGTATTATGACAAGCCAAAAACCTTCTGTTGCATTTATCTTTTTGATAATTGCAGCTATTGAGTAGAATAAATAAAGTAGTAGCCATTAATATTATTGACTAATAAAATAGCATTACATTTAACTTGCTAAGGTTTTTCCTCAATATCTATTAATATTACTCGCTTCTTAACAGCATGACCGTACCTTATAGTAAAAAGGGTGCCTCCTTTCTCACGCCCGTCATAAACGGCAATGAGCGTATCAGAATTTTGTACCATAAACCTGTTTCGGTTTAAAAGAGTAGATTTAACGTATTTTTCAGCTAATACATGAACGTTGTTACATTGTTCGAGTAGCCTATGAAATTCCTTGTCCTTAGTGTTTAGTCGGCTTCGGTATGGTATGGCGGCTTCAAGCCATATATGTGGATAATCTTGCTTTAGCTCTACTACAATGTTGGCAAATATTAAATCTACACCATGAGCGAATCCTGAATAGAAACAGGAGTAACCCTCATTTATTAGTGCAATAATCGTTTCTCTAAGCTTTTCCTTTATGTACGGAATCTTGTCCTCATTAACTTCTCTGTGGCCGGTGATACAAGCAGACTTCAAAAATATCTACCTCCTTTATCTAACTGTATTCGGTTATTATTAACTGTATTCAGTTAGATTAACATAAAGTCTTTTAAAAGTCAACTGTATTCAGTTATGATTGTTGTGTACCTCATGATAAACTCTAATTAACTGAATACCGTTATAAGGAGGTTATATATAGCAATGAACATTTCTGAAGCAACAATCAACAGGCTTTACGAGTTATGTAAAGCAAAGGGGATAACAGTAAATAAGCTTTGTACTATATCAGCAGTAACACAATCTACCGTAAGTGGCTCAATAAACGGCACTACCAAAAGCATGACTTTGGTTACTCTAAAGAAACTCTGTGATGGTTTGGATATGTCCATTACCGATTTTTTTGATACTG
>CAYYRV010000076.1:0-5013 GCA_964474135.1 uncultured Defluviitaleaceae bacterium
AATCTTGCACTTATTGCACGTGACAATATTGAATATGCCTACATATATGCTGATGTGTTTAAAACTGGTGCAAATATTATGCTGGCTTGCCTGTTAGAAGGAGATTATGTTTTATGAACCCCCAACTTGATTTAGGAGACATTGTAAGTATCTTATATGAAAATGCCTGTATGAAGTTTCAGAAAACTCTACAGTATGAGCTTTTAAGAGAAAAGCAGAAAAAAATGGACGGGAATTGTAAAAACAGACTTACCCCTGACGTTTTTGAGTTTGTAGAAGAGCGTTTTGATATTTTACTTGAAGCCGAGGGGGTACAAACTGAGTTTGTTTACCATCAAGGTATAAAAGATTGTGTAAAAATATTGAAAAACTTAGAAATACTTTAGATAACAAAAAAGCCGTTTGACTGTGTGATAGCACAACAAATTAGGCTTTTTTGGATTAAATGTAGTTATGGTATTTTCACCAAATCAATTGCTAATAGTTATTGTGCTTGTAACTATTTCATTTTGTGCTGAAATAGTTACAAGCATTTAAACTTAAATTAAACATAAATGCCCCCCTTATACTACAAACTCATCATTAATAAACACCATATCACCAATATCCTTATGTGACATAGCACCGCCCTTTATTGCATCGGCAATGAGCAGCAAATTCTTCACCGCCAGCACAGCCCCATCTGTATTTGTAGTTTTGCTTATACGCTTAATCTGTGTAGCAAAATTGCCTGTAAAATGCCCGGCAACAAACATAAAGTAAAATTTGCTTATACCCTTATCAAAAGAAAACCACCATTCATTTGGGTTTATAGTTTTGTCACGAGTTTGATTTTCCCTTATATAACGCTCCATTTCATCGGCTTGCGATATTGGTAAGCTATATCCACCTGAGTATGCTTTTGTATCAATGATTACGCCGTAATTACTTTTGAGGTCACTTGTATATACTATACCATCAGGCCTTCTGCTACCACCTAAGTGTAAACCGTTGTAGTTACATTCTTCCGTTAGAAGCTCTAACGTTTTCATTTCAAATAAGAGGTTTTGCTTGCTATCGTAAGCAAGGTCGACAAGCGATAAATATTCGTGCGATAAATGTTTCATCTTAGACCTTACATTATCCTTGGTATCGCTAAGAGTTGATTTTGTAAGTTCTGTTGCCAAAGGTATAACAAAATCATTGACTTCATCATTCCATTTGTAAAAATTTTCGCTCACAATAATATTTAAGCCAATATTTATAAGACCTTGAATATCGTCCTTAACGGTGTATGAGCTTTCATTTATATTCTGTTTAACCAAATAAGAAATAATGTCTTCAATCGAAATATTACCTTTACTTTCAGAAAGACATTTTATTATATATGCTCTCCTTGTTCGCAAATACTCACGGTCGGTTCCTTTTGTTGCAAGCATCTCAAAACAAATATTCTTTGTTATTCGTTTGTGTCTACTTTTACCAACGGTTCTGTTAAGCGATTTTATTCCATCTGTAGTAATCATATAAGCTTGCCCAATCGATTCAGTAAATAGCTCTTTCCCAATGGTTACAGTAATATCTTTTGCAATTTGTTCAACAAGTCCTAACTTATGTAGCCATTTAGCAATCATTCTTGCGTACTTATCAGATGAGCCTTCCCAATCCGCTTTCATTGAGTTCTTTTCTTTTGCAGATGTGGTATTTGCAAGAGCCTTAATGAAAATTGACTGAGGCTGGCTTGTAAAACCTGACTCTCCAACAAATCCTAGCTGTTTACCTATTTCAAATTTTGTAAGATGAACTCCATCATTTTCCGCAAGCAAATTCAAAATTCTAACAGCAGGTGGATAAGCTAATACTGCGGTAATCAAAATTTCTTTTTCTTTATCAGATAACTTATTACCCATAGCCTCTTCACGAGCATTTGTAAGCTCTATACCAGTTTGAGAAATTGAAAATGTATCGTCCAAATAATTATATTTAATAAATCCAAAAGCGTGTGCCCAACGAACAAAATTATCGGCAGGCCAATCACCAATGAAATCTCGCCCTTGTCCTTTTATTGTTGCTTGTATAATGCTATTACAACGAGAAAGCTCCCTTTTTGACGGGTGTCGTCCAACAAGCTTTTGGTATGTAATTTTTAATGGGCGAGCATTAAGTGCTGATAGTAAGCCATTTCTGCCGTCCCGTTCTTCAACCAATTTAGGTATTATACTAGAAACAAGTTCTTTATGTTTTGCGGTATTCTCATTAAAAACAGCAACGACGTCGCAAAGGCTACGCAAATTACTTGGGTCTTGAACCCAGCCAAAAGCTCTAAAACTTTTGGCCTGCACAGGTAAAATTGAAATCATAAGTTGTCGCAGAATTAGTAGTTTATAATCAAAACTTCTCTGCTTTCTCCTTTCTTGGTGTTATAGCTTGAATTTGAGTAATCATAATCAAGCGTAATAACCTTATACTTCTTGCTCCATTCACTTAAAACATCATTAGTTTTGTCTTTATGTGCCAATACATTAGACAACGCAAAGCGAATACCTTTTTCATTTGCCTTGTCTAAGAAATCATACAAAGCCTTTTCCTGCCCAATTTTCCAATCCTTAAATCCACGATTACCATCATTGTAAGTGCCTGTAGTAATAAAATACGGTGGGTCACAGTAAATCATGTCCCCATTTGTTAAAGCACATAAATCAAATTGTTCAAAATCATTTGCCATAAACTCAATATTAATTGATTGTAATTTTTGAACAAATGATATCAAATTGTTTCGCATCGACACAGAAAACTGACTTCTGTTTCTGCCAAAAGGATTGTTATACTCTAAGTTATTGTTAAACCTAAACTGATAATTGAATGAATAGCAAGCTAATGTATAAAGGTCAATGGGGTTTCCGGTTTTGTTGTAATACTCCCTAAACAACCTAAAGCCTACTTCATTTGTTTTTGATAACTGATACTGTGATATATTTTGTTCTATCCTTCTTAGTATTTCCTCTAGGCTTATGTTTTGAAAGGCCTTGAACATATCAATTATCTTAGTATTAATATCGTTACAAATAATTCTATTTGCCAAAACATTAATAGCCACATTTGTACCGCCAGAAAATAAATCAACAAATGTAACTATATCACTAGGAAAGTGCGGTATTATTTGTGGCAATAGCTTATACTTTCCACCTATATAATTTAAGGGGCTTTTAATATATTTTTTTGTATTGCCTGTACTATGCATTACACCTGAAGCATTTTGGCTAATTCCTATATAATCAAAATAAAGTTGTGTTGGCAACTCTTTTTTGATGAAAAACAATAACTCACTTAAATCTTTTTTCTTAGATTCAAGTTTACTTTTATATTTACGATATGGAACAGTATACATCTTGTAACTATCGGCTATTCCGTGTTTTTTAAGTATTTTTTCAATCCGCTCTATACTCATTAATCCATCTGTACTGTAACTCAAAATAATATTAGAAAACTGAGCCTTATCTATTAAGTCTTCAAAGGCATTTTCAACATCGCTTTTAACACAAAATTGTGACTTCACGTCACTGTATGGTCGCATACCCGTTATACCTCGTATTTCTGGATAATCATACCTTGAAATAGTTTCAAGCAAATGATAATTTGGTGCATACTGACGAGAATTATAAGGGGGGTCAAGATAAAGAATATCTCCTTCAATATCCCTTATCAGTTTATTTGCATCTTTGTTATAGCTTTTGTTTTGTTTTTTGTTATCAACTACTTCAAGTCGAAGCATCTCAAATTGTCCCAAAGCTCTTTTATCCCAAGATTTAAGGTATGCTCCGTAAGTACCAGCAATATTTGAAATAAACGGAACACCCTCAATAAGTCCTGCAAGCAAATAATAGTATTCAACCTCATTAAGTAAGTTTTCATATTTCCAAGATTCAATAGTGTTCCTAATAAAGTCAATACGAACAGCATTTTTATTTGTTACATACATACGCTCGCATTCATCATGTGGAGAGTAATTTTTCGTTATAAAATATTTATTATCGTTATAAGTGTATTTATTTATTTGTGCTTCTTCCAAAAAAGAAAAGGGGTCAATAATACCAATTTTAGCTAGCTTTTCAAATCTTGGCTTCTGATTGTTTTCAACCGTTGCTTTTTGAATAACATATGAAAAATGAAGTAAATCATTAGAGTGAACTTCGTATTTAGGTTTAAAATATTTTGATACTGCCCCTGTTCCAGCAAAAATATCGCAAAAAACACGCTCGTTGCCAACTACATTTTCATTTATAACATTCTCTATACTTTCAAGTAAAGTAGACTTACCACCTATAAATCTCATATCAATACCTCACATCCTAAAACATCCTACATGTAATTATAGACTAATTCAGATATTTTTCAAGTAATTTATGAGAAAAAAGGAAAACTTCATTTGCTATATTTTTGCATAGATTTGACAATAAAACACCCAAACAAAGCAGGAAGGACGCATCAATTACTTAATACGGTAGAAACTTTTTTAGTTATTTTGAAGAACATTGTCTTAATAATCAGTTTCTTTTCTTAGTGTTTCTTTTAACCCTTTTTGGAGCATATCTGAAAAAAATCGAAGTGTCCCTAACATTGTCTTGGAGGAATCCAAGACATAATCAGATAAAGCTAAAGATTTATCGCCACAAGCCGCCTGTATTAATGCAGGCGGCATTTTTTGGCGTTTCAATTCTGTTGCCGTTCTTACTAAACTATTTTCAATGCTAATATAGCCTGATAAAATGCGACGATAATCTGATATAGTATTGATAAGGCCGACTAAAATAGGCATATTAGTGCCATATTCATTGGATAATTCTAAAAGGCTTGCCAAGTCATCCATCATCTGTTGTCCTTCAATTTGTGGCATAGCAGAAATTATTTTCATAAGTTGTTCAGCTTTTTTGACGCTTACTTCCATATCCTCACGATGCCTAAATTCCGTCTTGCCCGAAATATATTCAATCGTTACACCAAAATAATCTGCTGCTTTTATTGCAAAATTTATAT
>CAYYRV010000077.1:0-4974 GCA_964474135.1 uncultured Defluviitaleaceae bacterium
AAAATCCTTTTGAGGATTTGAATAAAACCCATTGGGCTTATCATGATATTTTGGAGGTACTAAACATTAGAGAGTAATAAAAACTAAACCCCTGCTTAATATCCTTAATTTAATTTTGCCTTCTTCTTTCTTATTAGCTACTAAAATCTACTAGGAATGCTATACTAATTAGGATCTAGAGGTTAACAAAAATAAATTATAATAAATTCTTTAAGTAGCTTATAAGAAAAGTTATTATATATATTATGATATACATTAAAACAACAAAGTAAAAACTAAGGGAGCTATAATTTATGAATAGAACTGTAAATAGATTTATTTCTGCACTATTAGTATTTATCATGCTTTTTAATATTTTCCCTTTTGAAGTTATTGCAGCAGACGAGTATCTTGTGACAGTAAAATCTCAAGGCTTAATTTTTTCTCAGGAATATATGATTGTTGTTTATTACCTAAAGGAAGGATATAATCCTGAAGATGCTTATAAATATCAAGGGGAACCAAATGACCCTTATGATCCTAGAGGGGATGAAGTTACATTTTTTGGAAGCTATATTTCTATAAAAGGTACAAAAAATTTTGATTTACCTCCTGGAATCTCATATGTAGATTCTAAGCCTTATGAAGACTATGAAAAAACTTTTAATATCCCTGAAGGTAAAACAAGACCACTTGTCATTTCATTTGAGCCCCAAGGCACTATGGTTGGTAATGCAGACGGCATATGGCTGGTTGGGCCCGAGAAATATCACTACTTTTCATTTGTATTTCCGGATAATACTGATGGAGAAGACACAGGTGGTGGGGATACCGGAGGAACAGAGGGTGGAGATACTGGAGGAACTGGAGATGGAGACATCGAAGGTACACCTAATGAAAATATTGATGATAAGATACCCAAAATACCTAAATATTATTTAAATAACACTGTCTTAAATAATATTCTTTGACATATAAAGATGGTTTAAAATATTATCCTTGCGGAGACCCTATAGACGTAGTTACAGGTGCATTTTTATGGAACTATCCTGACCTGAAAATATTAGGAAAACACAACATGACTCTTGCAAGATTCTACAATAACATGAATGAGCGCGAAGGAATATTTGGAAAGAATTTTGAATCTTCTTATGATTATAACTTACAAGTTGGTGAAACTGTAGCATATTTCTCATTACCCGGTGGTGAAGGAGTACCTTTCACATATGATAGCCAAACTGGAGCATTTTATCCTACAAATTCATCTCAGTCTAATTATACATTAGAATATGTACAAGAATTAGGTTTGCCTGATTTTCTATCACAGTCAGTGCTAAATAGCGAGCAAATATCAGAAAGTGAATACAGCTCTGTAGAAAAAGACTTAACTTTGTCTTTGGAAAATAAATCGCATTCTTTTGTTAATAGCAGTCCTATAGTAAATTTAAATCCTTCTTCTATTGCAATGATTTCAATATCTGCTATTAATATGGATGTAACTTCATCTTCAGCTATGGTATTACCTGACAGAACTCCGTATACAAATATGGATAGACTCTATAATCCAAACAGATTTGAAATACAAGAAAATAGAACCTTAAAACAAAACGTAAGATCAGGTGCTAGATTCTCCCCTGTAGGAAAAAGATTTATAGTAAAACATATAGATGGTACAGAATACAGTTTTAACGATAAACAAAAAATAACAAATATTACTCAAAATGGCGAGCTTAAATATACATTTATGTATAATAATGCTGACCAACTTGAAAGGGTAGAAGGTAAATACGGAGCATATTTTGAATTTCTATATAATGGTGACGGCTTAGTAGAAAAAACTACTGATTATTCAGGCAATTATGCTCTTTTTGAGTATTCGGAAGGTAAACTTGTTAGGAGTATAAATTCCGATGGCGACAGCTTAGCTTATGCTTACGATGAGGTAGGAAATTTAAATTCAATAACAGATTTTAGCGGAAGTGTTTACTTAGAAAACAGATATGATGATAAAAATCGTGCGATATGGCAAAATATTGCCGATAGAGGCGAGGCTACAATTAGCTATAATGAAGATGAGCGTATTACTACCTTTACAGATGCAAAAGGTAATACTACTCAATACTTTTATAACGAAGATATGCAAGTTATAAATGTTATAGATTCTTTAGGTAATGCAACAAATCAGTATAATCAAAATAGGCAAGTCATCAGCGAAAAGGATGCATTAGGCAATGAAACAAAATATGAGTATGATTCTATAGGTCGTCAGAAAAAAATAATTTATCCTGATTCTTCAACACAAGAAACTATATATAATAGTAATAATATGCCGGAAAAAATAATTTATCCTGATAACTCATCTATAAGCTATATATACGACGAAAGAAATAACATAACTAGTTATATAGATAAGTTAGGAAATGCCACTAATTATGACTATGATTCAGATGATAATCTTATATCGGTGTCAAACAGTGAAGGTGAAACTACAACTTATAACTATGACGAAAATGGCTTTTTAAAAACAGTTACAGATCCTTTGGGAAATGTTAGTACTTATGATTATGATAAATTAGGAAGGCTTTTAAGTAAAAAATCAGCTGAAGGTAAAATAACAACATATAATTATAGTAATACAGGAAAACTTCTGTCTATAACTGATAATGAAGGAAACATACAAACATTTGCAAATAATGAAAATGGAAAAGTTATATCTGAAACAGACAAGCTTGGGAATGTAAGAACAACTGTTTATGATAGGATGAACTCACCAATAATACAAACTGATTTTGAAGGCAACGTAGTAAAATATGAATACGATTCGCTAGGTAATATAATAAAGGAAATAGATTCAATTGGTTACTACACAGAAAGTTCTTACAATGAAAAAGGCAACCTATCTTCTTTCACAGATAAGAATGGTTATACTACAACATATAACTACGATGCAACTGGTAAAGTTACATCAGTTATAGACCCAATGGGTAATAGGTCTGCATATACCTATGATAATATGGGTAGAGTAACTATGAAAACAGACTCACAGAATACTCCTACTAAATATACTTACGATAATATGGGTAGAATAAAGGCTGAAACAGATGTTTATGGAAACACAATAATATATAACTATGATTTAGCCGGAAATATTACAGGTATAACAGACAAAAACGGCAATACTGTATACTATGCATATGATAAAGAAAGTAGAGTTATAAAAATAACTGAAAAGGATGGAAGTATATTAAGTTTTAAATATGATGATGCAGGACGCGTTATATCAACAACGAACTCACTAAATTATGAATCTACAACAACATACAATAGGGATGGGGCAATAACTTCTAAAATAAACGAAGAAGGTTTTGCTACAAGTTATGAATATGATAGTATGGGAAGACTATATAAAATAACGTATCCTGATGGGACATATGAAACGAATATATACGATGCTAATGGAAACTTAATAGAGAAGAGAAACGCTCAAAATGCTACATTTTATTACACATATAACGCTGATGGATTACTTGTTGAGGAAAAAGACCCAGAAGGTAACATAACTAAAACAAATTACAATGACCGTGGAGAAATAGAGTCAATTATAAATCCAAAGGGTGACGTTTCATCGTTTCAATATGATGGAAATGGAAATTTAGTAAAGGAAATAAATTCTTTAGGAGGAGTAAAAGAAAGGGCTTATGATAAGAACAATCGATTAATTTCGGAAAAAGATGAGTTAGGCGGAGTAACTGTATATAGTTATGACTCAAACGGGAATGTAACAACTATTACAGACTCTTCAGGAAACCAAAAAACATTCAAATATGATGCACTCAACCGAAACATAGAAATATCTACATCTTCAGGAAATATGCATGCGATGAGATATGACCGTATGGGTAATGTTATAAGCATAGTAGATGCAGAAGGTTATGAGACTACGTATAAATATGATGAAATGGGGCGTTTAACAGAAACAAAGGACGCTCTTGGACATTCAACGATTCAAAAATATGATAAACTAAACAGAGTAATAGAAACAATCAACCAAAACGGCACTGTTACTAAAATGGATTATACACCAACAGGAAAAATAAGCAGAGTGACGGATTCAGACGGTAATATTGCCGAATATACTTATGATATGATGGGTAGACTTTTAACCGAAAAGGACTTTACCGGCGAAACAACAACATATACATACAACAATTCATGGCAAGTTGCAACAAAAACAGACTCAAAAGGCAATACTACATCATTTGAATACGACGTGTTGAACCGCATAAAGTCAGTAACCGACCCAAAGGGAAATAAAACAAAATATGAATATGATTCAAGTGGAAATGTCATAAGTACAACAGATACAAACGGCATACAAACTCAATATGAATATGACTCAATGAAAAACATGACAAAAATGATTCTTGATAGAACCGACAAAATAAACAATATTTCTGAAAAAGAAATTACTGTTTATAAATATGACCCCAAAGGACAGCTAATTGAAGAAATAAACCCTATTGGATTAACTAAAACTTATAGCTATGACCAAAGTGGGAATTTAATTGGGATAACTGACCAAGATAAAAAGCAAACAACAAATATTTATGATTCCGAAGGAAATTTAATAAAAACGGCTTTCCCTGATGGAAAAAAAGTAATTTATGTTTATAATAAAAATGGTGAGTTAACTAGGCTTGAAGATTGGAACGGAACAACAACATTTGACTTAGATTCATTAGGCAGGCTAAAAGAAGTAACAGACCATAATAACAGAACAACTTCTTATGAATATGACGTTGAAGGGAACAAAACAAAAATTACTTATCCAAACGGAAGTGAGATTAAATATGAATATGACAGCAAAAACAGAGTAACAAGAGTAACAGATTCCGATGGTGAATCAACAGAATATACTTATGATGCCAAAGGAAATGAGATTTCATACTATTTCCGTTAAAACAATTCCAAAACATGACGATATACATATGGGTG
>CAYYRV010000078.1:0-4880 GCA_964474135.1 uncultured Defluviitaleaceae bacterium
ATGTTTGGTTCTTTGGTATGACAGAACTGTTGCAATAAATCTAATACACAACCTAATAAGGAGAGATAAAATGTATACTAAAAGTTATGGCAGAGTAACTATTCCAACAGATATAGATGTAGTAAAAGAAACACTTGAATTAAAAGAACGTTGGGGGGCTGATGCTATTAGGGATTGTGACGGTACAGATTACCCTAAAGAGCTAAAATCCGTAGAAGCAAAGGTTTATTCAACTTATTATACAACAAGAAAGGATAATGAATGGGCAAAAGCTAATCCCGATGAAATACAGCAGATTTATATTATGACAAATTTTGTAAATGCCACTGGGGACTCAATAAAAATACATTTAATGGACGGTATTTATCCTGATATGCTTAAAGTAAATTATAATGATGATATTTACCGTTGGTGGGAAGTAATAGACAGGACAGGAGATGTTATTGTTCCTATTGAGGATTGGGAATATGATAAATATAGCGGAGATGTTATAATAAATAATACTATTCCTTTTCATGATTATACAGTAAGCTTTTTGGCATATATTATCTGGGACCCTGTACATATGTATAATGCTTTAGTAAATGATTGGAAAAATATAGAGCATCAAATTACATTTGATGTTAGACAGCCCAAAACCCGAGAATATAGTTTAAAACGTTTAGAAAAATTTATAAATGAAAATCCTCATGTAGATGTAATCAGATTTACAACATTTTTTCATCAGTTTACTTTAATTTTTGATGAACTTGCAAGAGAAAAATATGTAGATTGGTATGGATATTCAGCGAGTGTAAGCCCATATATATTAGAACAGTTTGAAAAAAAGGTAGGGTATAAATTTAGGGCTGAATATATTATCGACCAAGGATATTATAATAACTCATATCGCATTCCTTCAAAAGAGTTTTGTGATTTTCAAGAATTTCAAATGTATGAGGTAGCAAAACTTGCAAAAGAAATGGTAGATATTTGTCATAAAAACGGAAAAGAAGCCATGATGTTTTTAGGAGACCATTGGATTGGTACAGAGCCTTTTGGTAAATATTTTAGTGATATTGGGCTTGATGCTGTAGTTGGAAGTGTAGGCAATGGTGCAACACTTAGGCTTATTTCTGATATAAGCGGGGTTAAATATACAGAAGGTAGATTTTTGCCATATTTCTTTCCAGATACGTTTAATAAGGAAGGAGACCCTGTAAAAGAGGCAAAAATAAACTGGGTTACTGCAAGGCGTGCAATACTTCGTAAACCTATTGACAGAATTGGTTATGGAGGCTATCTAAAGCTTGCAGTTCAGTTTCCTAATTTTGTAGATTATATAGAAACTGTTTGCAATGAATTCCGTGAGCTTTATGAAAATACAAAAAATACTACAGCCTTTTGTATAAAAAAAGTTGCAATCATAAATAGCTGGGGTAAGTTAAGAAGTTGGGGAAACCATATGGTTCACCATAGTATTTATTACAAACAAAACTATTCATATTTTGGCATTATTGAGGCACTTTCAGGGCATCCATTTGATGTTAAATTTATTAGTTTTGATGATATAAGAAATGATAAATCAATATTAAACGATATTGATGTAATTTTAAATATAGGAGATGCTTATACAGCACATTCCGGTGCTGAGAACTGGGTAGACCCATGTATAATAACTGCTATTAAAGAATTTGTATATAATGGAGGAGGCTTTATTGGTGTAGGAGAACCAACAGCGTATCAAAAAAATGGAAGATTTCTACAGCTTTCATCATTATTAGGTGTAGAAATAGAGAATGGTTTTACATTAAACGTGGATAAATATAATTGGGAAGAGCATTCACACTTTATTACAGAAGATTGCACTGGAGAAATTAACTTTGGTGAAGGCAAAAAGAACGTGTATGCTTTAAAAGAAACTACTGTTCTAAAACATATAGACAAAGAAGTTCAACTGGCCGTAAACTCCTTTGGAAAAGGGCATTGTGTTTATATAAGTGGATTGCCATATAGTTTTGAAAACAGTCGCCTGCTTTACAGAAGTATTATTTGGGCATCAAACGACACTGAAAATCTTTTTCGCTGGTTTTCTTCTAATTATAATGTTGAAGTTCATGCTTATGTAGAGAATGGAAAATATTGTGTAGTAAATAATACCTATGAAAATCAAGTAACAACAGTATATAAAGGTGATGGAAGTAGTTTTAAACTTAAATTAAATCCAAATGAAATTATATGGTATGAAATATAGGCTAATGTGAGTTTTTATATTAACTAACATGAGTTCGATACAATAAAAACTACATCGAACTCATGTTAGAATAATAAAGAAATTTTTGGAGATTTGTATTACTTAACACTTGCTCCGCTACCTGCATCAAGCAAACTGTCTAACCTATCATGGTCTTCATTTTTATGTTTTTTTTCATTTGTTTTATTTTCTTTATTAGATTTATTTTCATTTTTATTTTCCATTTTTATCACCTTTTTATAATATTATAATTTATTTAGGATTCAAAAGAATCATATATATTATTATTTCTATAAAATAATTAATTATTATTATTATTCCTAAATAAATTATCCAATATAAAGAAATAAATAAAAATATATTTTAGAAAATAATTTCATTGTTTAATATTAGCAATAAGAATACCACTTAATATTAAAACAAAAGAAATAATATTAAAAAGACCAATAGTTTCTTTTAAAATTAATACAGAAAAAACAAGTGTAGATATACTAATCAAACCCATTGATATAGGGGCAATATATGTTAAATTAAACTTGGAAGCTATAAATAAGTACATTAAAAAACTAAATACATAAAATGAAAGCCCGACTACTGAAAATATGTTAACACCTAAATTAATGTTGCCACTATTATAATTAAAGAAAAACTCTTTTTTTACGCCTAATTTAAAAAAAACCAATCCTAATGAAGATAAAATAACATATATAGTAACTAATATAAAATTTTTCATTATTTTACGCCCAGCTCCATAACTAATATTTAAAATTTTCTAATGCATCCATTGCGAGAACATATCCTATTTCTCCAAATCCACAAATCTGACCAACACAGGCAGGTGCAGTTTTTGATTCTTTTCTAAAACCCTCTCTTGAGTGTATATTGGATATGTGAACTTCAACAGTAGGGATTCCTGTATTTCCTTTAATAGCATCATGTATAGCATAGCTATAATGTGTATAAGCACCAGGATTAATAATAACTCCTTCATATTTTTCAAAATAAGCCTTCTGCAAGAAATCTATTATCTCTCCTTCATAATTTGATTGAAAAAGATTTATTTCATGACCTCTTTTTTCTCCTTCACTTTTTATATAATTACAAATATCTTTAAAGCTTTTTGTACCATAAATACTCTTTTCCCTAATTCCAATCATATTAATATTCGGCCCGTTTATAATCATAATCTTCATATAAAATCTCCTTTTTTACCATAAAAGACTACAAAACAAAATATTTTCTTATATTATATTATAATTTTGAAAAGTGCAACAATTTTTGATTATATTTTAATACAAACGACATAAAAAATTGTAATTTTTAAGAAAATTGTAGAAAATAGACAAATTTAATTACTTTTTAAACTGATTATATTGTGATATACTACCAATATAATTATTAAGTAAATACTATTTCTATGCACTATCTTTTATGAATTGGAGTTGATTACAAATGAAAGAGAATATATTAATTAACAGCATAAAAAAAAATCCAAAGGATAATTTATCTGAATGTTTAATTAATTACAAAAAAGAAAGATTAATACAAATTGCTGATACACATAAAATTGCTATTAACAAAAGTTTGAAAAAGGCTAAAATTGTTGAAGAATTAGAAAATACAATTTTAGAGACTTTCTCTAAAGAAGTTTTATTTTTATACAGCTATGAAATAGAATTAATAAATAGTATTATCAATAATAGAATAGAGCAATTAGAAAATGCGGATTACAATAAATACAGTTTTTTAAGCAAATTAGGTTACTTACATATTTTTGAAGATAAAAAAGTTATTACTCCTGTTATTCCAAATGAACTAAAAGAAATATATTTAGCAACTAATACCGAATATCTAAATAAAAATATACAGCATAACGAAAAATTTATTTCTCATATAAAAGCGTTATTAAGATTATATGGTTTATTTGAAATTGAACAGCTTGTAAAAGTATGGAATGAACTAAATTATGACAAACTTACAATTGAAGAAACAAAAGAACATATAAATGCAATAAGTAGACGTAATGAATATTTTTGGGTTAGCAATAATTTGATTGTTTCAGAAATTATAAGAGAAGATGAGATGGAAAGGCTTTATAATGCTGTAAAAGATAAACCCTACTATACACCTACAAAAACCGAAATAAAGCTATATGAAAATAATGAAATTGATAAAGAATCTATATATTATAATAAAATAAAGGAATATATTAAAAAAAATTTCAATTTATCAGAATACTACTACAACGAAGTAATGATATGGATTTTAGTTTCTTGCTTAGGCGAAAAGCCTCCAAACAATGTTTTTGAAATATTAAAAAGCTATGGATGTTTGTTTAAAAATTTAAACGAAATAAATAAATTTATGAAATTATTTACTGATTTAACTAATAATACAAGAAAGTGGATTTTGAGAGGTGCGACTCCATTACAAGTTAGTGGTAAGAAAATGAATACTGTTTCAGAAACCTTTGAAAAATTAAGAAATAATATTAAATCTGTTAAAGCTGGTCGCAATTCACCTTGTCCTTGCGGTAGCGGAAAAAAATTCAAGTTTTGTTGCTATTATTAAAAGATTATTAAGTTAAACCTTGGGGCTGTCTCGTAAACAGCCAAAAAAAAACGAGAGTTGAACGCATAAAAGCGAG
>CAYYRV010000079.1:0-4778 GCA_964474135.1 uncultured Defluviitaleaceae bacterium
AAACTACTGGTTTTTTGCTCGTTTTTCATTGGCTCAATAATTTTAGAATATGACCTAAAATAACTTCTATCTCGTAGGTGATGTAACTTTGATTGTGTCCATCCATTACCTTTTTTATATCCTCTATCGATTCTGGAAAGTAATGGTTCTGTATCTTTAGAAATTCTGCTATTTCGCTTTTTATCTTTCTTTTTATCTTCCTTTTTATTTCTCGTTTTTCTGCAAGTGTTATTTTCTTTACCCCTTTTCGAATAAGTTCTTTCTTTACACTTTTTATTTTAGCATTCTTTTGCTTTTTGGGGCGGGGTCTTTAGGCTTTTTGTGCGAAATATTTTTACCTTTCATAGCTAACTATACTTATCAAAATCCTTGGGCAAGACCCTAAATTTTGTCCAAACTTAGAATGCCGTGATAAAATATAAATTTTTGTTGACAAATAATTGTGTGATATATTATTATTTATTATTATTAAACAAACAAAAGGAGGCATATTTATGGCAAAATCATCAAAAAATTTTACGGAACGTGCACTTGACACAATCGAACTGGTAGGTAATAAATTACCACACCCTGTCACATTATTTGCTATTTTAGCTTTTGCAGTTGTGGTTATTTCAGCTATATGTGAAATTTTAGGGGTTTCTGTTACTGCTGAGATTTACGATACTTCTGCTAAAGAAGTTAGCGAGCAAACAATTACAGCTATATCATTACTTAGCGGTTCTGGTTTTACTTATATGTTTGAAAATGCTGTTAAAAATTTTACAGGATTTGCTCCTCTTGGCGTAGTTCTTGTAGGTATGCTCGGGATAGGTGTAGCAGAGTCTTCTGGTTATATTGGGGTTTCTCTCAAAAAAATTGTAAGCATAACACCTAAACAGCTTTTAGTTCCTATGGTTGTTTTCCTTGGTATTATGTCTAATATAGCAAGTGATGCTGGTTATGTTATACTTATACCACTAGGAGCACTTATGTTTATGGCATATGGTAGACACCCTCTTGCTGGTCTTGCCGCAGCATTTGCAGGGGTTTCAGGAGGCTTTAGTGCAAATCTTTTAATAGGTACAGTAGACCCTATGCTTTCTGGTATTACAAATGAAGCTGCTCATATTTTAGACCCTAATGTAAATATTGCACCAACAGCAAATTACCTTTTTATGGCAGCATCTACATTTCTTATTACAATTCTTGGAACACTTATAACAGTAAAAATAGTTGAACCACGTTTAGGTACATATGAAGGCTCAGTTAATGAAGACTCTAATTTGAAGGTAATAACTGATACTGAAAAAAAAGCTCTTTTTGCAGCAAATATGACTTTGTTTGCTTTAATTATTGGATTAATTATACTTATCTTAATGCCTAACTCTTTTTTAAGAAATTTAGAGCAGCCTGACTTTCTTAACTCTCTTATTAACGGCTCTACTCTTATGAATGGTTTAATACCTATAGTTGCAATTTTGTTTTTTATACCTTCTGTTGTTTATGGTAAAGTTGCAGCTACTATGAAAAATGAAAAAGAAATTGCTTCACATATGTCTAATGCCATGAGTAAAATGGGCGGATATATTGTTTTAGCATTTGTTGCAGCACAATTTATAAATTATTTTGGCCATTCAAAACTTGGTACTATTATTGCTATTGTTGGTGCTGACTTTTTGAAATCTGCAAATATAGGAACTATTCCTCTTCTTGTAGCTTTTATTCTAATCACTGGTTTTATAAATTTATTTATGGGTTCTGCTTCAGCTAAATGGGCAATTATGGCACCTGTTTTTATACCTATGTTTATGAGGCTAAATATTTCACCTGATGTTGTTCAGGCTGCATATAGAATTGCTGATAGTTCTACTAATTTAATTTCTCCTCTTATGAGTTATTTTGCAATGATTATCGTATTTACGCAAAGATATAAAAAGGATGCAGGAATAGGAACTGTTATTTCCATGATGCTGCCTTATTCAATAACATTTTTAGTTGGTTGGACATTATTATTTATAATATGGATGCTTATAGGTATTCCTGTAGGTTTTTAATAATTGCTTGCTTTTGCATAAATTAGAGAGAGTGTTTCAGGATAGTAATTAAAGAAGAAACGCTCTTTTTTTGCAAAGTCATGATTTATATGTTTTTCTATGTCACTTAAAATGCACATGCAGCTATAAAAGGTAAAAAATTTTGCACACAAAGCCTAAAGACCCCGCCCCAAAAAGCAAAAGAATGGTAAAATAAAAGGAGTAAAGAAAGAACTTATTCGCAAAGGGGCAAAGGAAATGACACGTGCAGAAAAACTAGAAATAAAAAGGTAAATAGCAGAATTTCTAAAGATACAAAACCATTACTTTCCAGAATTGATAGAGGATATAAAAAAGGTAATGGATGGACCCAATCAAAGTTACATCACCTACGAGATAGAAGTTACTTTATATATGATAATTCTCAAAATGTGTGTTCAATAATGTCTATGCAAGAAATGAACGAAAAATTTAACGAAGCTGAATGTATAAAAAATATATACAAAATATTAGATCTTGAAGAAAAGGAATGTCTACCACATTATATTACAATTAACGAATGCTTGTCAAAGCTTAACACACAAGAACTGGAAAAAGTACGCAAAAGAATGATATATGCTCTGATACGGAAGAAAAGCTTTGACGGGGCAAAATTTATAGGACAATATTGGTTGGTAATTGTTTATGCTACGCAGTTGTTTTGTTTTAAAGAACGGCACTGTGAACATTACCTGACCAAAACAATCAGCAAAGGAACAAAGGATGAAAAGAGGCTGTATTATCACCAAGTATTGTAAGCTAAAATTGTGTTGAGTGATGATTTGCTAGTAAGTATAGCAACAGAATTTATAGAAAATCAAAAGGAGAGCCCAACAAAACAGGATTGTGAGAGAGCTTCTTTCAAGCGTTTGACAAAGTCGCTGAAAAAAATGTTCCCAAGACTGCCGATTTGCCTTCTCTGTGATAGTCTATACGCTTGCGAGCCGGTTTTTGAAATATGTAAAAACAATGGTTAGGAATTTTTGATTCCCTACAAAGACGGAAGTATTCCAACTCTTGCAGAAGAATATGATGAAATAAAAGCAATGGGAGAAAACGAGGAAGGCGCCGTATTGATAGAAACTGTGCTTCCGGCAAACGCTAAGCATATAGCAGGTGACAACCCGTCCGGTAAGGTCTAGCCAACCGCCGGTACTCAGCCTTGGAGCCGAAATGGTGACATTGGGTTTAAGCGTAGGCAGAGGAGAAATCGAGCCGCAGCCCTCACACAAGGGTTAGGCAATTCAGCCCCGTTACCGAAGTAAAAGCAGAAGTCGATGTGCTAGTTTCCACAGCAGGCTATAATGATGTTAACGATACAGGCGAGATAATATCATTTCTGTCGGGGTCTAAGAACCTGTTTGGAATCTATACAAAAAGGGGGAAATGGTGTATAATTATGTCAAAAAAGGAATGATAGTAGATATGCGAAATTATCCAAGCGAGATAACAAGAGAACAATTCGAGCTAATAAAAGCAGAACTGGAATCAGCCAAAAAAATAACCAAACCACGAAAATTAGATTTATATGATGTGTTCTGTGTGTTATTGTATGTGCTAAAAGGCGGAATACAGTGGAGAATGTTGCCTAGCGACTTCCCCAATTGGCAGTTGGTATATTTCTATTTCTAAATATGGAGCAAAAAAGTAAACGAAAAAGACAGTGTAGTTGAGTCCGTTTTAAAAAAATTGTAAGATATAGTCAGAAATTGTGATGAAAGGAAATATAAAACAACCTTTGTACTTGTAGATGCGCAAAGTATAAAAAACACCGACACAACAGAAGAAAAAGGTTATGACGGGGGAAAAAAGTGTCTGGAACAAAACGTCATATTGTGCTAGACACAAACGGTTTACCTCACGCAATATTAGTTACTACGGCAAATGTAACCGACAGAGAGGGTGATGTGGAACTGTTCGAGAACAACAAAGAAAACTTAAGTTCAGTCAAAAAGGCTATGTTTGACGGTGGATATACGGGTCGTAAATTTGCTGCAAGAATAAAGAAAATTCTTGGAGCAGAAGTTGAAATCGCAAAAAGAAGCGAATTGCATACGTTTGCAGTCATTCCCAAACGTCGGTTGTTGAAAGAAGCTTCGCATGGCTTGAAAAGTGCCGCAGACTATGGAAAAATTGCGAAAGAAAACTTAATACCAGTCTTCAAATGACGGTTTTAAGATTTCTTGTTCTATTGCTTAAAAGATTCTAAACAGCTTCTAAGAGCGTGGTGAGATTTACATTATTATGTTTAGTGGACTGGAGAGGTCTTGTATACTCTAGGAAATAAGTAGTAACGTCAACATAAGAATGGAAAAAGTCAAGGTTCACGAAAGGTATGCAAAAAGTCGGATTAGTTCATAGTACTTGCGAAAGCAAGGAAGGAGCTAACACAAGGGTAGCCTTTAAATACCAACATCATCACACATGTGGTGAATATTTTATGATGGAAATCGAATATTTAAAGATGGTCGTATTCTAAAATTATTGAGACAATGAGAAACAAGCAAAAAACCAGTAGTTTATGATAAGACCGACTACAATTTTATGCATTTGTTCAGTTTTGGAAAATAGAATGCCTTTTCTTACTAATCTTGCGCACCATGTTCTTAAAGATAAGTGTTTTCTCTCAATTTTTTGCGTATTCTTCTTTGTTACAACAAGTTTGTTGGAAGAAAAGTGTTTGAAATATGCATAATTGCCATCTGTATAAACTGTTCCAATTTC
>CAYYRV010000080.1:0-4765 GCA_964474135.1 uncultured Defluviitaleaceae bacterium
CGCATTGGTATCCTGTGACTAACTCACCGGCTCTTGTCTTTAGAGGATTTTCAGTATAGTCCGTTCGGTCAGTGATTGAAGCAGCAATAGTTTTTCCTTTGCCAATATGAATTGGTTTAAGCCAAGTGGTAGCCATTTCAGTTCCTCCCTAATGAAAATTATCTAAAAGAAAATAAAAAACCGCAGTTCATATTTTGCAAATATAAACTGCGGTTTTTAGTAGGTTAAACAATGTAAAGATATTCGTTAATAAATAAAGCAACCATTCTCCTTCTTCTTTCCAAAACTAATAATGTTATATTTGTGGTGTCGTTTGTTTTGTTTTTAGGCTATCAGAAATAATATTGCTCCCAAAATATCAGCATACATTGAAGCATTAACAACTGTACTCCTTTCAATAAAAGTCTTCATTCAGTAAAACAACTAAATTCATACTACATACCTATAAATTTCACATAATCCGGTATCGACATAAGTTCCATATCAAGTTTTAGTTTTGTTTCTTCCGTAACATAGCTATGTAGTGCCATTTCATAACCAGCCTGTTCTACTATTTGCAGATACTTATCTATGATTGCTTTAACCGTTAGGTCATTGCTTTTTAACAATCTACCGCAGTTACGATAAATTTCAAGAACAGGGTTGCAAGATGAAAATATAACTTTCATTGTTTTAAAGTTATTGTTGCCGGGAAAACCGCAGTTTGAAATCACCATAAATTGTTGAGCCTTTGGCGAGAAATCCACAAGGTCAAAATTATTACCGGAGCTTATAATGTTAGGACTTTTTAGCGGCACAAGTCTATCAACAAAGTTTTTTAGGGCAGCAGTAACATTCCAAGTATACACCGGCGAAGCATAGCATACAACATCAGCCGAATTGAATTTATTTAGTAATTCATTCATATCATCTTGCATCACACATTTACCAGGCGTTTTAAACCAACAAACAAAGCAACCTTTGCAATGACATATCTTTTTATCAATTAAAAAGACATTTTCTGTATCTGCACCGGCTTTTTTAGCACCATTTAAAAAGCTTTGTGCTATTATATTTGTATTGCTGTTTTCTCCGTCCGGACTTCCATTAAATACAATAAATTTCATACAAACAATACTCCCTTTGTATTTTATAATATTACAATAATTGATAAAACAAACCATGTTCAATACAATGCCAAATAAGCATTCCATGTCCTTGTTTTGGTATTCTCAGCTGCATATTCCATTCCGGATATTGTTTTATAATTTGAATACGGTCGCCTGTGACAAATCCAACAAAAGTAATATAGTGTTCTTTTGACATTGGATGTTCACTTGTGATATACCAATCATCTTCAATAATTTCAACACTAAGTTTTTCGGCTTCAACAGCTTTTATCAGTGGCCGTACCACCAACTTTTTACCACAACACGAAACTTCAGCTTCACCGGTGCAGATAGAAATATTGTGGCATATGGGACAAACATAGTATTTTGAGTTCTTCATATTTCCTCCTACAAAATCGTTCGGTGTCATATCACCGATTAATAGTTTTTGTGTATCAACCCCAAAAATGCTTGAAAGCTCCGGAATAATTGATATATCGGGGCAGCCTATGCCACGCTCCCATTTGGATACGGTTTTGTCGCTTATATTCATTTTGTCCGCAAGTTGTTTTTGCGTCATATTTAGCTCTAAGCGTAATGTGCGTATTATGTTTCCGACTTTATCATTTTGCATTGTCTTGACCTCCATACATTAATTGTAGTTTAGTTTTATTTTAAATACAATAAACGCTACGTAGAGTTAATAATTTTAAAGCCACCAACTTATTTTAAGCTTGGTGGCTTTATTGATTACCGGAATATGTTAGTAACTCGTTACAAAATTCTTATATAATAGGTACGCAAATTTCACAATAGTGATTATTAACCATTTCAACTATATACCTTTCAAGAATTGGTCTTGATTCGTCAAATGTATAACCTTGACTAAACAATTCCGGAAAGATTTCACTCCACGCATTTTGTACTGCTTCGGCTGTATGCTCAATTTCAAATACAACATAGTTACCTCCAACAATGTTTCCATAACTAACATACTTGTCAATACAGCTATTATCTGATACAACTATGCAAGCATCATAACGGCAATTTTCAGGACTTGTTGTTTGGGTATTGTCGTGGGCAATGCCTAATATTATCGAGCGGTCGTTGATTAAATTATTACTTTTCGCCCAATTTTTTATCTTTTCCATCGTTTGAATATTACCCAATCCATAAGGTCCTACTCGCCTTATGTATGCAATATTTTGAGGTGAAATACTTTCAATCTTCATTTTCATAGTTTACTTCCTTTCTTGATAATCAAATGTGATTTCTTTATTTTCACTATATAGTGTATTAAAATAGATAGCAAACTAATTTTTATAATTAGTGAAATTCCACAAACTTCATCTTACTGAATTGTTATTTATTCAACATTATACCAACATGGAAAAGAGGCTTTAATAATAATTATTAGTCTTTCCTGTTCTTTATAATCCAATTGTCTTACCATACACTCAATTACTTTAAAAAGATTTTCTTCTTCCGTATATGAGTTTTTATTATTAAGCTCACACACAATATCATCTAAACTTAGATTTAATAATTTAGATAGTTTTAGTAATCTAATTAAACTAAACCCACGTACACCACGTTCTACTAGACCCAAAAACGATGTACTGATGCCAAGGTACTCGCTTAATTCGTCTATTGTTAATTTTCTTTCAAGCCGAAGCCTTCTAATATTTTCACCTATAGTTCTGTAAAGTTTGACTTTAGAAATCTCTATGTCCATTGTATACCTCCATTTTGTTTAAAAAAACGTCGGCAGGAACATTTAATTGTTCCCACCGACACGTTGTTTTAGAATACTTTATACTTCTAATGCGTTAACTTTGATTTCTTCCGATTCTGGTAATTCAAAAACTCTAATATTAGTTTGCTCAGCTGATATGTACATTTCTTCCGCTTTAATCTGAGCCTCTTGCATAATATCTATTGCCTGTGTCATCGCTTGAAACAATGTTTTATACATTTCTTTATAGTCTGCCATTTAAAAAGCCCCCTTAGTTTTTTATATTTGAATAATGTGCAATTCGCAATTTATTTTTCTACCATAGCGTATTGTAGCTATAGTACCACCTTTTTCACGCCCGTCGTATACGGCAATCAATCGGGTTGAGTTACTAACCATATACATATTTCTCAACATAAAACAGTTCTTGTTGTATTTCTCGCTAACGACAGTTACCTTATCGCATAACTCTATCAGTTGATTAAATAGCTTGTTTTTATTTTCAAGACGTTTACGGTACGGTATTGCTGCTTCAAGTGTTATCTGTGGATAAATAGTATCCAATTGTGGATAAGTAGCATTTGAATGTGGATAAGTGGATTTTAACTCTGCTACAATTTCTGCAAAGTAAATGTCAACACACTCGGCAAAGCCACTTATAAAATGCGTATATCCTTCATTTATTGCATTCATTATTTCCTTGTGAAGCTCTGATTTAACAAAATCAATACGGTCTGCCGAGATACGTCTATGCCCTGTTACACAGCAAACTCTCAAAAAAATTTCCCCCATTCTATATTGTTCAAAATAAATTTGTTTTTTTACTAATAGGTTACATAAAACAGTCATTTTTATATATTATAGTCTCATATACTGGTCATTGTCAAGAATGTGATTACATGATGAAGCCATAAATTGCTGTTTGGTATAGTACAATCGTTCTAAAGGTGGTGAAAGTCTTGTACGATGATTTTCAGAATTATTTTGTTGAACGGCTTATAAAGCTGCGTATGAAAAAAGGTGTGTCCGCAAGGGAGATGAGCCTGTCTATGGGGCAAAGTAAAGGTTATATTGCACAGATAGAAAGAAAACACAATTTACCTTCTATGACGGTATTTTTCTATATTTGTGATTACCTAAACATTACTCCGAGAGAATTTTTTGACAGCGAGGTTGAATTTCCGATTGTGTATCTCGAATTGATTAATAATCTTAAAGATTTGGGAGAAGAACAGTTGATAAACGTCAACAATATCGTCAAGGGATTATTGAAAAAATAACGATAATAAAAAAATACGGCAGCCATATCTCCAACCCCTTTGAGAGGAATGGGATATGACTGCCATGTTTTTATTAACTTTAAATTTCCGCAAGCTTACGCATAATATTCTCAGCTTTTCCCCAAAGCCGGTCATAATTTTCCTGTAAATCCTTTATATCAGTTTCGTAAATGTTTTCGGTTTCATTGACACGGCGGGCAATCTGATTCAAATTGTTAGTAGCATTTCTCAGTAGGGAAACAAGCTCACGAATGTCCGATAAATCTACATGGATAATATATCCTCCAAGCGACATTTTCCGAATATAAGCCTCTCTGTTTTTTATGCCGGCCTCTTGCATTTTTTGCTCAATTAAATCTCGTTCCTTTTCCGAAACATAGAATACTATCCTAACATTACGGTTTCTGTTTGCTATGACAGTCACCATCCTTTTATCCAAATTTAACACCATATCGCTACATTTTTGATGTTTTGGGAGTGGTAATATAAAACTATTGCTGCTATCTGTAAAAACGCTCAAAGAGTACGTTTAGACAAAAGTTAGCACTTTACTGCTACAGTTTTTTAATCATTCAAATTCGATTCAGAATTATTAAAAAGCAAAGATAATTTCATCAAAAGGCAAAAAAATAAGGCTATTCGCCCCTTACAAATACACTTAC
>CAYYRV010000081.1:0-4594 GCA_964474135.1 uncultured Defluviitaleaceae bacterium
TCCCTTTTTACACCAACATCTTTTAGGTTTATTAATTCGCCCAAAGCTTGCCTCGTCAGAATGTGTCAATACAAAACTAAAAAAAATCAACTTTTTATTTTTATAACCCAAAAACACCCTTTAGTGCTTCAATACTAAAGGGTGTTTTTAAAAGGTATATTATAGACAACTGTGCAAAGCAACAGTTTATTTCAAGTCACCGACAAAGCTTTTTAAATCTTGCTTGACTTCATCAGACAATTGATTGTACTCAATATTATCAACTGCTCCTTGAAGCGTATATAGATGTACCAAGCAAACATTTGGATAACGCATTTTCAAGCGAAAAAAAGTTTCTTTGCTCCCTGTTTTAATTAACTCTTCCGCTGAACAAATACCAATTGATTTCAGCTTTTTTTCAATCTCTTTTCCTATATTTTGCATAGAAGTCAGTTCAGACAAGAAATCACATCCTTTCTGTCATTGCATTAAAATCTTATAACTCCAAAGTAAGTTCCATTTGGTTCAAGACAATACAACAGATTCAAAACTTTCGTGTGTTACTAGAAGTTCATAAAAATTTACATATTTTATTGGAGTAGATTTATTATTATGCTCATTTTTCGTAAATTAGTTTTCATGCCTGATTAAATTGAAATCTTCAACATCAACTACCTTATAGCCATTTTCAAGTAATGCTTTTGCAAAAATACCTTGTCCAAGAATTAATTTGCCTGTAAATGTTCCATCATAAATTTCATTTACACCACAAGTAGGGCTTCTTGATTGTAAAATAGCAATGTCAATTTTCTCGTTTTTAATTTCCTCCATTGCAAGATATACAGCATGTCTATATTCATTATCAACATTTTTTCCATCTTCTTGCATAACGCACCCGTTGACAATTTCAGCACGTGGTCGAGGAGTTTTCATTTCTGCTAATATTTCAGGGCAAATTATAATTTTTTCTTTATCTCTAATATATTCAATTACTTCTTCGTTTTTGTTGCTTTTTCCATTATATTTACAATTACATCCTATTAAACATGAACTAACCAGTACTTTCAAGCTAAGTATCCTCCTTAAAAATCACCATATTATATAAATAGTCATTATTATTTCTAAATAATTCAAAGATGCACGATAATCATTATTTTCTTTATAAAGAGTCTACTACAAACTTTATAAAAGCACAATAACTATCTGAAAAGTCTTAATTCTCTCAAAAAATAATTACCTTTTGAAAGAGTATTGTTTAAAACAACTTTAATTATTTCCCTGCCCATTTTTGTTCAGGTATGCTTACATTAATATATACTAAATAAGCATTTTCCTAATATCCCAATATTTCATTTACAATTATTACTTTAATTCTGTCTTTATCAAATTGCCCAGTAATTAAAACAAAATCGTTACATATTCTTTGCTTATGTTTACAGTCAATACATTTATCTAATTTGGTGCAAGGTGTTTCCTTCCCAAGTCTTTTTGCATCTAAAGGAGCTGCAACCTGTCTAGTACGCTCAATGGCTGCATCTACATTTTCGACTAACTTATTAAGTCCAACAACAATTATAACTTGCTTAGGGCCATAAATCATAGGAGCAACACGGCTACCGTTACCATCGATATTAAAAAGTTTGCCATCTAATGTTAAGGCATTTGTTCCAGTAATAAATACATCTGCGTTGAAATTTTTTAAATATATACTGCGTTTTTCATCGGAAGTTAAACCAGCTTTGTACTTGTCGTAAAAAATGTAATCGCCCTGTCGTAAAAAATCAAATATTCCCATTTGCTCTAGAGTAACTGAATCTCCACAGCCAATAGTAGCCCCCTTTTTAATTAAAAGCATAAGTTGACCTATGAGTTCTTCTCTATTACTAACAAAGTAGCCTGCCATGTTGTTTTTATTTAGGCTATCAATAACGTGTTTAACTTTTTCATTCATACCCTCACCATACCTATATTATATTTGCCGTGCTAGCTTATATTTGTTCATCTGAAATAAGTTCTATAAATTTTTGTGTAGCAGTTGATAAAGGAAAGTCTTTCACAACTGATACTCCCATAATTCTTTCAGGAATTTTCTCTGCTATAGAAACCTCAAAAAGTTGATTTTGTTTCAGTTCTTCTTGAACGTACTCTTTTACTACACAAGATACACCTAGACCTCTTTTTGCAAACTCAATTAATAGTTCTAAGTTGCTTAGCTCCATTTGCGGCTCAAGCTCTATTTCATGTAAAGAAAAGTAATCATTAATATAAGACCTTGTGTTTCCCTTTTCTTCTAGTAAAATTATTGGGTAATTATCTGTTAATTCCTTAATCGAAATTTGTCTATTATTAATTTCACTAAACCTACTCCCAGCTACAAAACAGTCATGTATTTTAAATGTCTTAAAAATATGAAGCATATTTTTATACTTTAAATTTAAGTTTATAATTCCAATATCTACTTCACCTATCTCTAAAGCTTTTACAATTTCTTTGCTTGACTTATCTTTTATAAAAATTTTAATATTCGGGTACTTGACACAATATTTCTCTAAATAGTCCAATAAATAATTTTTACATACTGAACTACATACAGCTATTCTAAGCTGTCCCACGTTCATATTTTTAAGCTCAAAGAACTTTTTTTCAGCCGTCTGCATAAGAGCATACCCTTGCTCTATATATTTAAATAAAATTTCTCCTTCTGATGTAAGTATAACTCCATTTGGTGTTCGATAAAATAATTGTCCTTCTAGCTTCTTTTCCAGTGATTTTATTGATTGACTAACGGCTGGCTGAGAGGTAAAAAGCTCTTTTGCTGCCTTTGAAATGCTCCCAAGTTTTGCAGTTGTATAAAAAATCCTATAAAGTTCCAAGTTGATAAGCATATAATTTTTTAATATACCTCCGTATACTATAATGTAATTTTACTTATGTACATGATTGAATTATAATATCTTTAAAGTAAATAAGCAACTAATTTCTTTAGTGTTACTTAATAAGCAAGTAGCGATGTTGTGCTTTAAGGGATGATAAATTATTTATGAACAAGTTATTAAAAAGAAATTGGGTTACAATTGCATTCGTCTTTTTGAACATGGCAATGCTTGGAATAATTCAATCAGAACGAGGGCCTATTCTGCCCTTTATAAAGTCAGATTATAATTTAAACTATGAAAATATTTCTATAATACTTACTGTTTGTTCTGTTGGTATGCTGCTTGGTATTTTAATTGGCGGACGAATATGTGAAAGATTTAGTTATAAAAAGGGGCTTATTTTTGCTACTTTCATTATGTTAGTTTCCTTAGCGTCACTTATTATTGAGGGTAGTTTTAAGAGTTTGGTCATTAATTTGTTTTTTATGTATATTGGGCTTGGCTGCATTGATATTGCTTTAAACTCTTTGGGAGGTAGAATATTTGTTACAAACACTGCCATACTTATGAGTTTAACACATTTTTTCTACGGAATAGGCTCGGCTGTAGGCTCAAAATATGCAGGCTTTATGCTTAATAAAAGAATTTCTTGGCGATATATTTATATCAGTATTCTTGCGATATATGCAATAAGCTTTTTCTTGATTTTAATTGCTAAATTCCCAAACACTAATCAAAAAAAATCCCCTAATAACATAAGTTTTATTGAACTAATAAAAGATGGTAGAGTATGGCTAAGCTTTGGAACAATTGGATTTTGTGTTATTTTTGATTATGGTATTGCTAATTGGCTAATAATTTATTTAAGAGATAGCCAAAGTTTAGATTCAAATACAAGCTCATCATATTTAGCCTTATACTTCACACTGTATGCACTTGGAAGGCTTTTTGGAGGTGTCGTTGCGGAAAAATTTGGTTATGTAAAAACACTTTTTATCTGCATGTTGGCAACAATAGCTTTATTTATTTTAGGGATAATTAATACTAACACCCTGATATTTGCTGTAATTGGATTATTTGAATCCGTATGTTTTCCTTTGTTCTTATCCATTATTATAAAAGAGTTTAAAGAAAATGCACCAACTGTAATCAATATAATTGTACCTCTTAATAGTATTTTATTTATGATTTCCAGTGTTGCATTAGGGGTTATAATGGAAAAACTAGGAGTCGTAACAGGATTTTACACTATTGGAGTATTTGCTACTATTGCACCGATTTTTCTACTTTATCTTAAAAGAAAATTAAAACATTAACAGATGCCGTAAGTAATTTTATAAATACGATTTAAATAGTGCAAAATTTATCCATCTATTAGTAGTCAGTAAATAAAAAATGCATGGTATATAGCAGCCCTGCATTTCCTATTGTTCTCCTATTTATGAATTTCACTTACTTTAATAAAGGAATCATACGCAAATTTTCGATGACGTGACTGATTATTCATTTGTTTAATTATTTCTATTTCGCATAAGTTACTTACTACTGCTGCAGTCGTGTTATAAGATAACCCAATAGCTTCTGATGTAAGCTTGATATTGGAAATAGGATTTGCTTCAAAGTGCTTTAAAACAAGTTTTGCATTTTCGGAGTTTCTTTTCATGGTATGTATTTTATCATCATTATGGTGATGTTGTAAATTTATTGTGAAAAAATGCCGATACATGTATAAATAAATA
>CAYYRV010000082.1:0-4432 GCA_964474135.1 uncultured Defluviitaleaceae bacterium
CTCGCTTCCACAAAATGGACATCTCAAATTTATTTTAACCATAATTTGCCCCCTGTATAGTTTTTATATACTTCGGCAAATTATGACAATATATTTAGAACACGACCAAAGATGCATGATATTGTTATTAGTCTCTTTATTAACTTAACTGAATTTAACCTAATTTTATAGTAATCAACTAATCTGTAACATCACCAAAGAAATAAAGACTATACTTGAAGATGATAGCCTTTCTGATAAAGAATGTTTTATGAAAATTGAAGAAATTGTATGCCTATTTGAACAATTTGGAAGTGGCTGTGATTATAGGCATGATTTCGGCTAAAATCACCAAAATAAACAATGGAAAGAATTTTTTATTCTTTCCATTGTTTATTTTGAATTATATCTTATATGTTTTAAAAACCCAACCCCTGAGCTATTTCTCATAAGAAATAATCAAAAACCCTCTACAGGAATGTCGCTTTGCAACATTCCTTGTAAAGCTTTTTGAAGGGTTTGGGAAACTTTTTCTCGAAAAAGTTTTCCAATGTCTTAATCCCTTAAACATTATTGTTGACTTGCAAGTCTTTTGTAGCTATTTAAGCGTCTCTTTGCATCTTCCTCAGCAGCTTTAAATAACTCTTCTGCCTCTGTTGGGAATGAAATTTTAAGAGAAGAATAACGTACTTCGCTTCCAATAAATTCTTGGAAATCAGCAGTTGGTTCTTTTGAATCCAAAATAAATGGATTTTTGCCTTCTTCTTCAAGAAGTGGGTTGTATCTGTATAAATGCCAGTAACCAGCTTCAACAGCACGTTTTGACTCAAGTTGAGTAAGACCCATACCGCCTTTAATACCATGATTAATACATGGTGCGTATGCGATAATAATTGATGGTCCTGGATAAGCTTCAGCTTCTGTAATAGCTTTTATACATTGATTTTGGTTAGCACCCATAGCTATTTGAGCAACATAAACATAGCCATAACTCATAGCCATCATACCTAAATCTTTTTTACGTATTTTTTTGCCAGAAGCAGCAAATTTAGCAATAGAAGCTGTTGGTGTAGCTTTACTTGCTTGACCACCTGTATTTGAGTAAACTTCTGTATCATAAACAAGAATGTTTACGTCTTCTCCAGAAGCGATTACATGGTCTAATCCGCCAAAGCCGATATCATAAGCCCAACCGTCTCCGCCGAAAATCCATTGAGATTTTTTAACTAAGAAATCTTTGTTTTGTAAAATATCTTTAGCAATAGCTTCACATTCTCCGCCACAGTTGCAACCTTCTAAAAGTTCAACAAGTTTTGCAGATGCTTCTTTTGAGCCTTTGGCATTGTACATGTTGTCAATCCAATTTTGTAAAGCAGCTTTAACTTCATCTTTAGACGCTAAAGCCATAAGTTTTTCCATTTTAAGTTTAAGACCTTCTCTAATTTGTTTAACACCTAAATGCATGCCGAAACCGTACTCTGCATTATCTTCAAACAATGAGTTACCCCATGCTGGGCCTTGACCTTTTTTGTTTGTAGTATATGGTGTTGAAGGTGCACTACCTCCCCAAATAGATGAACAGCCTGTTGCATTAGCAATATACATTCTGTCGCCAAATAATTGAGTTACAAGTTTAGCGTAAGGTGTTTCGCCACAACCTGCACAAGCACCAGAGAATTCAAGTAATGGTTGTTCAAACTGGCTTCCTTTAACTGTTTCTGGGTTAGCAGGATTTACTTTATCAGAAAGTTTAATTGCGTAATACCAGTTTTCCATTTGCTCATATTGACTCTCAATAGGCTTCATGACAAGAGCTTTTTCTTTTGCTGGACAAACTTGTGCACAGTTTCCACAACCTGAACAGTCAAGAGAAGAAACTTGCATTCTGTATTGATATTCTTCAAAGCCTTTTCCGTTAGCTTTAATTGTTTCAAATAACTTTGGTGCATTTGCAGCTTCATCGGCATTTAAAAGGAATGGTCTAACAGCAGCATGTGGACAAACATAAGAACATTGATTACATTGAATACAATTTTCTTTTACCCAACATGGAACGTCAACTGCAATACCACGTTTTTCATAAGCAGCTGTACCTTGAGGGAAAGTACCGTCTTCATTTCCTTTGAATGCACTTACAGGTAAAGTATCACCTTTTTGAGCATTTACAGGAAGAACAATATTTTTGATGAAATCAGGCATTTCTACAGCAGCAGCAGCTTCTGATTTAGCATCAGTGGCATTTGCCCATGAATCAGGAACATTAACTTCTTTAGCACCATCAATACCTCTATCAACAGCAGCATAGTTCATGTTAACAATTTTTTCGCCTTTTTTACCGTAAGATTTTACGATAGCATCTTTCATGTATTTAATAGCGTCATCAATAGGAATGATGTTTGAAAGTTTGAAGAAAGCTGCTTGTAAAACGGAGTTAATACGATTTCCTAAACCGATTTCTTTTGCAATTCCAATACCATCAATTATGTAAAATTTGATGTTGTGCTCTTTGATGTATTTTTTCATTTCAGCAGGAAGCTTTTCGTTTAACTCTTCTTCACTCCAAATACAGTTTAATAAAAATGTTCCACCATCTTTTAAATCAGAAAGCATATCATATTTATCAACATATGAAGGATTATGGCAAGCTACAAAATCAGCAGTTTTAACTAAATATGAAGAACGAATTGGAGATTTTCCAAAACGAAGGTGAGAAGTAGTTATACCGCCTGATTTTTTAGAATCATATGAAAAATAAGCTTGCGCATACATGTCTGTATGGTCACCTATAATTTTAATTGAGTTTTTGTTAGCTCCAACTGTTCCGTCAGAACCTAATCCCCAGAATTTACAGCTAATTGTATCTTCAGGAGTAACGTCTATTTCTTTTCCTACAGGTAAAGAAAGATTTGTTACGTCATCTACGATACCAATTGTAAAATGATTTCTTGGAGAATCATTTTTAAGGTTTTCGTATACAGCTATAATTTGAGCAGGAGTAACGTCTTTTGAACCTAAACCATAACGTCCGCCAACAATTACAGGTTTTTCACCTTTTTCATAGTATGCTGTACAAACATCTTGGTATAAAGGTTCGCCTAATGCACCTGGTTCTTTAGTTCTGTCAAGAACTGCAATTTTTTTAGCAGTTGTAGGAACAGCTTTAAGGAAATGTTCCATTGAGAAAGGTCTGTATAAATGAACATTAACAAGACCAACTTTTTCCCCTTTAGCATTTAAGAAGTCAATTGTTTCAGCAATAGCATCACAGACTGAACCCATTGCAATAATTACTCTTTCAGCATCAGGAGCACCATAATAATTGAAAAGTTTGTAGTTTCTTCCTAAAAGTTTGTTAACTTCGTTCATATAATGTTCAACTACAGCAGGAACATTATCATAGAAAGAGTTTGAAGCTTCTCTTGCTTGGAAGAAAATATCAGGGTTTTGTGCAGTACCACGTAACACAGGATGTTCAGGGTTTAATGCATTTCTTCTGAATTTATCAATTGCTTCCCAGTCGAGAAGTTTTGCCATATCTTCATTGTCCCAAACTTCAATTTTTTGTATCTCATGAGAAGTACGGAAACCATCAAAGAAGTGTAAGAATGGAACTCTACCTTTAATTGCAGATAAATGAGCAATTGCTCCTAAGTCCATAACTTCTTGAACACTTGCTGATGATAATAATGCAAAACCAGTTTGACGGCAAGCCATAACGTCTGAATGGTCACCAAAAATTGAAAGTGCATGACTAGCTACAGCTCTAGCACTAACATGTAATACTCCTGGCAAAAGTTCACCAGCAATTTTATACATATTAGGAATCATAAGAAGTAAGCCTTGAGAAGCTGTATAAGTAGTTGTGAGTGCACCCGCAGCTAAAGAACCGTGTACTGTACCAGCAGCACCAGCCTCAGATTGCATTTCAGCGAGCCTTACTTCTTGTCCAAAAATATTTTTTTTGCCGAATGCCGCCCACTCATCAACGTATTCAGCCATTGTAGATGAAGGCGTAATAGGATATATACCGGCAACATCTGTAAATGCATATGATGCATATGCTGCAGCCATGTTTCCGTCCATAGTCTTCATTGTTTTAGCCATTGTGTTTCCCCCTTAATTTAACTTAAAAAAATTGTATACACTAACTATTATATCATATTAAAATAATTAGTAAATAATTTTGTTTTATTAAAATGTACAATTATTTGCAAAATAAAACATCAATTTTAAATAAAGTTTAACATACTATATTGAATTGTGTATATATTATTAAAATATTTTAATAAATTTTATTAATAATTACTATAAAGCAAAGTAGTTAAATATAAATTATGTAATTATGTAACACTTATCCCATATTAAAACATAGTTAAAATGCAGAAGTGTGGAAAAAATAAGGGTTGTGTATTAGATTTATTGCAACAGTTCTGTCATACCAAAGAACCAAACA
>CAYYRV010000083.1:0-4196 GCA_964474135.1 uncultured Defluviitaleaceae bacterium
AATTATTTTATCATATTTTTAAACTTATTTCTATATATTTTTTTGGAAATAGTATGAGTTACTTATTATATTCTACCTAAATTTCTCTTTGAACTCTTTTTCAGCCTCACGCTGTTGGTCTTTTTTAGAAATTACATCTCTTTTATCATAAAGCTTTTTGCCTTTTGCTATAGCAATATCAATTTTTACAAGACTTTTTTCAAAATAAATTTTAGTTGGAACAATAGTAAATCCATTTTGTGTAACTGCTCCAATTAATTTATTTATCTCGCTTCTATGAAGTAAAAGTTTTCTTTTTCTTAAAGGGTCTTTATTAAAAATATTGCCATGCTCATATGGGCTTATATGCATATTTTCAACGAATGCCTCATTTGCATCTATTTTTACATAACTATCTTTTAAGTTGCACTTTCCTTGCCTCAAGGATTTAACCTCTGTACCTATAAGCTCTATTCCGGCTTGAAAAGTTTCTTCTATAAAGTAGTCATGATATGCTTTTTTATTTTGGGCAATAAGTTTTTGATTGGTCTTTACTTTTGCCATATTACTCATCTCCTATTAACTTTTGAACAAATTATATATGTTTCATACTACGTATACAACAATTCTTTTGCAGTTTAATCTTCTTTACATATTTTTATACACACTATATAAATTTATATTAAAGCAAATTTAAAGTATATCATTAAATTCTACAAAAGGGTAGATTTCATTAGGTTTTAAACAGAACTCCAAATGCTTTCCTGTTCTTGTATGATAAAAAGATATTTTATATGCCCATAATGCAATATTTACAAAACCTCTAACTCTCAAAAACTTTTCATTATATTTTGTATCTCCCCAAATAGCAAGTTTTTCATGTGAAAGTTGTACACGAATTTGATGGTGTCTACCTGTAATAAGCTCTACCTCAATAATACTTAGAATATCTTCATTTGTTTGTTTTGAACTTATACACTTGTATTCAAGCAAAGCTTCTTTTGCCCCTAGAGTTTTTTGTGAAACAACTTTACTTATATTAAGTCTTTGGTTTTTTAATAAATAATTATGAAGATATTTGCTTTCTTCCGCTTTTCCGCAAACTACGGCTAAATATGTCTTTTTAAATTTTTTGTTAAGAATGTCGTTAGAAAGTTTTGTATTTGCAATTTTATTTTTCGCAAAAACCATTATACCGCCAACAGGTCTATCAAGTCTATGAATAATCCCTACATATCCGCCACTTAAATAATCAGAAACTTTATCTGCTAAACATTTGTCCCCTGTTTTATCTCTTTGTGATGGTATCCCAGGGGGTTTCTCTAAAACAATTATGTCATTATCTTCATATAAAATATTTAAGTTACTTTCCATAAAAAGTGCCCTTTTCTCAAAATTAGTATGTTTGTTAAAAAGTATCAAAAACCTTAAAAAGGTTTTTCAAGATGTAGCTTCTAAATTATTTAATGTATAAGATTTTAATATTTTAAATTCCTTGGCAACAAATATAAAAGTAACAATAGAAGCTATAATATCGGCAAATGGTGTTGCAAACCAAATTCCTGAAAAACCAAAAAATATTGGCAAAATAAGATATGCCGGAACAAGTAATATTACTTGCCTTAAGAGGCTTAGTATAATAGATACTTTTGCCCTGCCTATAGCTGTAAAAAAGTTTGCGGAAGGAACTTGAAAACCAACCAAAAGTATTGCACTAAATGCAATTCTCATTCCATAAGAGCCAATATCTATTAGAGTAGGATTTGAATTAAATGATTTTACAATATCTACCGCCCAAAATTCAACTAAAAGAAAACCAAAAAATACTATAATAATAGAGTATATAACACTCCATTTATAAGTCTCCCTAACCCTATTATAATCACCATAGCCATAATTAAAACCTAAAATAGGTTGTGTACCCTGATTTATACCAAAAATAGGCATAAGTATGAGTGCTCCAAATCCATTTATAACTGTCATAGCACTAATAGCAATATCCCCGTCTCCAAATTCAATATTACCATAATATCTAAGTGTTTTATTGATTAATAAAGATATAACCGCCGCCGCTATTTGCATAATGAAAGGGGAAAAACCAATGGCTAAAACTTCTTTAGAAATATCCTTGTTTAACTTTAAATTAGGCACTCTTAGCTTTAAGACAGATTTACCTGTAAAGTAGTATGACATAACCCATGTTGATGAAATAAACATAGAAAAAATAGTAGCAATAGCAGCACCTTTTACGCCCATATTAAAATGGATAATTAAAATAGGGTCAAGAATAATATTTGTAAGTGCTCCAAGTATCTGAGTGGAAGCGAACCTCATATTTGCACCTACAGCACGTATAGGGTGGTTCATTGAAAAAGAAACAACATTGAAAATAGTACCCATTGCAATAATAGTAATATAATCATTCGCAAAAGGTCTTGTATTTTCACTTGTTTCCATAATCGTAAGAATATACTCTTTACATATCATAAATACAATAGTTAGTATTATAGAAATTATTATTGAAAGAGTTAAAGAGTTTCCAATAATTTTTTCGGCAGTGTCTTTATCCCTTTTGCCAAGATAAATTGAAATAGTAGCAGCAGCACCTATTCCTATTAATTGTGCAAAAGCAAGAAATATTAGCATTATTGGATTACTCAAGCCAACTCCTGCCAAGGCAAGTTCTCCAACCTCTGGAATCTGCCCAACCCAATATTTATCCACAACATTATAAAGAGCGTTTATAAGCATACCTATTATTGTAGGTATTGATGACATCAAAACTAAACTCTTTAAATTGGCAGTTGCCATCTTATGTTCTGATGGTGTTAACTCTTTTTTTGTTTTATTATCGTTACTAGATGATTCCATTACATTCTCCCTTCAAAAAGCTTCCTACAGTTACTTTCCTATAGTCAAAATAAGTTTTAGTTCGAACTCTCTTTATAAGTGATAATATCTTCAACAATGTTTTTTAAAACGGTAACAAGTGGAATAGCAATAACCATACCCATTACACCAAAAGCCGCACCTCCGATTGTTATACTTACAATAATAAGCAAAGGATTTAATGAGAGAGAGACTCCTAAAAGTTTAGGCTGTATTACATTTCCATCTATTTGTTGCAGAAGCATGAGAAAAACAGCCCCAATAACAGCCTTTGTTAATCCATTAGTAATAGCAATAATAATTACAGTAATTAAAGAACCTATTATAGCTCCAAAATATGGAATAATATTAAATAATCCAAGCATTGGTCCAAGGGAAAGTGCATACTTTGAGCCTATAACCGTAAGCCCTATTGTAGAAATAGTTCCTAAAATAAATGCATCAATTATTTGACAATAAATAAAGCTTTTAAAATAATTATTAATATTTTTTGTATACTTTATTAAAATATTAAAGTATTTTTCTGATATAAATGCTTTTAATAATCTTTTTATAAAAGATATAAAATTTTCTTTCTCTAATAGAAAATAAATAGAAGCAATAAACGCAAGAGCACCATTCAAGATATATGAGGATACACTTAACAATGCAACAAGAGATGAAAGAATATTTTCCAATCCTATTTTGTCTAATATTTTATCAATAGTTGTAAAACCTAATATCGCCTCTAAGTTAAAATCAAAAGGAATATTCCAACTTTCATCTAAATTTTTAATAAACATGGTCAATTGAGTATATGCATCATTATAATATCTATCAAAGTTATCAATAAAATCCTTTGCACTATTGTATACAGCTGGAATAAGTATACTCAATGCGAAAATAATTACAAAAATAAATAATATATAAGTTGTAAGTATACTTAATGCTTTACTATTCTTTCTTATAAATCTTATATTAAATTTAGTAAAAAAGTTATTGAATCCATTTACAGGAATATGTAGTATATAAGCTATAACAAATCCTACAATAAATGGAGTTATCATTCCAATAAAAGTTTTTATATATCTAATCACTGTATCAATTTCCATTACTGCTTTATAAACTATAATTATTGCTAACGCAAGTAAGAATACAGACATCCACTTCTTTAATTGATTTTTATTCATTAACATCTATTAAAATCACCTCGTATTTACAATTTTTTGATTATTCCTTTTATTATAGAGTAATAAATAATTAAGTCAAGGATAATTTTAACAGTGAGGACAAGTTGGTTGTGTATTAGATTTATTGCAACAGTTCTGTCATAGCAAAGAAGCAAACAT
>CAYYRV010000084.1:0-4173 GCA_964474135.1 uncultured Defluviitaleaceae bacterium
AAGTGAAGCCAAAAGACCTTATAAAAGAACTTGAAAAGAATGGTTGGGAATTGGATAGAATAAGAGGAAGCCACCATGTAATGAAAAAAGGCAATCAAACAGAAGTAATTCCTTACCATAACAAAGACTTAAAAATTGGCATACTTAACGCAATCCTCAAGAGGACAGGGCTAAAATAGCCCTTCAACTTTTAATATAAATATATTTAAAAAGGAGTGTTTTATATGTTAAAAATATACCCCGCTATATTTTCGCCTGAAAATGAAGGTTATTGTGTATTTTTTCATGACTTAGAAGGCTGTCAGACGGAAGGGGATACTCTTGAAGAAGCTATGCTGATGGCAGAAGAAGCACTAGGATTATATTTAGTATCGCTTGAAGAAAGAGGGTTGGAAATTCCGAATCCAAGTAATCCAAAATCTATAAGTGTATCAGGAGATGATTTTGTTTCATTCGTGACTTGCAATATAGAAAAGTATCGCCGAAACAAGTCTGTAAAGAAAACACTTTCTATTCCTCAATGGTTAAATGAGCAAGCCGAACTGAAGCATATTAACTTTTCATCTGTATTACAAAAAGCTTTAAAAGAAGAACTTCACATAACCAACTCTTAAAAGGGTTGGTTTTTTAATGCAAAAATATTTTTGGGAATTTTTGTGAAAACCTCTTGATATTACACTTTTTAGGTGTTAATATACACTTAAAAGGTGGTGAAAAAGTGATAAAAAGAACTGTTACTTTTCAAGAAGATATATATGCAAAGTTAGAAGAGATAGCTAAAGAAAAAGGAGTACCTATTTCGTCTATAATAAAACTAGCTTGCAGTGAGTACATTGAAAAGGAAACGTACACAAAAAAATAGAACATTGGCTTCTACCTTCGACAAGTAAACCAATGTTCTAAAACCAAGAGGAGTTTCCTCTTATGAAATCTATTATAACATAAAGGAAACTCCTAAACAATACCAATTTTTAGGAGGAATAGATTATGAGAAAAGAAACATTAGAACAATTATCCGAGGAATTTTCAACTATATATGATGAGTTTGGGCTTTACAAAAATGCATTTGAAGATATGTTTTGTAATAATCCTATAATATCCTACTCAATGCAAAAATTACTTGAATTACATGAGAATTATATTAGAACAAAAGAGAAAGTAGAAAATTCGGGTTATAGTTACGAAGAAATATTCCGCTCTGGAATCAGTTCAAAAAACGAAAGTGGGGTGGCGTAATGAACGAGTTAATTAAAGTCACCTCAAATGAAAATAATGAGCCGATTGTTAGTGGCAGAGTTTTACATGAATTTTTGGAAGTAACAACTAGGTATAATGACTGGTTTAAACGTATGGTTAAATATGGATTTACCGAGTAACAGCTCAAGGCAACGAAACAACATACACAGACCACGCCATTAAATTAGACATGGCAAAAGAGATATCCATGATACAACGCAACGAAAAATGTAAACAAGCTAGGCAGTATTTAATTGAAGTTGAAAAACGTTATAAAGAACAAAAATTGGACAACACTCAACTATCACCACAGCTTCAAATACTTATTAACCTAGAATTGCAACAGAAACAACTTGAACAGAAACTTGATACAACAAACCAAAAACTAGAAAGCATACGAGAAATAGTTGCACTTAACCCTACCCAATGGCGAAAAGATACGTCAACAATAATAAACAAAATAGCCTTTAAAATGGGTGGATATGAGCATATTAAAGCTGTTCGTGAAGAAAGCTATAAGTTATTAGATTTGCGGTTGGGTGTTTCATTAAACACAAGACTTACAAATAAACGTAAAACCTTAGCGTTAAACGGTACTTGTAAGTCAAAGATTGATAAAACAAACCAACTCGATGTTATAGCAGAAGACAAAAAGCTTATCGAAGGTTACACAGCTATAATCAAAGAGATGGCTATAAAATACGGTGTTGATATCGTAGCATAAATTAATAAATAATTCAACCACTTACTTTCTGTAAGTGGTTTTTTAATGTAAAAAAGGAGGTAATTTTTATTGAAGACGTTAGGACTTTAGTTCAAAATGTGCTTTATGACGAATTGTTTGAAAAGCACGGTGTAAATACTTATTATGGCAAGAAGTCGGGTTCACCCAACCAAAAAGAATTTATAGTTTACACACAAGACAGCAATGAACTTGACACAATTGCAACAGAGGATATTGAAACTCGTAATACCGCAATAACTCTAAGATATTATATTAAAGATACAGAAGTTGTAACTGCTGTCGGAAGAAAAAAACTTTTCGATAGAACAAATCAAATAATGTATGCAATGAAAGCCGCTGGATTTTTAACTTCCAGTGGCTTTTCTGATGTAGGCGATATTGAAGACATGGGATTCTCTACTCATGTTGCTACTTTTACTTTTGGGCAGGTGATGGATTATGGATTTAATGAGGGCTAAGAATGTTAAATTTAGCGAATTAGAAAACGAAATAAAAAGACAACTACAGGGTTATGGAGAGGCGGCTTTCAAAGCTACAGAAAAAGGGCTTGATGAAGCAGCTGAATATTTGGTAAAAGAACTATCCAAAAATTCACCTAAGAAAACAAAAAAATATTCAAAAAACTGGAAGGTTAAAAAGAACTATAAAACTAGGAGATATGTAGGAAATTCTACAATGGTTAAAGGCGAAAAAGGTGAAATACCTCTTGCAAATATATTGGAATATTCTACGGTTCGTGGTAAACCACACATACAAAAAACAGTAGATGAAGCCACAAACAAAATAGCAACAATAATTGTTAATAATTTAAAAAATACTTAAAAGGAGTGCTTTAAATGTCTAAAACAGTAAAAAATAATAATAAGGTAAACTGGGGCTTAGTAAAAATAGCAATATCAGAAGTAATAGTTGGTGCAGACGGTAAACATACATATGGTCCACCAATAGCTTTAGAGGGTTCAAGACAATGGAATACTACACCTAGGGGCGGTTTAACAGCAGTATATGCTGACGGTGGTACTATATATTCAGAGGATAATAATGACGGTTACGATTGCACTACAGAAAATGCAAACCTTCCTGATTGGTTCAGAGAAATAGCTTTTGGCGAAATAAAAGACGGTAACGGAGGTTTAGCGGAATACGCAGACCCTAAAACAGCAGGCGGTGTTCAAAAGCAATTAGCGGTTTTATGGCAAGCCCAAAATGATAAAAAAAATACAAGATATGTAATGTATAACACTAAGTGGTCACGTTCAGGTTCAAGCTTGACAACAGTAGGTGATGGAGGCACAAAATCGGCTCAATATGATACTGTAAACTGTATAGCCAGTCCAAGACAGCAGGACGGCTTAATAAAATATAAATCAACTTTAGAGACATTGCCTGAAATTTATGAAAAATGGTTTGATGAGGTACAAGAGCCTAGTCTTGACCCTTACGTATCGGAAAGTAGTGTTACAGTATCAGAAGGTGATATTGTTAAAGTACATGTAAACCTATCTAATGCTACAAATGCTACGATATCAAGTAATAGTAATTTAATAGCTACTGTAGAACCAACTACACTTACTGAAAGCGGAGAAATAGCTATTACTGGTGTGTCAGAAGGAGATACCAAAATAACAGTTCAATTTAACACTACGCCTTCTGTAACAAAAACAATTGATGTTGAGGTGGTAATGTAATGACTAAAAACATAAAAATTATAGTAGATGAAAAGGAATACAACTTAACATTAAAATTCACAATGAAAGCTGGAAGATTATATCAATCTGAATTTAATAGAGATTTAGCAAAAGACTTATACTCATTATATTCATATAAGGATAATAAAAACCTTGAAGGTTCACTGATAAAAAGTATGAAAGCCGAAATGTTTAAAGGAGTTAATATTAGTAAACTGCAAAACAATGACGAAGACGAAACAAATAAATTTATAGCAAAGCTTATAAATAATGTAGATTTAGATGATATTAATAGGCCTGTTTTTTATGGAGATGAACAGTCGGAAATGGCTCTTAAAATCTTATATGTATTTTCTAAAGTGGCTGGAAAAGCTGATAACTTTCCGGAATTTCAAACAATGTTTGAGGAACTTCCGCTTGACGGCTTAATGCCTAAAATATGGGAAATATTCTTATACTATTTCCGTTAAAACAATTCCAAAACATGACGATATACATATGGGT
>CAYYRV010000085.1:0-3696 GCA_964474135.1 uncultured Defluviitaleaceae bacterium
ATAACAGAGCTTGAACGTTTTGGAATGCCTGAACCAGTAGTCTTTGAAAAATGTCAAATTTGCGGCAATGAAATATATGAGGGCGAAGAATATTATGCAATGATTGATGATGTAGTTTGCGAAGATTGTATTTTTGACTATACAAGGGAATTTAAATTAGTAGCAGAGAGGAGTTAGTTTAAATGCAATACATAAAAATAGCTAATACCCTCAAGTTATCTAATCAAGAATGGCTTGACATTAGAAAAATGGGTATAGGCGGAAGCGATGCTGGTGCTGTACTAGGTTTTAGCCCATACAAAAGCTCGTTTTCTGTATATGCAGACAAGCTTGGATTTGCAGAAGAAAAAACTGAGAACGAAGCAATGAAACAAGGCAAAGAGCTAGAGGATTATGTAGCTAAAAGATTTATTCAGGAGACAGGAAAGAAAGTAAGAAAAATAAATTCTGTACTACAAAGTAAAGAAAACCCTTTCATGTTAGCCAATGTTGATAGATGGATTGTAGGCGAAAATGCTGGGCTTGAATGTAAAACAAGCAGAGATATACTTTTAAAACGATATAAAAACGGCGAATATCCTGAAGAGTATTATTGTCAATGCCTTCATTACATGGCTGTAACGGGTGCTAATAAGTGGTATTTAGCAGTTTTGATATTTGGAACAGATTTTAAAATATTCGAGATTCTGCGTGATGAAGAAGAAATAAATTCTTTGATTGAATCAGAAAAAGCTTTTTGGGAATGTCACATATTACCAAAAGTTCCGCCTCCTCCAGATGGAAAAGATTCAACAACAAATGCTATTAAAAAAATGTATTCAGAATGCGAATCCAACACAGTTATAACCTCTACTGATAACGAAAAAATTGAGCAATATATTAAATTAAAAGAGCAACAGAAGGAACTAGAGTCAAAAATAAAAGAAGCAGAGAACATTATAAAGCTAGAAATGCAGTCAGCAGAAAAGCTTGCAACTGAAAACCATATAGTTAGCTGGAAAACACAACAAACAAAAAAGCTTAATATAGACAAGCTAAAAAATGACTACCAAAATACTATTGATTTTAGCAAATATTATCAAACTAAGTTGTCAAGAGTATTTCGTGTTATAAAATTTAAGGAGGCTTAAAATATGGAAAAATTATTATCAAGACAAAAAGCCGTAATCGAAACAGTTGAGTTTGAATTTGGTAACACAGCAGAAGTTATAAAAATATTACTAAAAGAGCTAAAGGGGTTAGAGGAAGGCATAAAATTCGACATAATTAAAATACCTACAGGTGGAGCAACATCGTTTGAGCTTCCTACAGACGACCCAAACAACACAGAGGCTGTAAAAGAGATAGTGGGAGTAATTATTGAGCATAAGCCCGTAAATGCACTTTGGGAAAACGGTTATAGTGGCGAAAACGAACCTCCCAGTTGCTACAGCAAGGATGCAATAACAGGGTATAGTGCTGATGGAGAAGTAAAATTTTGTAAGGAATGTGAAAATAATAAGTTTGGAAGCAGCGATAACAAATACGGTAAGAAGTGCAAAAACATGATTCACCTTTACATAATGCTTGAGAATGAGCCACTTCCTGTTATTTTGGTTTTGCCTCCTACAAGTATACCTAATTTTAATGATTATTTAGCTAAAAGAATAGTTTCAAGAGGTTTAAGGCTTTCGCAAGTCGTTACTAAGATTATTCTTGTAAAAGCTAAAAGCAGAGGCGGAATATCCTATAGTCAAGCTCAATTTATACTTGCTGGAAAAACAAAAGGAGACGGTGGTTTAATGCTTAAAGAAAGCTTGCTAAGCTTATTAGAGACAAAGGAAACGAGCTTAGATTTATTGGAGTCTGAGAAAGATAACGAAATAGAAGAAACAAATTAATAGTGTATAGCGTAAAAGCCTTTATAAATTTAAGGTTTTTACGCATAAAAAAAGTATAGAGGTAGGTGAGCAGATGGCAAGACCTACAAAACAAGGGCTTGACTACTTTCCCCTTGAAGTTAATATTTTTAGCGACTTAAAAATTAGAAAAATTATGAGAGCTTGCGGACCATATTCGCCTACGATACTAATCAGCCTGCTTTCAAATATCTATAAAGATTATGGGTATTTTGTTGTGTGGGATAGTGATTTGCCTTTTCTAATTGCTGACGAAGTTGGGGTTAGCGAGGGCGCAGTAATTGAGGTAATAAAAAAGGCTTTGCAAGTTGGATTTTTCAATACTGATTTATATGAGAAGTTTAAAATACTTACTTCAAGAGGTATACAAAAAAGATTTGTTAAAGCAATTGAACGTCGCAAACAAATTGAAATTATCGAACAATATTGTTTGATTGACGAAACAGTAGTAAATGTACACATTAAATTAGTTAATGTAAACATTAATTCAATTAATGTATGCAATAACGAACAAAGAAAAGAAAAGGAAAGTAAAGAAAAGAAAAGTAAAAAGAATATTGTGCCAACTGACGTTGTCACGCCCCAAAAAAATCTGTCAAAACCTAAATATTTTGATATTAAATTTGACATTGAGGGCATTGAATACAAAAGTTCTGAGTATTTGGCTAACAAGATTTTAGAAAAAAATCCTAATGCTAAAGTGCCAAAAAGCGAAAAAGAGTTTTATAAATGGTGCGTACACATAGATTATTTATTGCGAATAGACAAAAAGCCAATAGACGAATTTAAAAAGGTGCTTTCATTTGCAGTAAAAGACAACTTTTGGAGTTCAAATATTTTGAGTACAGCAGCACTTAGAAAAAATTACGACAAACTTTATATGCAAATGTCAAGAGCAAAGGATGATAAAAAGAATGAAACCGTCTCAAAATTTGATGGCAGAGAATTTGGAGAAACCTTCTGAAAGTTCTCTTTGCATAAATAAAAATCCTTATATCAATTATTTTAAGAAAATGAAGACTATACTTGTAAATGCCGAAAAAAGTATTCCTGATGAGTCAAAAATATTAAAGAAATTGCAACATACAGTTGATATCCAAAACGCCTCAACAGGTGATTTGACTGGATATCATTGCAGTATATGTAAAAACAAAGGAGATATATTTTTTATAAAAAATGGGCTATTAGCACAGCGTGAATGTAGCTGTATGGATATGAGAAAAAGCTTAAGAAGAATTGAAAAAAGCGGGCTTAAAGATTTGCTTGAGGAGTATACATTTGAAAAATATAAAGTAAATAGTGAATGGCAAAAAATCATAAAAGAAAAAGCCTTAAAGTTTTCAAAAGCTGATGTTTATAGCAAATGGTTTTATATTGGAGGGCAAGTTGGTTGCGGTAAAACTCATATTTGCACAGCTATTGTTAGCGAATTTTTAAGTCAAGGAAAAGCCGCAAAATACATGCTATGGCGTGACGATATTGTGCCTATAAAAGCAAATGTAAATAACGCTGAAGAGTATGCAAAATTAGTAAATTCACTTAAAACTGTAGCAGTGTTATACATTGATGACTTGTTTAAAACCGAAAAGGGCAAATCTCCAACACAAGCTGACATAAACGTTGCATTTGAGATACTTAATTATCGTTATAATAATAAGTCCCTTGTAACTATACTTTCCAGTGAATATGTAGTAAAGCAGTTGCTTGATATTGATGAAGCGGTTGGAAGCAGGATTTACGAAAGAACAAAGGATTATGCCACAAATATTAATCCTGATATTAATAAAAATTATAGGTT
>CAYYRV010000086.1:0-3664 GCA_964474135.1 uncultured Defluviitaleaceae bacterium
ATTTATTTATACATGTATCGGCATTTTTTCACAATAAATTTACAACATCACCAACTTCATAAGCATTCTTACAGAAATTAACGATATTTTTCTCTAAAAGAACTCTGTTTTCATACTTTAAGTCTTGATTACATTGTACATATTTTCTAAAATCAAACTGCAAAAATTCAAACAAAAAATCTCCAAAACCCAGATCTTGCATATACTCGGCAAATTTAAAATAGAGGCATTCTTTTTCGTCCTGAAAATAAATTTTCACCATAATCACCTATCTGTTATTAAAATCTCATAATTAGCCCGTTATCAATATCATACACAAATTATAATATACATATTGCATTTACAAAAAAATATTGCTAAGATGAGTTTGCTTAAATGGGTGTTATTAAATAATCATATAATAATAACACCCTGTATTGTTTCAGTGTAATCTACTTAACCATCAATGTCAAGTAAATAAAAGACAGGAGGACTGAACTATATGCTTAGGATAATTACTTGGACACTATAAAGATAAGATAAGAGTGAAATTCGGTGTAAAAATCCTGTAAGCATTATAAATACAAGGTTTATCGCTATTTTTACTCCATTTAGATTTAAGTGTTCCTGTACTACAGTTTGCATTGCTTTGTACTGATTTTTGTAAAATGGGGGAATAAAAATGCTCACGACAAGAAAAAAAGTAAAGGTAACTGGTCAGCAAGACTATATCAATGCCAACACAGGCGAAATAGAAACTATGAATGTATCTTCAATCGAAGAACGAGATGCTAATTTCCATAAAGTTTGGCTAAAGGACACTTTTGGAAGTTTTAGTGCTTTGGGTAACAAAAAGGTTCAAGTTTTAAGCTTTCTTTTAGAAAACATGGACAGAGAAAATAAAATCTGTATGACACAACGGCAGATGGCAACTAAATCCAAAATCAGCGTTGACACAATCCGTAAAACAATCCAAATACTCAAAAAGGCTAATTTTATAATATCAGTTAATTTAGGTGTCTATCAAATTAACCCTGAAAAAATTTACAAGGGTGGTAAAAGCGCACGACAAGACACACTCCATAAATATCTACAATCGTCTAACACTGAGGATAAATCATCTTATCCAAGTCAATCAGCAGAGATAAACGATATTTCATCTACAGGGGAAGACATAGGCTGTCGCAGTAACACCACTATCCCCCCAAGGGGATAGGCAAGCAGAGTGTCCGTCAATACGCTGTCGCTATTGTCGGCCACCTGCTTGCGAGGGCGCTGCCCCTCGACCCCGTTCAAAACTCAAAACCAGAAAGAGAGGGAGAATTAATGATTAAAAAAACTCGTATGTTTACTTTCCGAATCAGCGAAAGAGATTACCTAACAATCCAATCTAAAGCTGAAAAAGCAAAACAAAATATGACTGCTTATATCACAAATTCAGCTTTGAACAAAAACATTGTTATAGTAAGCGGATTAGATGAAACAAATAAAGAACTAAAGGCTATAGGAAGAAACTTAAATCAGCTAACAACCCTCTGTAATATGGGCAGAATACAGAGCCTTAACCTAGTAGATGTAAAGGAGCAGTTAAGACAAGTCTATATAGCATTATTGGATATTAGCGAAGGACGGTGAAGTTATACGTCAACTGTAACCTATATTCCTGAAAAGACACAATCTCAAACAGCAATGAGGAGAGTTATAAATTACGTTACACAAGAAAAAAAGACCTTATTTGAAAGTTATGAACAACAATTCAAACTGATTTCCGGCAAGGATTGCTGCCCTGACATTGCCTTTGAGGAATTTATGGCAACTAAAAAACGATATGGCAAGGATGTTGGAATGTTCTTTTATCAATATGTTCAGTCGTTTAGTCCCGATGAAAGTATTACTCCTGAAAAAGCACATCAAGTTGGTGTTGAATTGGCTAACTACTTTAAGGATTACGAGGTGTTAATCAGTACTCATATTGACGCAGAACATATCCATAACCATTTTATCATAAACAGTGTAAGCCATATAACTGGCTTAAAGCTGCAAGAAGGTCCTGATAGCCTTTTGAACATACGAAAGCTTTCTGATGAAATTTGCTTGAAACATGGACTATCTGTGTTAAAACCCTACACAAATGAGGGCAATAAAACAAAAAGCATAGACACAAGAGAATATCGTTCTGCTCTAAAAGGCGATAGTTGGAAATTCAAGCTAATAAATGCAATAGATAAAGCTATTGAAGTTAGTCGAAGTAAGGCAGAATTTATAGACATCATGGCTTCATACGGTTATCAAACCAATTGGACAGAAAACAGAAAGCATATAACATATGTAATACCCGATGGTAAAAAATGCCGAGATAACAAGCTTCATGAAGAAAAGTATTTGAAAGCGGAAATGGAGGGATATTTCAATGAATTTACAGGAATTAAAAAACAAGAATCAACAGGAAATATCCGAAGCACAGAAAAACCTGTTAAAACCTTACGAAACGATTATTTACAGCATTCCCAAGGAACAATGGGAGGCAATAATAACTCTGCTGTCAGCAATGGGGAAGTCAAACTCAGAAATACAGGCATTTATTACGCGTTTACCGACACAGGAATTTATAGCCAACAAGCTGAACCCCACATTACAGCAGATGGACTGGAATCAGAGAGTGGATATGGAGGAGTGCAAGAACAGTATTCTAACTTCTGGGGAAATGATGAAAACGACTGTGACGACGGAATTATCTCAGATAACGAGAAGTATTCGCTTGGAAATGGAGGACAACACAGAAAAACTGATAGAAAACCTCAAAGCAAGGGATTTATCACCAATAAGTGTTCGTCTGAAATGGATAGGAACAGGAGCATTAATTCAGATTCTGTTATGGACGCTACTAACATTCTTCAAAGTTTTATAAAATCTAAAGAATCTAAAATTGAAAAGGAGATTGAGATTAATGTACGAAGAAACGAACATGAATTTAAGCAACAAAGGGAATTTGGTAATAGCCGAAAACAAAGTATTGATAACGATTTTAATCAAGATGATGACCAAGAATTTGACCTATATATGTAGGAGGGGGAGCAGCTATCGTAAAGAAAAATATCATCCAAAAAGACAATTATACAATAAATCAAAGCAATATAAAAATAGGTTCTACTACCTACATAGTATCAACTTATTTTAATTCAAATGCAAAGGGCAATATTGTGGATAAAATATCTCGCCTCATAGATAGAGATTTATCAGAAACGGCCACAAATCGTAGTAAATAAGTCATAAATGACTGGATTTTCAAACCGGTTAAGAGTATAATTAATTCATACCCTTAACTGGTTTGACTGTTAATTTAAGGAGGATATTATGTTCAGTTACAGTCAAACCCATAAAATAACAGCTTTATACTGCCGTTTGAGCCGCGATGATGAAATGCAAGGCGAATCCAATAGTATTTCTAACCAGAAGAAAATGCTTCAAAAATACGCTGAGGAAAACGGCTTTACTAACATTAAATTTTTCGCTGATGATGGTTTTACAGGTAGTAATTTCAACAGACCTTCTTTTATTGAGATGATGAATGAAGTTGAATCGGGTAATGTGGGAATAGTTATAACAAAGGATTTATCACGTTTGGGAAGGGATTGTGCGTCCAGCAAACGCTAAACATATAGCAGGTGGGAATCCTGTCCGGTAA
>CAYYRV010000087.1:0-3402 GCA_964474135.1 uncultured Defluviitaleaceae bacterium
ACATTCTCGCTTCCACAAAATGGACATCTCAAATTTATTTTAACCATAATTTTCCCCATGCATAGTTTTTATATACTTCGGCAAATTATGAAGATATATTTAGAAGACGACCCAAAATTGAGAGAAAACACTTATCTTTAAGAACATGGTACGCAAGATTAGTAAGAAAAGGCATTCGATTTTTCAAAACTGAACAAATGCATGAAATTGTAGTCGGTCTTGTCATAAACTACTGGTTTTTTTCTCATTTTTCATTGGCTCAATAATTTTAGAACACGACCAATTTTATAATAATCAACTAATCTATAACATCACCGAATGTGTATATATCAAGTCAGGTAAATACCCTTTTAGCTTTGAACATAGAGAGTTCATCAAATACTTGAGGCATTCCATAGTTATTAGCTACGCTTTTAGTAATAGCATTTTTTGTTGATTGAAATGTAGACATCAGCGTATTTCCAACAAATGATAGTTTACATGCTGTTGTTTTTCCTGTAGAACTATCCCCACAAATATGAACCAAAAGTTATTCCATTCCTTCATGTCTGTCTAAATATGCAACAAGTGTTGCAGACAATTCTAGGGTAATTGCAAACTATAGCTCAGCTCTTTCAACGACTTCATCTATTAGCATGCTTATCCGAGCCTTATAACTACCAGTTGTTTGTATTTCTTTTGTGCCATTATATGTAGAGTATATATCTCCAATAGTTTCTGCACTTTTAAATATTAACGTTTCATAATCATTATTATTTTTTATAACATCTCAACCAATACATAAGTGTCTATAACTTTTGATAATATGCATTTCTTGTTTTTGAATTAATTTTAACAACGTCTATTACTATTATACGTCTTGAGGATATAATCAAATTTAATTATTTATTTTTTGTGCTTCCCACCTATCATCCATTAATCTTTCTTTGTATATTTTTGAATATCTCATTTTTCTATGCTATCAAAGTAAAACCATGCAGTCCTCTCATATATTCGGTCAAGCACTACCAAGTAAAGAGTCAAGAAACCCCAAGTCATATTTTACTTTTTCTATTTTTATCATACAATTTCTCTGAACCCAGCATAAATGGAAAAGGCATCATTAAAGTTTTTTCTGTTGGTATTCTGTTATCAACTATCCGCTTTAAAAGCAGTTCTGCAGCAGTTCTCCCCATTTTTTCAACATCTCGCCCAATGTAGCTTATGTCCTTATGAAATACATCAATCCACTCCAGCCTATCTACACAAATAAAAGAAATATCATTTGGTATTTTTAAGCCCTGCTCAAAAATTGCCTTTAAGGTTCCATAAGCAGATAGGTTATTGCTAGCAATTATTGCACTTGGAAGCTCATTTCGGTAGCATAACGGCTTCATAAGACGATAGGCGGTATCAATAGTGAAATCTCCTCGCAGGATAAAACGCTCATCAAGTTCCAAGCTGTATTTTTTCATGGCATCAACAAAACCTTTATATCGTTCACGCCCAATACTTAAGTTTAAGTCACCGGTGACTATACCAATTGTTTTGTGTCCACATTCTGCCAATGTTTTAACTGCCATATAGGTACTACTATAATTATCATAGAGAACACTGTCATAAGCAACACCTTCAATATGTCTATCGAGCAATACAACAGGTGCATTTAAATCATAAAGGAGATTTTTTATATGATTAAACATTTCTGGTGAGCTGTAGTCAATTGCTGGAGTAAATATTAAACCTCGGATACGTTGTTGTTTAAGTAAAAGAAGATGACTTTCGTCTTTAATGTAATCATTGTTAGTGTTACAAAGCACCATCGTCATATTCCTACTATAAAGAACATCGCTGATACCTTTAAGTATATTTGAAAAAAAGGGATTTTCTACTTCGGGAATAATTACAGCAATGGTATTGGTCTGCTGCTTGGAAAGGCTTCTAGCCAATAACGACGGTGTATAGTTGAGTTCTTTTATTGCAGCTTCAATCTTTTTTCGGGTGCCCTCCTCAACATATCCCTTAGACGTAATAACTCGAGAAACAGTAGTCTTTGATACCCCGACCATTCGGGCAATATCACCTATAGTAGCGGCTTTCATTTATTTTACTCACACCTTACATCAATATCTAAAGCACTTTATGTAACATTTTAACTTATATAGTAACATAAAAAGTTTGTTATTAAAATATGCCCTAGTATTATAGTAAAGTATAATACAATTGTCAACAATCGATATTGTGGTTCAGTAGCAAAAGGTAAATTTTCAAAGATAGCATGGATAGTTATCTTCTGTACCTAAAAGTAGAGAGTAGGTAAAAATTAGGCAAGTTATCCACAGTCAATAGGCAAGGTGATTGCTTTATAATGAATTTTGTTGATAACTTATCTGATTTTCAATCAATTTAGCATCGCATAGCCACCTTCTAAACCTTATCCACAACTATGAAATGTTTTTTCGTATTTGCAACCGTTTAATTATTAAATCATCTGCTGTGAGTTCTTGTTTTTTCAATCACTCAGGCAAGTCATCTGGGGCAATGTTATAAATTAGTTGAAAAAAGAAATGATTTTTAATATTAGACTTGTCCCAAAATGTAGAAATATGATATAATTATCAAAAACAATTATAAATTTGGTGATGAAAATGATAGACAACGAAGAGCAAATAGAGCTGTCCCAAAACCCCAAATGTAGGGGTGGAATGTGTCTGCCCGATATTCAAAATTATTGGGGTTTCTGGCGAACACGGTTTGACCCTACAGCATGTTTCATAGATTTTGGGACAGGTCTAATAAAAAACACACCTATCAACAAATATAAAGAAATCTTTGGGGTAGAAAAGGCAGTTTTCGACAGAATGTTAAAAAATATTGAATACGGAAAAAGCATTTCAAAACAAAACAAACGTTGGCCGCAAGCCTAAACTAGAAGTGCTTGATTGCCTTATTATCACTCTTATGTATTGGCGTGAATATCGGACTTTTCGTCATATAGTTTATGATTATGGAGTTTCCAAAAGCTCTGTTGGTCGGTCTATATTGTGGGTCGAAAATACTTTGATAAGTTCTGGGGTGTTCAATCTTAAATCTAAACGCCAATTACAAGGGAATCTATCAAAGATAGAAGTCGTTGTAATAGACGTTACAGAGCAAGAAATTAAACGCCCAAAAAGGGGCAAGAAAATTGGTATTCAGGCAAACAAAAATGTCACACAATAAAGACGCTGATTGTTGCTGATACTATTTCCGTTCACACATTTCCATAATCCATTTTTTTCCACACACGCTTTTTATCCTGCTTTTAGACAATGCCCTAAGAGAATCTGATAATTTGTCCGTAACATCTTTCATACTATTTCCGTTAGAACAATTCCAAAACATGACGATATACATATGGGTGATAAAAATGAAAAACAAAAA
>CAYYRV010000088.1:0-3383 GCA_964474135.1 uncultured Defluviitaleaceae bacterium
GCTTACCAATTCCATTTCCTTCTCTGTTAAAATGTTTTTTGATTTCTTCATATGATAACCTCCATTTTTTTATATGGAGATTATTACCATTTACACGGGTAAATATTCAGCCTTTAAATTCTTGTTTCTAAATCTTAAAATTACCAACAAGATTGCTAAGTGCTTCAGCTTGTGCATATAATTCTTCGCTTGAAGCAGCCGATTCTTGTGTTGCGGATGAATTTGACTCTACTGCTTTGAGGATACTCTCAATTCCTTTGTTAATCGAGTTTGTGCTTGTGAGTTGTTCATCTGCGGCTGTAACTATTTGGTTAATTAAATCTTCTGTCCTTTTCGTTTTAACAACAACTTCACTAAGAGATAAAGCGGTGTCATTGGTCAATGAGCTACCATTCTTTACAGCTTCAACCGATTTTGCAATTAGCATGGCTGTGTTTTTGGAGGCCTGACTTGAACGATTGGCAAGCGCCCTGACCTCTTCGGCAACAACGGCAAACCCTTTTCCTGACTCGCCTGCTCTTGCGGCTTCAACTGCGGCATTAAGAGAAAGCAGGTTGGTTTGGAATGAAATATCTTCAATAGCTTTAATAATGTTGGAAATCTGAGTAGATGTATTATTTATTTCGTTCATAGCTTCAACAAGTTTTTTCATTTTTTCATTACTACTTTCAACCCCAAGAGTTGCATCTTTACTCATTTGAACAGCAAATTTTGCATTTTCTGAGCTATTCTGTGCCTTATCGACAATCTGCATTGTATCTTCGGACAAAATGCCCAAAAGGTTGCTTTGCTCCATAGCACCCTGTGAAAGCACTTGAGAGCCGTTTGATATTTGGTTAGAGCCTAATGTAACTTGAACTGTGGCATCTTTAATCTCCCTAAGCGTTTGATTGAGTGAAAGAATAATCTTTTGCAGCGACTCTTCCAATGTTATGAAATCACCCTTAAACTGCATATTTAACTGGCAAGTTAAATCCTTGTCGGCGAGTAAACCTAAAACACGAGTTATTTCTCTAATATAGTCTTTAAGGAAATATATCGTTTCATTAACAGAGGTTTTAATAGGTGCAAAATCACCCATAAAATTGGCATCAATGGTAACGTTAAGGTTTCCCTCCTTCATTTCATGCATTACACGTGATATGTCCAAAATGTAAGACCTTTGGGCGTTTATCATCTCATTAACCGAGGATTTAAGAACTTTGAAATCACCTACAAAGTCTTCTTCTATATATTCTGAAAGAGTACCATCTTTCAATAGAGAAAGTATCTTTGAAATATTATCAATATAATTTTTGGTTTTGGACATTGTTTCGTTAATGGATTTTTTGATGGGAGCAAAATCTCCGCTGTAGTCAATATCTATTGCAGCAGAAAGGTTCCCTTCAGAAAACTCCGACATAACGGCTGATATATTATGAATGTAGTTCCTGTTACTTTCAATCATTAAATTAATGCTCTTTGAAAACTCATCTTTATCTGAACGTTCAACAATGATTTTAGAGAAATCACCCATAGCAACTTTTTTCATTGTTTCGTTCCAATCATGCATCATGTTAATAAGCTTTGCAAAAGAAGCAGTAACAAGACCCACCTCATCTTTTGGCATATTGTTTGTACTGAAATCAATGTGCATGTCGCCTGTTTCAACCATGTGCGAAACAATGCCAGAAAGGTTAACCAAAGGTTTAATTTTTTGTCCTATAATTGATATTAATGTAAACAAGGACAAGATTATAGCAACAATACCTAAAACAATTCCAATAAAGATACCTAAGTTTATGGCAGCGTTGGCTTCAGATGGTATAACCGATGTACCCATTACCCAAGGCTTTTCCAAACCTGCAAGATGAAAAGGAATAAAATAACAATCAATCTCTTTTAAGCCAATTTCGTCGTCGCTAGTTCTAATTGATTGAATTGTATTTGTATTAATTGTATCACGAATTGCTTTTAAATCAGTTGGATAATCTTTCCATGTTGTATCCATAAGAGGTTTGCCTATTTCATCAGGTGTATTTGGATAATATGCCAAATATTCATTTGAACTTATTAAAAACAAATAACCATTGTTAAAAATCTTAACCTTAGACAAATTTTCTTCAAAGAATTTTACATCCACATCATAACCGATAACGCCTGCAAATTCACCGTTAGTATAAAAAGGAGCACATATTGTAACCATTAACACATCTCTGCCATTTACTTTCCAATAATATGGGTCTGTTATATGAAGCTTTCCCGTTTGCTTGGGTATTGCATAGTAATCCTCAACAGAATATTCCTCGTATGTACCAACAGATTCAAACTTATATTGATTGTCTGAGGTTTTGTAAATGTATGGGTGGAATGAATTATCCTCAAAATTATATCCATCTTCTTGCTCAAATAAGTCCGATTCCATCATAATACCTATGCCTACAAATTCTTCATTTGCCAATATAGACTCACCTAAAATATCTATTGCATCGCTTCTATGCAATTCATGATTTTTAAGCATGGTTTCTATTGCTTTTGCATTTGCTGTTGCTGTTGCTGCAAGACGTTCAATTTTTGTTGATAAAACGCCAATAGAGTTTCCAGCCATTTCATGTATGTAGTTTTTTGAAAGTTCCGTTGATGTTTTATAAAAAATCGACAACACAACTGATAAAATAACAAATATGGAAACACAAAATAATGTTATGGTCGGTATGGATATTTCCCATTTCAATGACTTTTTACTTGTTTGCTTCATAAGAAACCCCCTGTTTTTTGTAAAATTTAATGTTGTGTTATTACGGTTCCTATGTTACTCATGAGTATGCCTCACACCTTGCGTAGAATAAACGAAGCGGAAACAGTGATACCAAGTGTCTTTATCCATTCAGTTTTAGTATGTGCTGAATTTGCCAATTCCCGTATACTTAAAATGGATGCTGCTTCACTTTATATCTGATGGTTTAATACTTTCAGATGTTTATAGTCGTGTAGTTTCGCAAATCACCACTTTAAAAAGGTGCGGTGATTAAATTGGCTATAAATTTAAGAACATAAAGCATATTTTCACATTTTATAGTATATTGAAATTTACAGCAGAATGCAATAGAATTAACTTGATTTTATGTTTATTCCATAAACTTTTGCCTAGTTTTTCTGTTTGAAGGGATAGGAGATTATATTAAATTATTATATTTTTATAGATATAACACTATTTTCAGGATTGAGTTATCACCTAACGCAAAAATCGTATATGCATATCTCTGCAAAAGTGCAGATAAAACAGGACGTTGTTTTCCGTCATAGAAAATGATAGCCTAAAAATGCAGTATCAGTGTAACAACAGTAAAAAAGTGTTTGATACTATTTCCTAATCAAAACTTTGAATATTATTCTAAAATATG
>CAYYRV010000089.1:0-3375 GCA_964474135.1 uncultured Defluviitaleaceae bacterium
CATTCAAGACCACACCTTTACATGTAATATTTATTTATACATGTATCGGCATTTTCTCACAATAAATTTACAACATCACCCTGCTTTTGGAGTTAACGGAACTTCTCCTTTTGTAATAATGAAGTCGCTATTGTGCTCAATCTCAAACTCTAAATAACTATCCCTTTCAGATACATTTAACGAAACGGCAACAGGAATAAGTTTATTATATGTATTGTCATAATAATAAACATAAAGATTCTGTGTCCCTAAATAATTTCTAAAAGTGTAATCCGCTTTAATTCTAATTTTTGCCTTTCTAGGAAGCTTCCCGTTTTCTGCAAAAGAAAGTACTATTGTAGGAACATCTTTAACAATGTCTTCTAGGTTATCAGCACTGCTACCATAGTAGTTAGAGATTTTATTAATCTCTACGTTTACATCAATATTTTTTGGGTTATCAATATCTTTTCCATTAAATACCCATTCAATGCCATTACCTTGGAGAACTAATGTTTTATCTGTACCCTTAATTGCATCAAAAATATTTGTGTTTATCTGTGAGGCAGTATCATAGTTAACTAAAATTACAGCGTTGTTAGGTTGGGCAGCGATATCTTGAGCCAGGTTCGGGTTATTAGTGTTTGTGGCCAAGTTAACTGGTTTATCATTAGTAATCGTAAATGTCAGTTCATTTGGTAATATTAATGCACCATTATCAATTTCATATTGCGTGGGATTTCTATAATATCGTTGCCTATTTCCAGCCTTATCTTCAAAATTATACACCTTCTCTAAAGTATAAGTCCCTGGGTTATCATACGCACCAACAATCAAAATACCTTGATATTTATTAGCTGGCAAAGTCACTGTCTGATTGGTATTATTATCATAATACTGGTTATAAAGATGTACATAGTAATATCTAGAGCCGTTTTCAAACTGAGCACCCAAGCCTCCGTCTATTCCCGATAAATTGTCTGTAGCTGTTGCTGTTATAATAATTTTTCCTGGCGCTTCTATATTGGTTTTGTCTATGCCTATATCTACCAAAACAGGAGGAATATTGTCATAATTTGTATTGTTAACCTTAAAAGACAATTCGTTTGGTAATGGTAATGCACCGTTTTCAATCTGATACTGTGTGGGATTTCTATAATACTGTTGCCTATTTCCAGCCTTATCTTCAAAATTATACACTTTCTCCAAAGTATATGTCCCTGGGTTATCATATGTATCGATAGTTAAAACACCTTGATACTTATTAGCTGGCAAAGTCACTGTCTGATTGGTATTATTATCATAATACTTATTATAAAGATACACATAGTAATATCTAGAGCCGTTTTCAAACTGAGCACCCAAACCTACGTCTATTCCCGATAAATCGTCTGTAGCTGTAGCCGTCACAATAATTGTTCCAGGTGCTTCTATGTTGGTTTTGTCTATGCTTATATCTACCAAAACGGGAGGCGAATCATCATAATTTGTGTTGTTAACCTTAAAAGACAATTCGTTTGGTAATGGTAATGCACCGTTTTCAATCTGATACTGTGTGGGATTTCTATAATACTGTTGCCTATTTCCAGCCTTATCTTCAAAATTATACACTTTCTCCAAAGTATATGTCCCTGGGTTATCATATGTATCGATAGTTAAAACACCTTGATACTTATTAGCTGGCAAAGTCACTGTCTGATTGGTATTATTATCATAATACTTATTATAAAGATACACATAGTAATATCTAGAGCCGTTTTCAAACTGAGCACCCAAACCTACGTCTATTCCCGATAAATCGTCTGTAGCTGTAGCCGTCACAATAATTGTTCCAGGTGCTTCTATGTTGGTTTTGTCTATGCTTATATCTACCAAGACTGGTGGTGTGTCATCATAATAACCTAACAAGGGATTAAATGCAGAGCCTGTTGTTACTGGGATTATTTGATTTCCATTAGATTCTAAAAATTCATTTCTTTCCAAATATTCTCGTTCATCAACTACATTTTCATTGCTAAAAACAAATCCACAGTTTATGAATATCAATAAAATAGCCATACAAATACTCATCAATCTTTTCATAGCCTTCTCCTTTGTTGTTTATTATTCAGTTGTATTAATTAATTATTGTCTATCAGCACTCCAATCACGAGAAAAATCAATTATAAATACACTCCTTTCCTATAAAAATAGTTCTGAAAGTATTTAAAACAATCAGAATTTTTTGCTTATATGCAAACCCCGTAAAATCAAGACTCAGCATTTTATTTATGAAACCATATATCAATGTGAGGTACGGGTTAGCCTTTGGAAAATTTATAAATTAATACATAATTTTTTATTTCATCTAATATAAAATTTGAGGCTAAGAATAAACTACTATTTATTTTGGAATTCATTTACAAATCTAATCTTTATTTGTGTCTAAAAAAATCTATTTATATATTTGTTCTTATCATATGTCTTTTTTATCACGAGGTTTGGAGATGTTCTTACGACTTTTTATATGAGATTTGTTTAAAACCCATTTTTTGGATTTATTCACTTATTATATATTTTGATATCTTTTATTGTCAACTATTGTTTTTAATCTTAATATCTTTTTATTTGTTTGCTTTTAATTGATAAATAATTATAAATTTTGTATAATTAAACATAAAGTTTTAAAAACTAACTAAAATATACAAAAATGGGAAGCTGATTTGATGAAAAATAACTTTGAATTTTTAGAAAAATCTTTCCCCATTCTTGAAAAATTAGGAGGCCTTGCAGAAAAATATTTGTATACTGATCCAAACTCCTGTTTAATTAAGTTGGAGATTTTTGCAGAATCAATTGTAAATTGCATATTTGAATTAGACATCATTGACCTTCCCAAATATGACAATACACATGCAAACAGAATTAAAATATTAAAAAATGAAGGTTTATTACCAAAAGATATTGATGAGATATTATTTTGCTTAAGAAATACACGTAACAAAGCGCTACATAGTGCATATGAATCTATAAATGACTGTAAAACCCTTCTCAAAATGGCACATACTCTTGCTGTATGGTTTATGCAGACATACGGTGACTGGAATTTTGTTTCAGAGGAATTTATATTACCTGAACAATCACTTTATGATGAAAATTATTCTCAAATTTTAAAAGAAAAGCAAGAACTTGAAGAAAAAATAAAGCAACTATCAAAATTAAATTTAGCAGCAATACCACAAAAAAATATTACTATTAAAGAGCGGAAACAACGCTCAAATCTTAATGCAAATAATTTAAATCTTTCTGAAAAGGAAACGAGATACTTAATTGATGAACAGCTAAGAAAAGTAGGTTGGGAGCACGGAAATTTAGTTTCATCAAGAAAAATATGGTATAATAAAAACATGAAGAAAA
>CAYYRV010000090.1:0-3356 GCA_964474135.1 uncultured Defluviitaleaceae bacterium
CGTGTGTTCAAGAAAATGGATTATGGAAATGTGTTAACGGAAATAGTATCAATATAATTTATTGGATTGTTCATACAATAAACATAAAGGTTAGTACTCTGTCTAATTGCATTAATATCAGGCATAGAGCTTTTTTTATCACCATAAAGCATATTGTTGGTATTCCAATATGTATCCTCTGAGAGCATTCGTGAAGTATCAGGGTCATAAAACCTAGCTTGTGCAAAAACTTTATCAAGCACTAAATCATAGGTATGCCCTGTAAAGCCTAATGCATCGTCAATTCCGGCAAAATTCATATCCCTTGCATTTAATACATTGTTTGTCACTTTCCCCCATACATCATACTCTATACTGCTTACGATTCTAACCGATTTATCGCTTATTAATGATGTGCTACCAAGCCTGTCATTATGGAAATACAGCTTGCCTATACTTTCAGCGGCAATACTGCTGTTTGGTTTTTTCCTATTTCACTGTCTGTAAAACCTTCTATATGGCTTACTTTTTGGCTTATTCTATCGTTGGGGTTGACATACACATACTCAAATCACCGCACCACCCCTTCAATGGATAGTACGGTGATACTGATATCTTGTATTTGGATTTTTAACCTTTTGTTCTGTTCTAATGCAGTTCTAATTCAGCTTATTGACTGTACAGGTATTGACAATTCCAGTATTATGTTTTTTAATTCATCATAAGTAATAAAAGTTTCACTTATTTTCAGGTCATTAAGGTCATGTGTTGATTCTTCCAAAATATAATTCAATCGGGCAGCCATAATCCTTATTTGCTTGCTATTACTTACAGCATAAACATGACAACCAAAATCCGAAAGAATTATTGGTGATAAAAAATAGCGATAATCATTGCAAATATCACCCTCATTATTCCATTTAGAATCCCATTTAGGAAATGTTGCGTTGTACATTTGAATAAACGCTTTTTCCTTTTCCATTTCAAACAACTCCGCATTAATGGCAAGATTCATTAACTTTTCTTTAAGTTGAGGAATTTCACAATTGAGAGTTGCTGTTAAAATTTGTTTGGGAAACAACTCTCCATCAATACAAAAAAGTAAAACTCCATTACGAAATGATGATTCATCTGAATTCCACTCTTTTATAATTTTTGCAAAAATTGAGAATTTATATGGATTTCCTATTATCATAATTACCATCCTTTCCCTGGTAAATCAAATAATCTTCTAATATCAATTGGTACGTCTCCACTGGTTAGGGAATTTGAACCCTGGTTTGTAGAACCACTCCAGTGCCATTCACCATTTCCATCATTAAAAAAGCGATGTAATGTATCTGTTCCTTTATCATAAGTATATCTTTGATTTGGTTTTGATGTTGAAGGAACAGATTCACCAAATAACTCTAGTGAATTGCGAGGTTCTACTCCTGCATTTTGCCTGTATCCAGGTTGTCCAGGAGTATGCTTAGGATTCGACTTATAGTCTAATCCATTTGATGCTCTTGTTTTATCATTAACAGGAACACTACTACCAGCCCCACCCCCACCTTGATTTCTAATCTGCTGAACTTTAGCATAATCATCAGTAAAGCTATTTAGGGCTGAAGTAAAAGTTGTAGTACCATAAGAAACTTCAGCAACACCTTCAACTACTCCAATAGTGATAACAGTACCACCAACAAATACTCCTACTCCACCAGTTCCAATAGTTATAGTTGAGCCAATTTCAATACTACCAACTATTGTTGCAACACCCTTACCAATACTAAAAGCTGAAATCGCTAGAGCTATTGCATCACCAATAGTTCTGCCTAAATAGTAGTCATATTCGCTTGTATATTGATACTGTGAATTGTGTACAAAATTTGCAGTACTTGTAACACCAGAAAAAAACATGTGTTTATCCAATGATTCTGCTATTCCATAAATAACATCCCAAGTAATAATAGGCTTATTATTTTGTGGCAAATTATTTATTTTGTAGTAAGGTTGTGCAAATGGCGTACATCCGATAATTGGTGGCTCAAAATACATTCCTGTAGGGTCAACATACATTATTGGATTATTAGTACAGTATGAGTACCAGTTCAGCCCATCTTTAATCTCATCCTCAGCCATAAACCTCTTACTAACAGGGTCATAAAACCTAGCTTGTGCAAAAACTTTATCAAGCACTAAATCATAAGTATGCCCTGTAAAGCCTAGTACATCATCAATTCCGGCAAAATTTATGTCCCTTGCATTTAGTACATTGTTCGTCACTTTACCCCAAACATCATACTCTATACTGCTTACGATTCTACCCGATTTATCGCTTATTAGTGATGTACTACCTAACCTGTCATTATGAAAATATAGCTTGCCTATGCTTTCAGCAGCAATACTGCTATTTGGGTTTTTTCCTTCTTCTCTGTCTGTAAAACCTTCTATATGGCTTACATTTTGACTTATTCTGTCGTTTGGTCTGCCATACACGTACTCAGTTACATAGCTACCCTCTTCATATGCCATTATATCGTTATTTGCGTAACTTGTATAGTCAATTATATAGTCCGTTTTTATTTCAATAAAAGGCTCTTTTTGGCTTACAAAACCATACTTGTCTTCATATGTTTTCTGCATGGCTCTATAAGTTTCTTTTTGTGGGTGATTAGAACTAATCAGAATATCATAAATATTGTCTATAGAATCTTTATTATTCTGATACCCCGTATTTGGGTTTTTAACCCTTTGTTCTGTTCTAATGCGTTTCCCATTTGCATTATAAAAATACATGCTTTCTTCTTCTGTAATATTGTTTTGACCTTTTACCATTCGGTTGAAGCCATCATATTCGTATGTTTTAATTGCGCTTCCATCTTTAGCCTCGGTAATAAGGTTTCCTCTGTTGTCGTACTGATAATTATAGCTTTCAGTAGGGGTGGCTTTGCTTAGTAGCTGGTTCAAATTATTATAAGAATAAACTGTACTTAAACCATTGTTTACCTCTTTTACTAAGTTCCCTGCTGTATCGTATACATACTCATTTACGTTTTGGTTTTCGGTATCTTTTATTAGGCGGTTTATGCTGTCATATTCATATGTCTTTGTTTTGCTTACTAAACCTTTAGTTTTGTCAGTTAGTACATCTTTCACTAAATTCCCAAGAACGTCATACGTATACTCATTCACGTATTTTTCTGCACCATTAAATATTTCGGCAGCTCTTATTTTTTCATTATAGCTATTATAAGAGTATACAGTTTTAGTTCCGTTTGCATTTACTCGGGAAGTCTCATTTCCTTTGGCATCATAAGTATATTCTGTTGACTCTCCGTCGGAATCTGTTACTTTTGTTACTCTGTTTTTGCTGTCATATTCATATTTAATCT
>CAYYRV010000091.1:0-3217 GCA_964474135.1 uncultured Defluviitaleaceae bacterium
ATATTTATTTATACATGTATCGGCATTTTTTCACAATAAATTTACAACATCACCCGGATTTTCTCTTGTATCGTAACGATATATATCCATTAATTTCGCTAAACAATAATCCAGAATTGATTCGACCTTATCGCTATTTTTCCGCCATATTCCATAATAATAAAATACCAACCTGTAGCTGGGATAATCATGTGGTAAAGCTCTCCATTGACAACCTGTTTTCAACCGATACAGTATAGCACAAAATATATCATATAAGTCCACAACTCTTGGCTTGGTGGTTTTTTTAGCACCTTCTAAATCTTCTTTTATTAGGCTAAATTGCTCTCGTGTTATGTCACTTAGATACGATTTGCGCATTTTCGCTTCTCCTCTTTTAATATTTTGTATCAATTATATCGCATGTGGGAGATTTTGGACAGACTCTTAATAAAACAGGCTGTCAGTGGCGGATTTTACCCAAAGATTTCCCATCATATGTGACAGTATGGTCATTTTACCGTCGTGCTGTTAAGTCAGGCTTATGGGAAAAGATTTTGGTGTGTCTTGTTGAAAAAACAAGGACAAATGCCAAACGAACTGCGCAAGCAACATATTCATGATTGATTCACAAAGCGTAAAAACCACATACGCAGCTGAAGAACGCGGTATTGATGGTAGAAAAAAATCAAAGGTCGAAAACGTCACATAGTCACAGATACAATGGGTAATTTACTTTTTGTCAAAGTGCACACTGCTAATATCCATGACACAGTGTCCGACAGTGATGTGTTCAAAGGTGATATAGAAAAATACCATCCATTTTGGGTTGTTGCGCTGATTCCTGCTATCGAAAAACTTTTGAAAATATTATTTTGGCGTTAGGCAAAACAGTGAAAATATCAGAAAAAATCAAACCGAAAGATTGGCTACTTTTGCCTATGCGTTGGGTAGTAGAGCAAACTTTTAGTTGGATTAACAACTCACACAGACTTTCAAGGATTACAAAATTCTAATTGTTTCCGAGGAAAACATGGTTATAATTTCTCATATTGCTACTTTGCTTAAACGTTTTTGAATACAGGTTCTTAAATAGCACTGTCTTTTATCCTAATGCCTTTCTCACAATCTTTAAGCTTTATAAAACCACTATCATGATAAATTTCAGATTTACAGTAAGACTTAATAACTATATGAAAACCGTTGCAATAACCAGCTTTTTCCCATAAAGTTAAAGAAAAATCAATATCTTCAGTGTAGCTTGATTTTTCTATTATTGTTTTAGTAAGTAACCCTTTTCCCCAAATAATAACTTTAAGACTTTTGTTTTTTATACATTTTATTTTTATATTTTCATAGCAAGTTGTAAAATATAAACTTTGTTCGTTATTTTGTATAAAGTAGTTAACATTATTGTTGCATTGATTACTCGTGGATAAATCTACTCTCAAAGTAGAGCGTTTAAAATAAAATAAATCCATTTTGTTAGAAACTACGCCATTCGCTTTTCCAAATGCAGAACATTCACATTTTTTTAAGTATTCCTCATGACATATTGTCGAAGCACAAACTTTTGGCTTGCACTTTAAATGGTCTTTTTTTGCACAAATTATTCGTTCAACATTTTCTAGCTTGCTTTGTAAAATCTTTTCTATTTTATAAATATTTGAAATAATTTCACTTACACTATTATTTGCAATTATAGCTTCTTGTGTATAGTTTTCATTACATTTGCATTTATCTACAAAAAACTGAATCTTTTGAGATTCAGCATCAATTAACTTAACCAAACTTATTTCTTCTTGAGCAATTGAAACAAGGAGCAAATTTAATGCATCCTCACAAGTTAGTTCTATTACAGGCTTTATATCTGGAATTATTGGAAATGACATGATAATCTTCCTTCCAAAAACAAGAACATATTTACATATTATTCATTTACCCAATCAAATGTCCTATATGTTTATTAACTTGTAACAAAACTTAACTTGTTTCATATTATAAAATTAAAAAGGAGGTGTTTAATATGTCAATGCCAAATATCCCCAATGTAGACCCTAACATAAATATAACATACGATCAGGCAGCTAGCCTTGTACTTAGCTCAATAGCTTTTGAGGAACTGGGTTTAGCTCATGTTATTAATGCTGAAGCAGAGAAAATTCAATATGTTTTAGGAACTCTTGACGGTTCAAAACCGGCAGCCCCCCCAACAATTGAGCAACTTATTCGCATTAACTGCACTGTGAAAGAAATGCTAGATACAGTAGCAAAAAACCAATTATTGCTTAATTTTGAGTTAGATGATACAATAAAATTTTGCCATTACAAGTAGTAATTTGCATATAAAAAGGCTGGTAATCTTATAAATTGGTTGAGAAAGGAAATGTTTCTAATATTATGTAGTAAAAACGGTATGGTTAAATGTGGCAACAGCAAAAGTTAGGTGTCCCAAGTGCGGAGGAGAACAAGTTAGTAAGTATGGCACTACAAACAATGGAAATCAAAGGTATTTGCGTATAAATGATCGTTGCGAAAAGAAGATATTTCTTCTTGATTATAGCTATAATTATAAACCTGGAATTAAGGAGCATGTTATAAGTATGGCAACCAATTCAAGCGGTATACAAGATACAGCTTAAAGGTGGAGATTTTTTTGAGCCTCTTGCAAAAAAAACTACTCGACCCCGACACCACTAATGCTTGCCATAATTAGAGGGGCTTATAAGCCCCTTTAAGAAGCTGTATTCAAAAACGTTTAAACAAAGTAGCAATATGAGAAATCATAACCATGTTTTCCTCGGAAACAATTAGAATTTCGTAATCCTTGGAAAGTCTGCGTGAGTTGTTAATCCAACTAAAAGTTCGCTCTACTACCCAACGCATAGGCAAGACTACCCATTCTTTCTGATATTTCCACTGTTTTGCCTAATGCCAAAACAATATTTTCAAAAGTTTTTCGGTAGCCGAAATTAGCACAACAACCCAAAATGGATGGGTATTTTGCGGTCATGTTCTAAAATTATTGAGCCAATGAAAAACGAGCAAAAAACCAGTAGTTTATGACAAGACCGACTACAATTTTATGCATTTGTTCAGTTTTGGAAAATAGAATGCCTTTTCTTACTAATCTTGCGCACCATGTTCTTAAAGATAAGTGTTTTCTCTCAATTTTTTGCGTATTCTTCTTTGTTACAACAAGTTTGTCGTAAGAAAAGTGTTTGAAATATGCATAATT
>CAYYRV010000092.1:0-3036 GCA_964474135.1 uncultured Defluviitaleaceae bacterium
TTCAACTTCTTTATCAGGTTGGTCTTCCTCAATAGAAGGCTCAGGTGCTTCCATATTCAAATTAACAATGTGAATTTGGTTTTTTTTAACCATTCTATATACTTTTATTTAGATATTTTTTACGAATAAAATTTAAACGTAAAAAATATGTTTATACATCAGGCGACGCACGGGAAAACACAATGCTAAAACTCCAATTACAACCGTGTAAGGGTATTACATCACCTCTTGATGATAATAGTTTGAAGTATAAAGTTTTAATTGTTTGCCCGCCGCAATCATTATAATCGTTGATTAACACGCATTGGTCAAAAATCATATGGTTATAATCTGCTGATACAGGTATTTTTTTAATGATGGTTCTTTCTCCCATTGCTCCTATGGTGTTATAATTCCCTAAGTTTGTTGAATGAATATATATGTTATTAAAAGGTTGAAGCATTATAGAACCACTCACATAAGGCACAACTTTATTATAGGTTGGTGAAGCGGCACCTAAGTTTGACAAAACTTCATTCATATCAGTAGGATTACGTTTATCATAGTTGGCTACAAACCATTCTGGTTTATTCTGTAATTCTGTAGGTGTTAAAATTCTAAAGGTTAAATCATCGTATAGAATTTCGATTTGTATTCGGTTTGTTTTAAGTATATAGGTGCATTTGAATACATTTGTGCGTGTTGTAGCTGTTTGCGCATAGTTGTTCATATCAGCTTGTAATTCTGCTGCAAAATCTACTCCTGTATATTGACCTGCAGAAACCTTTACTATAACACTCTTTTGGTCTATAATTACACCTGTATCATTTATGTAAATTTGAACATATAATTTGTCGTTGATACCTTCTTCAATACTTTCCCAAGTGTGTGGAATACATACGTCATCGATATAAAAAACGGTGTTTTGTTCAAAATGCATTGTTTCAGGTAGCTCTACTTTGAAATCACTTGTTGAGACACTGTCTGCTGTCTTAAACTTAGTATCTATGTATATTTTCTTGTTCTTGATACTGTATGTCATTATATATCATAACTGAGAAAAATTTTATATTATAATATAATAAATATGTTTAAACGAAAAAAGAAACATCAATATGTCAATAGCTACTTCAAACCAATTAATAGTATGAAAATAGAAAATATAATCAACAAGGTGAAACCAAATGACGATAACAATAAAAATAAAATATCTGACAGTGAAGGATTATCAAGGGCTTATAATGCACCAAATTCAATTTTTATAGATGGCAATAGAATGTTCATTGCTGGAACTCATACAACTAAAGACGTATATGATTGGAAATTAATACCATTAGGATTAATGAAATATTCAGAAAGATACTCTCAAGCAGAAGCGGCATTAAAGGATAACCCACAAGTGGATACTGTTATTGGTCATTCCCTTGGTTCTGCAACCGCCGCCGAATTAAATAAACAATACAATAATAAATTTAATGCTAGATATTATGGCTCACCCTTTGTTGATTTTAGTTTTTCAAGAGACCCCAAAAACCAAAGATATAGACACCCTGGTGATATAGTGAGTATGTTTGATACTGGAGCAGTTAATGAAGACCAAGAAACAAACTACCAATTAATAAACCCACACTCATATGAAGGATTTCCTGATTATAGCGATGATGATAAGAAATAATCTAAAATATTATATAAAAATGTTTAAATCTAAAATAAAACAACACGATACAATAATTATCCCAAAAAGTAATAATGATGCGATAGCTTATGTAAATAAACCCCAAATTAATAAACATAATCAAAATTATGAAAACATACGGAATATTGTTCAAAATGAAAATGAAAATATAAAGATTTCTAATGAAAAACAAAATAAACAAAAGTTAAATATAGTTTAGTTTTTTTTCTTCCTTTAATATATATGGAAAGTATTGCAAATTCTGCTGAAGATTTTTTAATCGACGGACTTTCTTTCAAACTACCCCCTGGAAGCAGCTATGTATTGGACAGGAAAAGTTCTACTTATTGGGCTACTGGCTCTAACGTTTATACCCCTGTCTCAGGCGTTAAGGTTGTAAAGTTTCAATTAAATGGTGATGATGGTAATTGGTTAGACCCTGCTTCAGTTGTATTTCAATTTACACTAACAAACAAGTCTGACGATGGCACTAACAACCCAAGACTTCGACCCTTAGGGCAACCGCATTTGTTTTTTAGACGATTAAGGGTTCTAGCAGGTGGGCAAGTAGTAGAAGATATACAAGACTTCAATCGATATTCTGAATTAGTTTCTTCTTTAATGAATGGTGCCGTGCGTGAAAACAATGACATTCAAGGATTTGGAAGTAGATGGGATTTACCTGCTGTTTTAGACGCTACGGGTGCTGATGCTGCTGCTATCGGTAATGCTCAAGCTGCTCTTTTACCTAGCGTTTTAAGGGGACAATCAAAAGTTGTTAATTTCAAACCCCTATGTGGGTTATTTAATCAATCAAAGTTTATACCTGTTAAGTTTTGTCCTATAACGCTGGAATTTGAATTATGTGATACTAACGACGCAATAATAACCCCTGGTTCATTAGAAAACGTTTATACTAACCTCAACACTACAAACTTATGGGAATTAAGTAATTGTTGTATTAAGTGTGATATTTGCACTTTAGACAGTGCATTGAATAATAGTTATGTTGAGCATTTGCTTGCTGGTAAAGCTCTTCCAATCCAATATTCCACTTATATTTCACAACAAAGTGCAATTGCGGGAAATAATGTTGCTGTTCAAATTATTAGAGCTGTAAGTCGCCTTCAACGATGCTTCCTTACATTTTATAATAATGCTGCAACAGGAGCTTATATGAAACCAAGTATCAACTTTTATCATCCAATGAGTGCTGCACCAAGTGGCTCGTATGAAACTAATTATGAATTAGAATTTCAATTACAAATTGGCAGCAAACTCATTCCTGAGTATCCTGTTCAATCATTAAGTGAATGCTTCTATCATTTAAAGAAAACATTAGGGCTTCCAGAAATCCACCAGCATTCAATTGGAATAAGATA
>CAYYRV010000093.1:0-2998 GCA_964474135.1 uncultured Defluviitaleaceae bacterium
GTCTAAAAGCAGGATAAAAAGCGTGTGTGCAAGAAAATGGATTATGGAAATGTGTTAACGGAAATAGTATAAATTGATTGCAAATCAGATAAATTATTAACAAAATTCATTATAAAGAAATCACTTTGCCTATTGGCTGTGGATAACTTGTCTAATTTTTACCTACTCTCTACTTTTAGGTGTAGAGAAAACAATTGGATAATTATCCATGCTATCTTTGAAAATTTACCTTTTGCTACTGTAACTTTAAAAAAATGCTTGACAAGTATATTAGTATATGCTATAATCTTAACTTGTATATAAGTTATATATGCGGATGTGGCGGAACTGGCAGACGCGCTGGACTTAGAATCCAGTTCTTTGGAGTGCAGGTTCGATTCCTGTCATCCGCATCATGTTAAAGAACAAGTATAGGTTTTACGTATTACTTGTTTTTTTATTTATTAGAAATAATTTATAAAACAAAGATGGAGTTTTCAACAAATTGTTTTGTAGAATTAAGTATTTATGGTTACAAAATCAGAGAGCAGATTGTAGGAATCTTTTTAGAACCATTGTAAAATTGGGACTTAAATGGGTTTTAAGGTGAAAAATCTGTAGCACATAAATAACGAGTTACAGCTCCTGAGTTTTCTTTTATCAAAGCGAGTTCCGCCCGTTAAAGCGGTTTAAGGCCCTATATTTATAATAAAATGGGTAAAATAAGGTGGTACCACGAAACCTCTCGTCCTTATAAAGTGACGAGAGGTTTTTTTATTTCCGTGAAAACCAAAAAATAAGGAGGAATTTTAATGAAAAATGCATATGATGTTTTAAATGAAAGAGGTTTTATACAACAATTTACACATGAAGAAGAAATTAAAAATTTGCTTGCTAATGAAAAGGTATCATTTTATATTGGCTTTGACCCAACAGCAGACAGTCTAACAATAGGGCATTTTTTAACTGTAATGGCAATGGTTCACTTACAAAGAGCAGGGCATCGTCCTATTGTTCTTGTTGGTGGTGGTACTGGAATGGTTGGCGACCCTACAGACAAAACTGAAATGCGTAGAATAATGACGCCAGAGGAGATACAGTATAATGTTGATTGCTTCAAAGCCCAACTTTCTCGTTTTATTGATTTTTCAGATGATAAAGCTGTATTAGCAAATAATGCTGACTGGCTTTTAAATCTTAAATATGTTGATTTTATAAGGGAATATGGTGTACATTTTTCTGTAAACAAAATGCTAAATGCTGAATGTTATAAAGCTCGTATGGAGAAAGGATTATCCTTTTTTGAGTTTAATTATATGCTTATGCAATCTTACGATTTCCTAGAATTATATCGTCGATATAATTGTAAAATGCAACTTGGAGGAAATGACCAATGGTCGAATATTATTGGTGGTGTAGAGTTAATTCGTCGTGTTGAAGGTGCAAGTGCATATGGTATGACATTTACATTACTTCAAACTAGCGAAGGAAAAAAAATGGGCAAAACCCAAAAAGGTGCTATTTGGATTGACCCTAATAAAACATCTCCATATGAATTTTTCCAATATATGAGGAATGTTGATGATAATGATGTAGGAATGTGTTTGAGTTTGCTTACATTCCTACCTATGGAAGAGGTTAACCAACTTAAGGCACTTGAAGGTAGTGAACTTAATAAAGCAAAAGAAATTTTAGCTTATGAAACAACAAAAATTGTTCATGGTGAAGAAGAAGCGAAAAAAGCATTAGAGGCAGCAAAAGCTCTTTTTCAAGGAGGTTCTTCAGGAGGTTCAATACCTACTACAGAAGTATCAAAAGAACAGATTTTACATGGTATTAATGTTATAGAATTATTAGAGATTGCAAGACTAATACCTTCTCGTAGCGAGGGAAGACGTATTATTCAGCAGGGTGGTCTTAAAATAAACGATGAAAAAATTATGGATTTAGATTATATAATTAATGAAGCTTTATTTGTTGATGATTCAATAATGATACAAAAGGGAAAGAAAATTTTTCATAAAATTAAATTAATACATTCCTAAAATTATTATATATTAACTATATGCTAACAATGTTGTTAACTAATGGATTAAAATAGCTGCACAACATAACATATGATTTTTTATGAATTATACTAATTGACTAAAGAAATTTACTCAAAAGTTTAAGTGGATACCATTAACTAGTATATCAGTTCGATTTGGTGATGAAAATGGGGAAAAATTAAGCTTTGGGGAAAATTATGAGTGACGTGCATAGGCAAATACATTACAAAGACCTTGGAAAAAGTGTTTGTTTTTCAGAAATAAACGCATTTAGCCTAAATAGTAGACTTACTGTGTAATGAACTGTTGGTAGTGATTATTATGTGGAATATAAAGTCTACAAATTATGTTTTTGAGCAATTAAGTCTTGGCGAAATCATGACACTGCATGCTGTTTTAAAAGCTTGTACAAACATCACCCCTAAATTTAGAGGCAAGCTTGTTCACGATGGTGCAAGAAAGGCTTGCCTTTGCAATGATTTAAAACTGTTTAATAAGAAAGTACCGCCTATGTGGTATTGGTGGGAGTGGGGTATACCTTAGAGCCTGTCTAAAATCTTTTCAACAATATTGACAAAAACGCCAATTTTGCCAAGCCCAATGTATTCTCTAGATAACGCTCGCAATTTTTCCAAAGTATTCGACATTTGTCAAGCCAACCAAAAGAGCGTTCTACAATCCATCTCTTGGGAATAATAGCGAATTTATGTAATTCAGAACGTTTCGCAACTTCAACATTCGCACCTGTTAAATTGAATATAGCTTCGGCAAACTTATCGCCACTATAACCTCGGTCAACAAGGGCTTTTTCGAAAGTTGTGGGGCAAAATCCGCTGGTTTTAAACATTTGAACCGCACCATCTCTGTCGGTAAGATTGGTCGTTGTAACACAAGCTGCATATGGAAATCCAAGAACATCGGTCATGTTCTAAAATTATTGAGCCAATGAAAAACGAGCAAAAAACCAGTAG
>CAYYRV010000094.1:0-2990 GCA_964474135.1 uncultured Defluviitaleaceae bacterium
AGTATTAACAAATTTTTGGAGATTATTCTATTTACACTAAAGAATATTCACACCCAAACTACCGGTTTTTTGCTCGTTTTTCATTGGCTCAATAATTTTAGAACACGACCCATCATTTTATATGGGAATTGTTACTATTTACGCAGATAGATATTTAACCTTTACCTAAAAGAATCAAAGGACTTTTATTTAATGCCGCAATTGCGGCATTATTTTGGCTAAATTTGTAAAAATATCATCAAAAGTTTGGTGCGGTTTTTATTGTATCGAACTCACGCTAATTTAACAATTAGGCTAGGCATCCCTAAAATCGCGCCATTATTTTCTATTCATTATCATTTGTTTCTTCTTTATTTATTTCAGCTATTTCATTATTAATATCAAAATTACTTATATTTTGACTCTCTATAATAGTTTTGTAATATTCCTTTTCATTTTCTAATGCCTCTTTTTGTTTTAGCAATGATTTAAACTCTTCCTCTAATATTTTGAAATTATTTTCAATATATTGTAGTTGAATTAAATATTGTTCTTTTTCTTCCATATATTTTTTATTAATGTTTTGCCTTTCTCCACTTGACATACTAATTTCATCATTTCTTGATTTAAGAAGGTTAGTAAGTTTTATAATTTGCTTATCTTTTTCTTGATTTTGTTTCTCACTCATTGCAAGCTGATTTTTAATTCTTATTAATTTTTCATTTACTTCATCATAGTTAGAGGACATGTTAGCTGGCATAAATGAAGCCATTGGATTATAGGGTTCTTGGGAATTAAATGAACTTGGCATATTAAACTTTTTTTGTTCTGTAAATGCACTTGCAGAGCTAATCTGAAGTTGCTTTTCAAATGAGGCCATTGGATTATATGGCTCTTGAGAGATAAACGAGTTTGGTGTATTAAACTGTTCTTGTTTGGCAAATGCATTTGTTGGGCTAATCTGTCCTTGTTTCTCAAACGAAGCCATTGGATTATACGGTTCTTGTGATATAAAAGGATTATTGTGAACATATGTCTCCTGCTGTATAATATCATAATTTTTTCTCTCATTATTTATAATAGGGGTGGAATTGGTTTCAGCTAGGTAAAAATCTTCATATAAATCAGGTAAAAGCTGTATATCACATAAATTTAGATTATCTACATAAAGCTGTCTGCAATAAAATGTATTTTCACTTTGTGGTGTTTCAGAAATATAGGTAGATTTTACAGGATTTAAACAAAACTTATTTTTATATCTAGCTGGTCTTGAAAAACTGATTCCTTTGTTTTCTGATATGCAGTAAAACAACTGCCCATTATGAGTATATGTAGCATATAGTTTATCATTAGCAAAAAATATTAAGCAATTATTAATTTTTTGCCCTTCCCAAATTGTTATTGGATTACTAAATTGTTTGGATTCCTTTTTTCTATAAAGCAATTGTGTCGAGAACATACTTTTTACAATGTATAATACATGTATTGTATTATTTGTTGTTAAAAATGAGCTGTCTATTATGTTATACGCAGTTGAATGAAATATATTATAATCTCCTTGCATATATGGATTTATTTCTCTATACCCCAAATTATTTTCAGGGGTTCTTGTCTGATAAAATAAAATCATATGTTCATTTGAAATACTTTGAACTTTGTACAAATCATCTTGCATACTTACAAATTTATCAATTCTTGATGCTTGCGACCATTGCCCATTTGCATCAAGTTTTTGAAAAACAATGTAATTACTTTTGTTATCATCTGGTACAGGTACGTTATATGTTAAACATATTCCATCATCTGTAATAATAGGATAAAGTTGGATAGGGTAAATCTTATTAGATTGGTTTTTTAGTATAACCTTGCTTTTCCACTCATCATCTTTTCCTGTGCATAAAACAATATCACCTATGTTTTCTTGACAAAATAAATAAATCATGCTCTCCTTTCCAATAGTTACAGTAAAATTAGGTCTTGTATTGCTTAGTACTCTTATTCCCCTACCCCATTTGTTATTTTCATATGTTCTGCAAATAATTTCTCTCTCCTTGGAATAGTAAAAGCATAATAATTTGTTATCTTTCATTCTTACAATATAGCTGTTTTCCACAATATAACCTCCTAAGCTTGTATTGAACGTTGACAATTAATATTTGGGGGCTTTTAAGCCTAATGCCTTTTGTCGTTAGACCAGAGCCTGTTAAATAGGTTCTAAATAGATGTTATATTAACGTGAGTTTAATGCACTAAAACTGCATCAGTTTCAAACCTTTGATGATATCCGCATAAATTTAGCTTAAGTCAGGTTAAATTTATGCTAAAAACGTGAAAAACCTTACGATTTTCAGCTTGTTTCACAAGCCGGTTCGACTACATCGAATTCACATTATATTATATATATTCTAATTATTGTTTAACTTTACAATCAATTTAACAAAATTTGCACGGTTTTATAATCTTTAAGCAAAAAGGAGTATTTTGGTGTTAAAAAATTATAATGTATAACGAAATAAGCTATTGTGAGGGTGACTTTTATCATAGAAATTAATATATTAAATATTTTGAGCAGATGTGCAACATTTGAAGCTATAAATGATACTTGTTATTTTTCTGAATAATTATATTTTGTAGTATTTTTACTTGGTATGTTCTTTATTTATAAAATCAAATATAGCATTTTACTTAGAACCTGTATTTAAAAACGTTTAAGCAAAGTAGCAATATTAGAAATCATAACCATGTTTTCCTTGGAAAGTCTACGTGAGTTTTAATCCAACTAAAAGTTTGCTCTACTACCCAACGCATAAGCAAAATTGCCCATTCTATTGGTTTAATTTTTTGGTAATGTTATAAATTAGCTGAAAAAGGAAATGATTTGTAATCTTATACTATTTCCAAAGAAACATATAGAAATAATTTGCAAAATGTGATAAAATAATTATGGTGATGAGAGTGGCAAAAACATATAAAGTGACGATGAAAAACAGTTTAGAAATACGTGAAGCAAT
>CAYYRV010000095.1:0-2953 GCA_964474135.1 uncultured Defluviitaleaceae bacterium
TATTATTCTAAAATATGCTATAGTATTTACGGTGAAGATGAATGAAAAAATATACATCAGCTAACTTCTTCCACTTAACAACTTTACAGCCTGCTATTGTTCCAATAGCCCCTGTTTGTGTCAATTGGTCTGCTAATATTCCGCTATCGTTGAAACGTGTCTCTTTTCTTAATTCTGAAAGTCCTTTGCTACTTACTAATAATGTCATGTTCTCGCCTATCTCGTCATTGTCGAATAAATCTAAGGCTTCGCAAATTAAGTTAAAATTTAGAGTGACTGTGTCTGTTATCGTGCGGTTTAAGCCTAAAGTATTTAACACGGTTAGCCCATCAGTGTCAATTTTATCCTCTATACTCATTCTTAATTGCTTAGTAACTTCTCCCACTGGGTCGCCGTAACCACTTAGTACCGCTTTATCAGTGAGTGAAACAAATTGAGCCGCTTTTTTTACGGTGTATTCTATGTCCTCGGTTTCTAATTTTACAATTTCGCCTGCTTGTCCTTCCGGTAAGTCTTTTGCTTCACCTATGTATTTATAGCGTGGTATTGTAATTGTGTCCCCTGCTCTACCGCTAAGAGTAGTGTCTACTTTCATATAGCCTTTAGCTCTTAACTTCTTTGGAAGTTCTGCACTAATCATAGTTGCCATTACTTGGGGGTTTATCATATCAGCTAACATACAGCTTATATACTTAAAGATAGTGCTTTAACAATTTTTATCAAAAGAAATGTAACCCTTGAAACTGCAAGGGATATATTAACCAAAGGCACTACCTTTAGCGTTGATGAACATTACTTAGTTGCTATTGAAGATGAATCTAAAATTGTAAAAATAAAATACACTATTTAGGCGGTGTTTGTGTGGATACAGAATTTGAAGCAATGCCGGACATTGTAAACCTCTACTGCAACCAAAACTATACACTAGATGATATACCGCAAGGGTTGAAAACTATTATTGATAAAATGTGCGAATATGCTAAAAACAGCCATTACAGCAATATACAAACGGAAACAGTTGGAGACTATAGCGTAACCACAAACGAAAAGGACTTATTTCAAACCTTTAGCGGAATGTTATCAGTATATAAGAGATTAAAAACATTGTAATTAGGAGTGAAGTCATGTCAAAACCAAGTATTACAGCGTTACAAAAAGAATTTATGGATTGTTTGGCTCAAGGCATGAGTACAAAAGAAATTATGGCTCATTGCAATTGTTCGGAAAGTAGTGTCAAGCAAATTAGGGCAAATAAAAAATTACGTTCAATTTATTCAGATGCTTGCTATGAGGTTATAAGAGGGCTTGTGCCAAAAGCTATTAAAGAACTAGAGCGTATTATTGCAGACCCTACAACTATGGATATGGTAAAAGTTGCGGCAATTAAACAGATTCTTGAAGTAAGTAGAATAAGCGACGTTGCCGGAGAAGTTCAACAGGATATTAACATTACTGTTACATATGAATAAAAAATAATTTTTTGTGTAGTATTGTATTGACAATGCAATGCAATGCATGTATAATGTTATTATAAAGGAGTTGATAATATGGCAACAACAAATGTAACTGTACGTATGGAAGAAAATTTAAAAAAGCAAGCTGAAATGCTATTTGAGGAAATGGGCATGAATATGACAACAGCATTTACAATATTTGTAAAGACAGTTGTTAGACATGGAAAAATACCTTTTGAAATAGCTGTAGACCCATTTTACAGTGAAACTAATCAGGCTCATTTACGCAAAGCAATAGCCACCCTTAATGCAGGTGAGGGCAAAGAACATGAGTTAATAGAAGTTGATGACAATGAATAAAATATGGTATGATGAAGCATGGGAAGATTATCTTTATTGGCAAACACAAGACAAAAAAACTCTCAAAAGAATTAACCAATTAATACAAGACACCGAACGCAACGGATACGGCGGAATAGGAAAACCAGAAGCTTTAAAGGGTGATTTGACAGGATTTTGGAGCAAGAGAATTGATGATACAAATAGACTTGTATATCGTATCAAAGAAGGAAAATTAGAAATAGCTTCATGCAGAGGACATTATGATGATAAGTAATATTAAAAAGACACTTCCAACTTTATGGAGTGTCTTTTCTATTGTGCTTTAACCGGCTTTATTGGGTTACTAGTTATAGTAGGCTGAATAGTGGGTATAGCAATCATTCACTTTCGGATTCACTATTTTGGGGGTTCTTGATGTTTTCTAATTTTTCGGAAACGGAATTGGCATTACTCAAAAGATTAAATACATCTTTAGAGTTTTTAAACCAATTTTCAGCAAGTTCCATTGACTTTATCTCCTCATCAGAATATCTTTTTTTAATATCTGAAAGCCCTAAAAGATAATCAGTTGTGACATCAAAATAATTGGCTAAAATTACAGTCTTTGACGTCGGTGGATCTATTTCGTCAGCCTCATATCGTCCATATGTGCGTACACTTTTTAAATTAAGAATATCTGATTAAAGCATTTTACGGTAAAACACGTAGGGAAGTAAATGAGAAACTACTAAAGGCATTAAATGAATTGAATACTAACACATATATTGAGCCTTCAAAAATGACCGTTGAAGAATGGTTATTGTTATGGATACAAGAGTATAAGAAACGTAGCGTTAAATTATCTACTTATAGAAGGTATATTGATACATTAAAGTTGGAAATTGCACCGTTATTAGGGCATTACAAATTAAAAGACTTAAAAATTGAAATAGTTCAAAGGTTTATTAACCAGTTGAGCGATAAGGGTTTGTCGCATTCAACTATACGAAAAGCACATGAAACTCTAAGAGGGGCATTAAGTCAAGCTGTGGAAAATGGGTTAATTGCTAAGAATGTTGCCCTTAATTGCGGGTGTGAATATTCTTTAGTGTAAATAGAATAATCTCCAAAAATTTGTTAATACTTTTAGCACGACGAAACAGGGCAATGCTGGAGAG
>CAYYRV010000096.1:0-2881 GCA_964474135.1 uncultured Defluviitaleaceae bacterium
CACTTGCGACTATTTGTATATGTGGCGGATTTGTTTTGTTTCCGTGGTTACTCTTTTGGAGTATTCTACTTAGTACCCCATCAGATAAATGTTTATATTGAAAGTCATCAAAATTTTTTTCTGTCATATACTCACCCCCTTTCCATGTTGAGTATATGACAAATAGTAGTATTATTCAACAACTTTAAATAGCATATGAAAGGAGGTGAGAACATGACAAATGCAGAAAAGCTAGGATATCAACTACCAAGAAAAATTTTAGTCTTATTAGCAGCAGAAAAAATTTCTTATGCAACGGCACAAGAAATTTTAAAAAAAACATATGCCCTTTTAGATGATACGACTTTCAATTTTGAAATGGAAGATAACGAAAAAAAGCGAACGAGCCTGTAACTCATTCGCCTGATAATGAAAATGGTAATCCTTACCAGAAGGTACTTGATTTTTTAAATGAATGTCGTAATGAAGGTAAACATACTTTCGGTGTTGAAAAATATATTCCTAGACCTGATGGCAGCCGGTTGTGTGATGAGCCAATTAGACACTCTTACGTAGATAAAACAGAAGAATAGAACAATTATTGCACTTGACGCACAATCTTTACAGGAGGTTTTATTAACAACTCCCATTGTATTTTAGACTTATCACTATTTGAACATTGAGACCAATACATATGGGCATATTTAGATATTGCTAAAAATGAAAACCTCCTTTCTTTAAGTAATATTCCTTTTAAAAGTGAACCGTCCGCCTTAAAAAAATTGGAGTGTTCAAATTCTATTTCCCAAATTTTATAGTTGTAACCTGATAGTATATTGCCCCAACATTTAATGTCTTCTTGTTTTTCTAAGGCAAAGAAAGCTTGAGATCTTGATGGTTTATCCGGAAAATAAATTTGACGCTCATATTCAAATACAACTTCAATTATAGTTGATTGAATATCCTCATAAGAAGCATTATTGCTATTAAAAAATCCTCCAAAATGACCGTTTCCATGACGTGAAACACCTTCTGGAAAAAGTAAATCAAAATGGTTTTGATATTCACCAAAATCATTGAATTTTTGCAAATTAATTATCTGACCTTCTTGCAGTAATGACCCTCTATCTATATGGTAAGCACGCATATACTTCACCCCCCCTTCTACAGTAAGTATATGACAAATTGTAACATTATTCAACAACTTAAGCTACTTGCCTGTATTGCAGTTGCAAGGGGCATAAAAGGGAGCGATAAAAATGAGAAAATATGAAAGAATTGCAGAGAATTTATATGATTTAGAGGAAAAGTCCTACAAAGTTTGGCGTAAACAGTTAACGCTAATGCGTGATATGGACAGCCAAGAGTATAAAGAGTTAGAAGTGAGAAAAGCAGAATTAAAAATATTAATATTACACGAACTTGAACTCTTTAAAAATTGTATTAAATGGTATCGCCAAAGAGCAAAAACTGTTGAAGATTTTGAGTTAATAGTAGATTTAGAAGAAGAATATGACACATTTTATAACCACTTTAATTGCGAATTGTCTGATGAAGAACTTGAACAAGAGGCTATAGGTGTCGTTAATGATTTATTGTCTGGGATTGAGGAGCAGGAAAAAGATGAAGAAACAACCGAATTTACAAAAAAGCTACTATCAGAATTTAAAAAGCAAGAAGAAGCAGACACACAAGAAAGTAGTACCAAGGAAAAAACTAAAGATAGTCAAGAAATTAAAGAGCCTGTAGAAAATAGGCTTAGACTTAATTATCACAAACAAAACGACTTGATGTATATAGGCATTGGTGACAACAGTAATTCTTATGCTGATCAAGATTATGGAAGTTTTGTTATTTTTAAAGATGACGATACGGACGAGATTACAGGCTATTATATTTTTGGGTTTCTTCATAAATATGAAAATAATACTCTACCTTTGATAACCGAGCCAGTAAAAATAGATTATGAAAAAGATATAATGCCGTTTTTTCAAATGGAATCTAGTTTTGAAAAGATTAAAGATGTTGCAGAAAAAATAAAGGAAGTTAAACAACAGGAAATGCTTAATTCTGATACTAATTTTTGTCTACCAAGTCCACACTCTTTTTAACCCTTTGATACGAGATTTATCTTTTGAGGAAAATTAGTATGTGATAACTATATCAAATTGTAATAGGACATAAGTCTATATGCATAATTTTAACAAACAATTAAAAAGGTTGGGATACTATGAAAAATCATAGATACAACATAGTTTATAGCTTTGAAGGAACTAGTGAGGAATTAGTTAGTCAGAAGTTTACAAATATTGTTGCTAAAAACATTTTGAGAACTTTAGAGCAAACCTATCCTGATATTAAATCTAGGGAAATAGTTTTGGAGGAATACATAAAAAGGTTAAGAAAAGGTGAGGTTAACATACCTTGCTAAGTATGTCACTAGCAGCCGCCAAAGGCTGCTTGAAGTGGACAAGCTTTAATGTAAAAGGAGGCTAAATATGTTTTGTAAATTTGATAACGAAAGTTTAAGCAAAGCAACCGTTAGTGAACTGTCATTACTAAATTCAGTGTTTGGGTTTTATGTAATATGCCATGACGGCAAGGTAGTGGAGCACGATTATGAAACGCTAGAGCAACATGCAATTAAAACCAACTAAAAAAGGAAACTTAGTAAGAAAAAATAGGGGGCTAAACATGAAACGATTATTATCAAGAACAATGAAGCACGCACAGGAACACGCAATCACCGGTTAGTTAAGGGCATAGAAAAAACAACTATATATAAATTGTATCACAATTTTTTATCCATGTCAAAGAATTAGGAGTGATTATATGCAACACCCAACAATAACAGAGCTTGAACGTTTTGGAATGCCTGAACCAGTAGTCTTTGAAAAATGTC
>CAYYRV010000097.1:0-2839 GCA_964474135.1 uncultured Defluviitaleaceae bacterium
TGAGTACGGAGGAAGTATTGAAAACCGTGCAAGAATTATTGTTGAAATTGTACACAGCATTCGCCTTTCTGTAGGAGATAATTTTCCTATAATGATTAAGCTGAACAGCGAAGATTTTATGCCTGACGGACTTACTTCTGACGAAAGCGTTTTAGTAAGCAAAATGCTTGAAAAAGCAGGTATTGATGCCATAGAGGTTAGCGGCGGCAATGAATCATCTTTAGATGTATTAAACAGCAATAAAGGACCAGCAAGAACAAAAGTAGCGACAAGCAAGGATAATGAAAGCTATTTCAAAAATCACGCAGAAAGGCTTGCAAAGGAGCTTAAAATTTCCGTTATTTTAACAGGGGGCAACAGGCACTATGATGTGATGGACGAAATTTTAAACGCCACAGGCATATGCTATTTTGGAATATGCAGACCGCTTATTTGTCAGCCTAATCTAATAAACTTATGGGCAGAAAATGCTGAAAAGGTTAAACCTAAATGTGTTTCGTGTAATGGGTGTTATCATACTTACGGCAAGCGTTGCGCTCTAACGCAAAAAAATAAATAAAGGAGAGAACTATTATGTTAAGAATTGTTGCAACAAATTATATTAACCCACAAGAGAGGGAAAAATTCTTATCTCTTGTTAAACCTCTTATTGAGGAAAGCAGAAAGGAATCAGGTTGCATTTTTTATTCATTATTTGAGGATATAAACCAACCAAACTGTTTTACCTTTATAGAAGAATGGGCAGATGGTGATGCTATTGCATTGCATAACAATACACCGCATTTTACTCAAATTGTTCCCAAAATAAAGGAGCTTTCAATAAAAGAAGGTGCAGTAAATATTTATTCGGAGGTTTTGGTATAGGTTATGAATGCAATATTTAGCAGAACAAGCGTTAGAAAATTTCTGAACAAAGAAATACCGCACGAAATACTTGAAAAAATATTGAAAGCAGGTATGCAAGCACCCTCAGCACATAACTTTTGCCCTTGGGAATTTCTTGTGGTTCAAAATCCGCAGGATAAGGAGGCTATTTCAAAAATGAGCCCTTATGCTACTCCGGCCAAGGATGCGGCTGTTAATATTATAGCTCTTGCGAATATGAATACTGTTTTGAAGGAAGATTTATGGTGGCAGCAAGATATGGCGGCTTGCACCCAAAATATGTTAATTCAAGTGGAATTTGAAGGATTGGGCGGTGTTTGGTTAGGGTTTTATCCCGAACAAGTACGTATGAAAAAACTAAGTGATTATTTTAATCTGTCAGAGAACATAATTCCTTTTTCAGTAATAGCTATTGGGTATCCTTCTGCTGATAATAGTATGAAAGATAAGTGTGATTGGACAAAGGTAAAATATAACTCTTATCTTTAATGGAATGTATTATGTAACTATCTTGGTCTAAAATTCTTCATTTATATATATGCATATAAAAAGCACTTATCGCTGTTGTAAAAGCAATGTTAAGTGCTTTTTAGTTAGAGGTAGTTTTATGCATCAATTTAATTATTGCGTGATACAGCATTATCTATGCCACAAAAATCACGTTAGTATGTCCAACGTTGCTGTAAAAACATTTGTGGAGCTGTGAGCTGTAAACAGCAGAATAATTACTGCAAAACCTCAGTTATCCGCTTTATATAGCTGCTCAATAATTCAAAAGCTTTATTTGCCTGTATTTTGTAATCGTTAGCCAAATCAATGCACGATGGAGAGAAATTCTTGAAATCATATTTCTCGCCTTTATTACTAAAAATATATTCCCAGCAGAAAGCGGTTTTCGTCTGCTGCTTCTCTGGTATTTCTACTATTTTTGTCACTGCGTTTGTAAAAGCAATATATTCTTTTGGGTAATTTCCTCTAACCCATTCCATATCAAGATATTCACAACTATTGTTTGCATTATCAGCCTTTGTAAAAGCAAAAGTGGAGTATAAATTATAATCTACTTCTACACATAATGTAGCCATTACATCTTTAGTTAAATCCTTTATCTTAACTGACAAGCAAGGGTATACTCTACTGCGTGACAAATAATAATTACTAAAAATAGTTTCATCATAATCATAAGTAACAAAACCGTTATCTTCAAACAAGCATTTTAGCTCATAAAAGAAATTCCGCATTATCTTAGCTTTTACATATGGCAAAGATTTTTCAATGTCTATTGCACTTCTTATATTATCAGGAGTTGATAAAATTGCTTCCACGACTTCCACTTTAGAACCCTCCTCAAAAAAGCCTGATAGTTTACTTATTGTATCTTTGAATTGCAGCAGTATCTCCCTTATGGAAGATATTTTAATTGTGTTAGAATCAGAAATACAACGATTTATCCAATCAATTATCTCTACGTCAAAGGAAATTGTTGTTATCCCTTCGTAGCCCACAACTCGTCTATTTTCATCATATTTCGGTGTAAGACCATCTGCACTTTCGTTACTTGGCAGTTGTCCTAAAAGCGTTAAGTAAAAAACGTCCGAATTTACGGCATATTTATAGTAGTCATAGCATTGTTTGTTTTGGTCATAGGCATTAATTTTAACTTCTATAGGTATTTGATAGTTCTCTGTTTGTATAAATAAATCAATCCGTCTGTTATCAACTATACCATACTCTCTGAAAACCCTTGCAGACGAATAATCCTTATCAGAGAAATTCATTTTTAATACATTTTCTACAAACAGCTTTAAATATGTAATACCTTGAAAATGACAACCATTAGGGTTAATCAATTCATAAATAATTCTGCAAATTTTAAGTTCATCATAAGAGATGTCGGCAATATCAAATATGTTAAAGTAAGCGCCTGTCTTTTGATTTATAATATCATATTTTT
>CAYYRV010000098.1:0-2828 GCA_964474135.1 uncultured Defluviitaleaceae bacterium
TCACCCATATGTATATCGTCATGTTTTGAAATTGTTTTAACGGAAATAGTATGAGGTCAAGAAGTGAGCGGGTAGTTCCTCGTGTTATAAGAATTGTAATGACTGCTATGGTCAGTATGGCGAAAAGCATCAGTATGGCAGTGGTCAAATTAATAATTCCTATCATTTCCGATATATGAGGAATATTCATAAGGATTACATAGACCGTATTATGATCAATAAGGTAATTCGCCATGATACTGTACCGAAGCTTCTCTTGGTCATAGATTTTAATCACATTACGGTTTTCAGCCAGTTTGTCAAAATTGCCCTCCCAAAGCCATAGTTTGAGAAAGGTAATTTTTTTTTGGTTTGCTTGCATCCGTATCTGGTCATTCAGTTGATCCAGATCCTGCGTAAACGGCACTTGTATGACTATGACATCATGCTCCAGTTCCATTGCCTCAATAAGGTAATCACGCTCTGATACATCCGCTTCAACAATCTGCAAACCCAAGTCTCCAAGTTCATCTTTTTGCTGCCAAACATAAAACCTCTCGATCAGAAAGCCGTTCACAAAGATGATTCCACCCAACACAAACATAAGGGCAATCAATACCGCAATGCTTATTTTCCTTCCAAGTTTACTCATTTGTTTGTACCTTATTCATGCAATACCCCTGTCCTTTATGGGTGACAATCATTTCAGAGCCCACCTTTGTACGCAACCTTCTAATATGTGTATCTACTGTCCGAATATCTCCCTCATAAGATATTCCCCAAACCTGATCCAAAATCTGCTCCCGTGACAATACAATACCCTGGTTTTTAATAAAATACTCAAGTAGGTCGTATTCCTTTTTGCTAAGTATTGCCTCCTGGCCAAATACAGTTACTTGCTTTGATTCCCTATTAAGAATGACACTTCCACATGTGAAAGTGTCTGGTAAGTTCAACAGCTTTTGTACTCTTAACAATAGTACATTCATATCAAATGGCTTTTTGATATAATTGTCAGCACTGGTGGACAAACCAACTATTTCGTCGCCTGTTGTAGATTTGGCAGTCAGCATGAGGATCTTCGTCGGAATATTCATCCGTTTCATCCATTCACATATTTCGATCCCACTTGCGCCTGGCATCATCCAATCTAAAATCACTAAATCAAAAGTATCTTGTTCAAGCATTGAGATTGCTTGCAAGCCATCATCAACTACAGTGACATCGTAATTTTCCCGATTAAGATACAGCTTTATTATTTTTGATAAAGATTTTTCATCTTCAGCTATCATAATTTTCATATAAAAAATCACCTTTAAGATATTCCAATTCATTTATGTTACTGTTTTAAATTAATTTAGGTTTTATGCTTATTATTATTTTACTGAATTTCACTGACTTTAATAAAAGAATCATACAGAAATTTTCTATGCCGTAATTGATTATTCATTTGTTTAAGTATTCCTATTTTACATAAATCATTTATTGCTGCCGCAGTCGTGTTATAAGATAATCCGATAGCTTCTGATGTAAGTTTGATATTAGAAATAAGATTTACTTCAAAATATCTAAATACAAGCTTTGCGTTCGCAGAGTTTCTTTTTAAAGCCTTTATTTTCTCATCATTAGAAAGTTTCAACTTATGCCATTCGTCTAATTGCTTTATCGCTCTTTCGGCAGAATAAATCAATCCTTTGATGAAAAATTTTATCCATTGCATATAATCTCCTATAAACTCAACTGTATGAATTCTGTCAAAGTATTGAGTTTTGTATTTCAGCAAATAATATGAAAGGTCTAATATTGGTATTGATAAAACACCTGATGAAATCAAGTGCTTAATCGCTGCTATTCTGCCAACCCGTCCATTTCCACTTTTAAATGGGTGAATTACTTCTAACTGATAATGAATTAGCGCTGATTTAACAAAAACATCCGTGTTGTCAGATGTATTAATGTAATTTATTAAATCGTTCATTAGTTCAATAATGTAATCCGGTGGCGGAGGGTTATATTGTTCATCATTTATTACAATTGAAACAACGCCTTCATTCATAAAAAACGGAATACTTCTGAAAGTATTACCTTTCTTATCATCAGTAACATGAGCTCGTATTTCACATAGCTGTTGAACTGAGAAGTCTTTATTATTTAAAGAATTATCAAGGGCAGTTAAACAATGCTCAGTTATTTCACTACTTATGTTATTTTGCTTTGTGTTGTCAATGAATTGCTCAAGTGATAAGTCCGTCCCATCAATTCTACAAGAGCAATAGGCTTCACTTCTCTTAATTTGATTTAAGTAAACATCAATATTGGGCATATATCTTGAAATACCGTCTAATATACCAAATGCCCTATGAGCCTCTTTTAGCAAACACGTAAGTTCGCCATCAAAATCATTAAATATCTTTTCACCGCAGATAAAGCTAGGTATAAATGTATGGTAATACTTTTTAGTTGGCTCAAAGCAATATAAAGTAAACTGACCAGATTTTGATAACAATATAACACCACCCTATATTTCCTATTTTATACTATATCATATCAGTTCAAAAAATCAATGATATTTGAAGTATATTTTTTAATTTGATGTCTTATTTCAAATTCAAGTCAGTTCATGATTGTGTCGAATTTAGTCGTATAATGCCAGCTTCGTCTTGAAACATTAAACGAACCTTTTTATAGTTAGTGTGTAATATTTTACCAGTTAACTCCTTGTATGAATTGTTAATTTTTTTGAGACTTCAATCTCAGTCTCACTTGCTTTCTTTGGATGCTGCCCTCTCGGTACGACCATGCGCCAACCATGACTTTTCAAAAAATAGTAAACTGCTGAACGGCTTTTT
>CAYYRV010000099.1:0-2679 GCA_964474135.1 uncultured Defluviitaleaceae bacterium
TAATAGAGTTGTTTGAGCGTAAATATCCATATTGTGCATATAATATATTGTCTAAGGGTATAACAAATTTCATATAAATTTTATATTACTCCACCAACTAAAAGCAACAATTTAGTCGGGTCTTTTTCGCTAGATACCACGTTGCATAACCCGTTCATAGCAGTGCTATGAACGAAACCTTACGCCTTGCCTCTGACGAAAAATTCTCCGCCGGAATTGCAACTTTTAATTGTTGGAGTAATATATTGATAAAGTATCTCCTGTAGACCGAAATGTATAACTTTCTACTTCCTCTATCACCATTCCAGTCAAGTCCACATAGTTTACAGGATTATTAACACAATATATATACCAGTTATCGCCATCCTTAGCAATGTCGTCAGCCAAAAACCTCTTATTAATCGGGTCATAAAACCTAGCCTGAGCGAAATACTTATCAAGTACAACATCATAATTATGCCCTGTAAAACTTAAAGTACCATCAAGCCCAGCGAAATTCATATTTCTTCCGGTTTCCGCACCGTTTGTTATTCTGCCCCATGCATCATATTCAGTATAGCTTATTACCCTCCCTGATTTGTCGGTTAAAAGTGATACACTACCCAATCTGTCTTTGTGGAAATAAGCTTTGCCTATTATGTTTGTGGCTATATTGCTATTTGGATTTCTGCCTATTGCTGTATCTGTAAAACCTTCTGCATGACTTACTTTTTGGCTTATTATATCTCTTGGGTTGCCATATACATATTCCGTTATATAGCTGCCCTCTTCATATGTTATTATACTGATAATTTTACAAAAAATAAATATTGATTAATAAAAATAAGAGAAAAACGTCTAAACAGAGTTTTTTCTCTTATTTTAAAAATTACATATATGGTGAATTCATATTTTCAATAAATAGACCTTTATTCTTTATAATATCCATCTCACTTTTAAGTTGATTACTACTACCAATATACATATATAAATCATATCCAAAGTGAACAAACATATAATCGTTTATAAGTTTGCACCAAAAAACGTCCCTAAGTACTAATCGGATAATAATGTCAATATTATCAACTGTAACAATAAAATTGTCTTGTATTATATTGTAAAGTTCTCTTGAATTAATTTCTTTTAAATCTGAGAAATCAGTATATTCATATTTCTCAAGCCCTTCCACTACAAATGAATCTACTTTGTTAGATTTCATTATTACTTTTACTGCATCTATATATGCATTTTCATAATATAAATACCAATAAAGAGTAAGTTCTTTACCATTAAAGAATTTACCAATATCATGTATAGATGTCCAATCATCATGCTTAAAAATTCCATTTAGATCTCGATAAATGGGGTTATATTTCGTTATTCTCCAACAATTAATTTTAATCACCTATCCTATTTAAATTAGCATCATAAGTTCCAAGTCGTGTAGATTTACTTCCAAGGTCTTTTACAGAATCTGCTCCTTTCCACACTCCACCATTATGCATATCCACATCTGGAGTTATGTACTTGGGTTTCTTATTTTTAGCATTTTTAAAAACAGGCTGCCCATGAGATTTTTCATTAACTTTATCATATCCAAGTTTTTTAGCAGCTTCTGTAGCCTCTTTAGTAGTCATTTTAGCATTTCCAGAACCACCAGAACTACCATTATTACTACTAGCATTAATAATCTCAGTTTTAATAGAGACTCCAGTAGCAAATCCGCTAGTTACAAATGCACCGGCTAGTGTTGTTGCAGCAGTTACAGCAGAAGCTGGTACTCCAACTGGTGCTCCAACACCTGTAAGTGCTATGCCATCAGACGTTAAATGTGCAATAAATGATGCTAATGTAAAACCTGCGGCATTTGTCGTAGCAAATATTGATAATGCTTTATCTATTTCGTTTACAACCCTTTTGGATATGTAAAATGCTGTATGGTTCTCAACATTACCTACTCTTTTAATATAGTCTTCTGTTAGTTGTGCATATTCAATTGTTAGCCTAAAACTTTTAGAACCGTTGTTTGTATTATTAAAAAAAGTCCCCAATATAAAGCCCTGCTGTAGCAAGTCCCCCGAGGGTCGATATTACACTTTGAGCCACTCCAGTCAAAGCCCCTAACCCTATATCTTTTAAAATTGTAAATATACCACTCTTTCACAAATATAGCCACCAATATTTCAACTAGACATTGGCGATATAAAGGTTAGCCCTGTAGGGTCGGACAAACATTATTGGATTATTGTCACAATATAAATACCAGTTATCACCGTCCTTAGCAATGTCATCAGCCAAAATGCTAGCATTTATGAAAATATCAACCAGATATAGTAATATTTATGTCGCTTTTAAAGCTAGCTCCAAAATGTATGCTATTCAATGTCTGAAGGCTTTGCAGTTAATAATTCGATTGTTTGACCATCATCATCCACAAACTCAACCTCATAAGCTAAATAAGGGTTATCAAAAATAAGTACAACTACTCCTATACAGCCTTTCGTAACTGTTTTTGATAAATTTTTTTTTGCCTTTACAACATCTAATTCTTTATATATAATTAGTCCCCCTCGCTATTTTTTAGAAGGAATTCCAGTTACTAGTCTTACAACTCCGTCATTATTTCTTATCCACCCAAATGTAACATCATACTATTTCCGTTAAAACAATTCCAAAACATGACGATATACATATGGGTGA
>CAYYRV010000100.1:0-2634 GCA_964474135.1 uncultured Defluviitaleaceae bacterium
TTCCCCCTGCATAGTTTTTATATACTTCGGCAAATTATGACAATATGTTTAGACAGTATATTTAGAACACGACCTTGTCTTGCAGACCATAAAATTTTTCTTCATAAAATTTTCTGCTTGTTTTGCCTGAAATAACAACAAAACCTTTTTCTTTAAGTTCATCATTCAATTTCTTTACAATTTTGTAAGCAAAAGATTTTGAAATGCCGAGTTCTTCTGAAATTTCATCACTAGTTATTAATAAATTATTTCTTATATTTATCACCACCATTCTTTGTTTTATTAACATATACGTTAATATTATATTTGTATTATACATTAACTTAAAAGTTAATGTCAATATTTTATTAACAAAATAGTTAATTTTTTATTTACATTATTCAAGTTGTGGGCTATACTAATCTTGAGGTGGCTTTTGATGACTGTAGGAGAAAAGATTAGGAAGATAAGGAAGTTTAGAAACATATCCCTTGAAGAACTTGGAATTGCGATTGGCTTAGATGAAAAAAGCGCCGCCAATCGAATGACACAATACGAAACAAATTATAGAATCCCAAAAAAAGAAGCCTTGTTGCTTATGGCAAAGGCTTTAAACGTCAATCCTATAAACTTTATTATTGAGGTTTCTGGGTCAGCAGAGGATATAATGCAAACTCTATTTTGGCTTGATGAAGGAAGTGTTGGTTCTGTAAATCTTTTTCGGTTGCAGAGAGACTCTAATAAAAAGACTAAATCTAAAGATAGTGTCGCAATGTATGTAGAAGATGATAATTGGCCGGCTCAATCACCTATTGGTTTATGGTTTAACTATGGTACAGTTGATTCATTCTTGAGAGAATGGCTGATTAGGCAAGAAGAACTTAATAATGGGGAAATTACCAGAGATGAGTATTTTGAGTGGAAGTTGAATTGGCCGCATACTTGTGATGATGAGGCTAGGCATGAACCTAGGGTAAAATGGCGAGCTGAAAAATGAAAATGTAGGCGAAATCCAAAACATCGCATAAGAGTCTTATGTTTTAGGGAATTAGTCTGACAAGCGAAAAGGCGCATGAATAAGGGATTTTTGCTAATAGCCCATAACTTTGTCAGCTTAGTGTCAGACTTTTAAAAATACCCTCAAACCTTGTGTTTATCAAGGTTTATGGGTAAACTGTCAGATTGTCAGGCTTTTTTCATAGTGTTATAAAAAATACTGAACTAACTCCATAAGAAAAAGCGTCGACTATACACATATCCTCTGAATCAGTGTACATAATTTCCAGATTTCCAAATTGGTTGCCATATTCCATGCCTAATTTTCAATATTATGTTAACATATTTTTGCTCTATTACAGGCATATTCTTATCTCTTTTGAAAACATGTTCTTAGGCAAAATTAAGCATAGTTATTTATAATTTTAGTTATTTTTACAAAATTCTACATTTTTATTGACTTACTCATATGTAAATGATACTATACTATACAAATAGTATAAAGAGATTATAAACAATGGGGAATTTAAATTTAGCAGTTACATTAAAAAGGCTTAATTTTAGGTCTTATGTTACATTTAATCTTTTGCTTGTCCTATTTTCTTATCAGTGTTTTTTAGTGTCGGTTTACGCATCTAGTTCACTGCCCCAGACAGAATATTCAAAGGAATTTATATCAAAATGTGAAGAGGAACAGTGGTTTATTGATGAAATTGAGCGACTTTTGAATCAACAGTCGAAATCAATAAATACGCTGCAAGGTAAAGAAGACTTAGCTGATATACGTGCTATTGGTCTTACAAACAAAAATATTTCCGGAAAAATTCCCAAAGCAATTGGAGAACTTTTTAATTTAGAGTACATATTCCTTGCCAAAAATCAAATAACGGGAACAATTCCTAGTGAAATTTATACGCTTAAAAGCATAAAAAATATTGATTTATCTGAAAATCAATTAATTGGACAAATTTCTTTTGACATTTCTAATCTTACTAATCTTAATCTGCTAAATTTATGTAAAAATAACCTAACAGATAACATACCTGAAAGCATAACTAGCATTACATTATTACAAAATCTTGACTTATCCCAAAATGAATTAACAGGAAATATGCCTATACAAATAGGAAACATGGCAAATTTAAAAATATTATCCTTATATAACAATAAATTATCAGGTACACTACCTGAATCATTATCAAAACTAATAAATTTAGAAGTCTTTGATATTTCAAACAACAAATTCCAAGGTAATCTTAATAACTTAATCTCAGAAAGCTCAAGCTTAACTTATATTAATGTAAAAAATAATCTATCTGTTGGAGACATTAGCGACAATTTACTTTTGCTTATAAAAAACGGGTCGACAGTTGATTTGCGTTCAAACTATCTTTCTGGACCAAATGTTATGCAAGCAGATAAAAATGATGATAACTTTATTGAAGGTGTTTCTACAGAACAAAATTGTTTAATAATGCCATATAAAATAGGTACGATAGTAGGTAGACCTATTTCACTAAGTAATATGCTTAAAACTTACTCCCCACAAACGAATATACTTAAGCATGATAGATTAAAATTAAGGTTTGATGATTACAATTTTGAAATAACCCCTAAGTATGTTAATGATAGCATTAAAGTTCAAGGAAATGAGAATGG
>CAYYRV010000101.1:0-2578 GCA_964474135.1 uncultured Defluviitaleaceae bacterium
CGTATTGATAGTTATAGCTTTCAGTAGGGGTTGTTTTAGTTAGCAGTTGATTCAAGTTATTGTAAGAATAAACTGTACTTAACCCGTTATTTACTTCTTTTACTAAGTTCCCTGCTGTATCGTATACATACTCATTTACGTTTTGGTTTTCGGTATCTTTTATTAGGCGGTTTATGCTGTCGTATTCATATGTTTTTGTTTTACTCACCGAACCATTGGTTTTGTCAGTCAATACATCTTTCACTAAATTCCCGAGAACATCATATGTATACTCATTTACGTATTTTTCTGCACCGTTGAATATTTCAGCAGCTCTTATTTTCTCATTATGGCTGTTGTAAGAATATACAGTTTTAGTGCCGTTTGCATTTGTTCGTGAAATCTCATTTCCTTTGGCATCATAAGTATATTCTGTTGATTCGCCATCGGAATCTGTTACTTTTGTTACTCTGTTTTTGCTGTCATATTCATATTTAATCTCACTTCCGTTTGGATAAGTAATTTTTGTTTTGTTCCCTTCAACGTCATATTCATAAGAAGTTGTTCTGTTATTATGGTCTGTTACTTCTTTTAGCCTGCCTAATGAATCTAAGTCAAATGTTGTTGTCCCGTTCCAATCTTCAAATTTAGTTAACTCACCATTTTTATTATAAACATAAATTACTGTTTTTCCGTCAGGAAATGTTGTTTTACTTAAATTTCCTTCGGCATCATAACTACTGATTGTTTGCTTTTTATCTTGGTCAGTTATTCCTACTAAATTCCTACCTTGGTCATAACTGTAAGTTTTAGTTAACCCAATAGGGTTTATTTCTTCAATTAGCTGTCCTTTTGGGTCATATTTATAAACAGTAATTTCTTTTTCAGAAATATTGTTTACTTTATCAGTTCTGTCCAAAACCATTTTTGTCATGTTTTTCATTGAGTCGTATTCAAATTTTACTTGTGCTCCGTTTGCATCCGTTGTACTTATAACGTTTCCTACAGCATCATATTCATATTTTGTTTTATTTCCTTTTGGGTCGGTTACTGACTTTATTTGGTTCAGTACATCATAATCAAATGCTGTAGTGTTGCCTTTTGAATCCGTTTTTGTTGCAACCTGACCTGAATTGTTGTATGTATATGTTGTTGTTTCGCCCGTAAAGTCTTTTTCGGTTAAAAGCCTACCCATTATATCATAGGTGTATTCTATAGTTTCGCCGTCGGAATTCGTTACCTTGCTTACTTTTCCCTTTGGCGTATACTCTATTTTGGTAACAGTGCCATTTTGATTGATTGTTTCTATTACTCTGTTTAGTTTATCATATTTTTGAATCGTAGAATGTCCGAGGGCATCTCTTGTTTCTGTTAAACGCCCCATTTCATCATATTTATATGATGTTTCATTACCTTCTGCATCTGTTATACCGATAATATTACCCATTTGGTCATATCTCATTGTATGCTTATTTCCTGATGATGTAGATATTTCTATGTTTCGGTTTAGTTCATCATATTTGAATGTTTTTTGGTTTCCCAAAGAGTCTGTAATAGTTGTTACATTCCCGTTTGAATCATAACTATATGCAGTTACTCCGCCTAATTCATCTTTTTCGGAAATTAATCGATTGTTTTTATCATATATTTTTTCCTTTACTCCTCCGAGTGGATTTGTTTCTTTTACTAAATTTCCATTTCCGTCATATTCATATTTTGTTGTTGCTCCGGTTACATCAGTAATTTCCGATACTTCACCCCTTGTATTATATGAGGTGTATTTAGTATTGCCTAAAGGGTCTGTTGATTTTACAAGCTGATTATTGGCATTATACTCATATATGTATAAACCACCGTTTACATCTGTTTTTTCAAGTAGATTTCCGTTAGCGTCATATTTATTTGTTATAAATGTTCCGTCTGCATATATTTCTTTTGTTATTCTGCCAATATTGTCATACTCATAAACTGTAACAGCACCTTCTTTGTCTTTTTCTGAAACTACTTTACCGTCTTTATCGTAAGATATAGTGCCTTCATTAGAATATGAATCTTTTACAGCTATTACTCTTCCTAACGAATCATATATAAATTCTGCTGAGTTGTCTCCAGATTCAATTTTTGTTACTCTATTTTCTCTGTCATAGCTATATGCGGTTATTTTTCCGTTTTTGTCCGTTTTATTAAGCAAATTTCCATTTCTGTCATAACTGTATGAAATAACATTTCCTAATGCATCAACCTCTGAGCTAATTCTCCCCATAATATCATAAAAGTATTTGCTTTGATTATTGGCTGCGTCTGTTACTATAGAGATTCTTCCCATATTGTCATATGCATAATTTACACTACTTCCTACAGGGTCTGTAACTGATGTTAGCTGGCTTGCCGCATCGTAGTTAAATTTTGTTGTATTACCATTTTTATCAGTTTGTGAAGTTATATCCCCTCTTCCATTATATGCTTTTGAAATCTGAAATCCTAATGGGTCTGTTGTTTTGACTAATTTACCTCTTGAATCATATTCATATGCTGTAATATTATTCATATAATCGCTTTCGGTAATTACTTTACCCATTTCGTTGTAAGTAAAATATTT
>CAYYRV010000102.1:0-2559 GCA_964474135.1 uncultured Defluviitaleaceae bacterium
TCCCTTTGGGTCGGTTACTGACTTTATGCGGTTCAACACGTCGTATTCAAATGATATAGTATTGCCTTTTGAGTCCGTCTTTGTTGCAATCTGACCTGAATTATTGTATGTATATGATGTCACCTCTCCGGTAAAGTTTTTTTCAGTTAAAATCCTACCCATCATATCATAGGTATATTCTGTAATATTACCATCTGAATCCGTTACTCTGCTTATGTTTCCTGTCGGCGTATAAGCCATTTTAGTAACAGTTCCATTTTGATTGATTGTTTCTATTACTCTGTTTAGTTTATCATAATAAAAACACCCAAAATTCGGGCGTTTTTTTAAGATTAATATTATTTTGCAATCCGTTTAAGTAGGTTAATATCATGAATAGTTGTTTTTCGCTCGCTTACTGAAGCATCATAAAAAATAATTGATATATCACTTAATTCATAAAAATTATTAAATTTATTATTATGAAATAATAAATTATATTCAAATGTTTTATCTTTGCTAGCAAATATTTCTTCATATAAAATGGTATTACCTATAAACTTATTAAGTATCTCGCCATCCCAATTATTAACAGTTCTAAAATCATATATTAATATTATGCCACCATGACGAATCGTTATATTTAAGTTAAAATTCTTATATTCCATTGAAAGTATAGTATCATCATGGAGTCTTAATCTTGCAATTTCTTTGATTCCATTTGAACAATTACTTTCAGCAATAATATCCGCACTAGAATAAACTTTATTAAACATCATTATTTGATATTCCTTATATTTTCTTGCTAACAATTGTAGATTGTCGTAAATATCTTGACTTAAATATTTAATACTTCCATCATAGTTTAATATTAAATTGACTACCTCCTCTTTATACATTATATTATTTGTAAATCTTTCTTTAAAATTTTTTTCAAATATTTGTTGTATGTTTTTATAGTACTTTAAACTTTTCGTGCAATATTCTTCATAAGTTTGATGAATATTAATAACTATATTGTAAAACTGCATCGAATCATAAAGTTGCTTATCTATATATCTCATTTTTTAATATTCCTTCCTAAACAGTAACCTATACCAATGGCTATTATATTTTTATAAACTTATAATATAATAGCCTATGACTAAATAACGAATGTTTTCTAAGAGCAATAAGACTAAAGTTAAACATAAATTTTTTCTGCTTCATTTTTATTCACCAAATATTCATATCGAATAATTTTAAAAATTATTAAGAAGCAGGTCTTAAATACCAGATATGGCAATTTTTATTTAAACCTGGATGGTAATGTGGTAGGTAATCCGCACCTTTACCACTATTATCATGTTCCATTAACACCCCACCACTTTCGTTGGTTAGTTTTAAAGCGAGTTCTTGAGTTGCCGCTAGTATGCCTTCTTTAAAATAAGAACCACATCTAAGAACTTCGGCTTTTGCTTGCTCAAGTGTTAAAGGTTGTATTAGCATAATAGAATCTGTCTTATCACTTACCCTCGCATAAAAATATTGATATTTTTCAGGTTCATTTCGTATGGTTTCTACAAAAGATGAGACTTCCACCTCTTCAAACGGTGCTGCATAAGACAGCCCTGAATCCTTACAATCATCTTGAGGAGTATCAAAAGTACCTGTAGTCGTCGTATTGGAGGTGGGCGACGAGTATGGTCCTTTAGCTGTATCTAAGCTAATTTTCGGCGGTGATAAGTTCATAGGTGGAAGGCTGATAGATGGCGAAGCACTCCCTACAATTATAGTGGAACTTCTCTCTGGTGCAACTTTAGCCTCCATTTCTCCTGATGCAGCTTTAATAGAAACAATACTTACTACATATATAATAGCCTCTATTAGAACTTTAAATAGCTTCTCCCCAGCTTCTGTTGCAACCAACAACTGAGACTCATTAAACCTATTTGCGTTCTGTACAATTCTCCCATCTAAAGTCTTAAACGTAGGTCTAAAATATGCTCTATTATCATTAGAACTAACGTAGAAGTTTGTGCCCTCTTTAAGAACAATAGACTGCTTATTTAATCCGCTTACTGTTATTTTTCTTTGACCTATTGGTCCTGATACGCCTATTGCTCTACCTGCATAAAAGTCAGTTACCTTTGTTTTCATAGCCCATAATCCTGTAGGATCTTCAAACATTATTGGGTTATTGGCACAATATAAGTACCAGTTATCCCCATCTTTTACCTCATCCTCAGCTAAAAACCTTTTATCATCAGGGTCATAAAACCTAGCTTGTGCAAAAACCTTATCAAGCACTAAATCATGCGTATGCCCTGTAAAGCCCAGTACATCATCAATTCCGGCAAAGTTCATATCCCTTGAGTTTAATGCACCGTTTGTTACTTTAGCCCATACATCATACTCTATGGTACTTATAACTCTACCCGATTTGTCGCTTATTAATGATGTGCTCCCGAGTCTGTCATTATGAAAATACAGCTTTCCTATTTTTTCCACAGCAATACTGGTGTTTGGGTTTTTACCTTCCTCTTTGTCTGTAAAACCTTCTATATGGCTTACCTTTTGACTTATTCTGTCGTTTGGTTT
>CAYYRV010000103.1:0-2507 GCA_964474135.1 uncultured Defluviitaleaceae bacterium
TTTTATATACTTCGGCAAATTATGACAATATGTTTAGACAATATATTTAGAACACAACCAAATAAGCACATCTTTGTAGAAAAATAAAAGAATAATGTTTATTACATATATAATGAGTTATAGAAGTAATCTGCAAATTCAGACCGCCCTAATTACACGATTAGGCGGTCTTTTTTACGGAAAAGTCATATGATGTCTATTAGTTTTTTCTCTCGTTTTATAAATGTAGTTCTGCTTTATTTTGTGTACTGATTATGTATTTGAAAATAGCTGACACAATAGTTAGATATTTTTTAAATTTAAAAATAAGTGTTTTTATATAATTCATCGTAATGTGTAGTATAAACGTTTATAAGTGAATTTGCAGGGAGTGATATAAAATTGGAAAAAAACTTGCTAAAACAACTATATGCCAATGACCCAACCGCCTTTGATATTATTATAAATACATATCATAAATTTCTATGGGTGATAGTTGGCGGTATTCTGTGCAATACGGGAACAGCGGAGGATATAGAAGAATGTATTGCTGATGTCTATGTTTGCCTTTGGAAAAATCCCAAAAAATACAATCCACAAAAGGGGACATTAAAAACATTTTTAGCCATTATTGCAAAGAACAAAGCATTAGATAGGTATAGGCAGCTTTCAAAGATTAAGTTAACAGAACTTGATGAAGCTGTTCATTCGGATGATGATTTAATGGAGTATATCATAAATAAAGAAATGTGCCAAAAACTGTATGAGGCTATTAATTTGTTAAAAGAACCTGATAAAGAGATAATGGTCCGACGATACTTTTTTGACGAAAAACCCTCATATATTTCCGACAAAATATCACTTCCCATTAAGGAAGTTGAAAACAGACTTTATCAGGGTAAAGCAAAATTAAAGAAAAGTTTAAACAAAATGGAGGTAGTAGAATATGGATTATAAAAATATTATATCCAGACTTGACGACAAACAAATTGAAGAATTGGCTCAATATGCTCCTCAATGTACAGAACAAAGTCTTGACAATATAAAAAATATATTTCTTACTAAAACGCATAGTAAAAAGAAGCCTGCGCCTAAAAAGAAAATGCTCTTTGCGGCTTCAATCGCAGCAGCTTTCCTCTTGTTTTCCGGATTTGTATATGCCGGTATTATAGATTTAAACAAGATATACGAAATGGCTTTTGGAAACAGTGCAGAATATATGAGCCAATATGGAACGATTATTAACGGCGGTAACAGCGATAATGGTATTCAACTCAACTTGCTTTCTGCGATAAAAGATGAAGATAAAATGTTAGTTTTCTTTAATTTAACAGATACAAGCGAAGATAGATTGAGTGCTACTATGGATTTGTACGATTCGTGGGCGTTAGACCAAGGTAATGGAGGAAACTGCAGACTTCTTAGTTATGATGAAAATACAAAGACAGCAAGCTTTGTAATCACATCAGTAGGTGCAAGCACTAATAAAACAGCTACATTAACTATAAAATCATTTTTAAAAAGCCTTGAATTTAGAAAAAATTTGAAAGAAAATGGTATTGACATTATTTCGGCACTATCAGACTATAAACCTGAAGTAATACCTTTTAGCCAAGTTAGAGGTGATGGCATTGGTGCAGGAATCGCACAGGAGAGTAAATATAGTCTTAGTGATGACTCGCTTGATAATTTCAAAGTGTTGCAAGCAGACCAAGTTGCCATAGAATTTCAAAATATAAACTGGTCTACAATTTCTAATGTTGGCTTTATTGATGGCGAACTTCATATTCAGACAAAACCAATTGATAATACATTTAGCAATATTATGAATATGCACTTTGTTGATGAAAACAACACTCCTGTTTTCACAAACGAATTAAGCATTAATTACGGAAAAAGAGTCAATGGAACAGGTGGTGCATACGATGAATTTGTATTTGAAAATATTAAAGAAATTTCACAATTGCAAAATTTGCGTTTGGTAATTGATGTAGCTGAGTACGGTGATTATTTTACAGGCAACTGGTCGGCATCATTTAAAGTACCACCACAGGCAAGGAAAATAACGATACCTGTACAGGATACTATAATGCTTGCAAATGAAGCAATTAAAGCAGACATCATCACATTATCTCCACTAGGCTTGACGATTCAATATAAAACTGAAATTTTAAACCCAACAGGCGATAATACCGACAAAGCTTTTATTACTTACAATAATAGTACAGTCGTAGATTTCCAATCTAAATCAAGGGGTGTAAATGAGAAAAACTGTACTTACACTTTTTCAGACCCGATAATTGAAATTGAAAAAGTTGTATCTGTAACTATTAACGAGAAAGAATTTAGTGTAGGTCACCAATAAGCCTTTTTATAAAATCTTGCTAAAAAAACAAATCGTTTGTAATGAACATAAATAACCAAAGACCGCTTAATCAGACGATTAGACGGTCTTTTTGGGTGATGTTGTAAGTTTATTGTGAAAAAATGCCGATACATGTATAAATAAATATTACATGTAAAGGTGT
>CAYYRV010000104.1:0-2498 GCA_964474135.1 uncultured Defluviitaleaceae bacterium
ATGTTTTAAATCCAAATGGGTCAGTATATAATGTTACTCGGTTAGATTGCTCATAATCATATTTATGTTTGCTTCCATCAGGATATTTTTCCATAACAATATTACCATACTCATCATATGTAATTTCTGTTGTTTCTCCGTTTGGTTTTTTCGTTTTAAATGTGCTACCATATTCATATATATATGTATTGCCATTTTTATCGGTAAATGAAGTGATATTCCCATTGGTGTCAAAACTCATTTTTTCGACCCCGTTAACCATTTGTTTTTCTATAATTCTACCATTATTATCTTTTTGATAAACAGTAATAACATCGTTACGTTCAGTAAAGGTGGTTGTTTTATTTTCGTCATCATATGCAAAAAAAACCTTACCTCCTTCCGGCATTGTTTGTTCTATAAGCACGGAAGTTTAGTCTTGAAAAACTAAACTACGTCAAACTCGTATTTACCATATCTAGGTATTTGTCAAAACTAAATTTCCGTGAGTAGAAAGCTATTTTAAAACATCCAAAATGTTAATAAGAATATCCTTCTGGTAAACCTGTATCTTTGTCAATTTTTCCAGGACCTGTAAACTCACTTGGGTCATAAGGCTTTACTTCATAGGGAATATTTTTATAGAAATTAAATCTGTCCAAGTCATTTAAAAATTCTTCTTCGATTCCAAATGAATCAATTGTATTTATTGTATATGCAAATATTGTATTTGGAAAATATTCTTCCTCAAAAACAGGCCTTCCCATATAATATCCAGTATAACAAAGTTCTTTACTTTCCTCATAATAATAGACTGATTTTAATCTCCTCCCTACTGATATTACAATTTGCCTCCTCCTATCTTCTGTATCAATATATGGGAGTTCAACTTTATAAAGATTATTAATTATAGGCGCAACTTCTTGGTGATTACCATAAAAATAGGTCCAAAATGTAAAGTCTTCTACTTTATTAAAATTGTCAATACTTACATCTGCATTTTCCACACTGCACTCAAATTTTAAGTCCATAAAAATTGGTTCGCTTGATTTTGAGTTATTATTAATCAAAATATCATTATTCGCATCACTCATTATTTTACCTCCTTTGTAAATTCCAGAATAACCAATTAAAAATAATGTTGTCATTATTAAAAATATTTTTTTATATATTATAAACACCTCACTCAACAATAATTTTTGAAAAACTTGTCGATATATAGCCAGGTGAACCATCAGAAAATTCAACTTCATACCAAGCAGCATCAGATGACTTGCCTTTATATATAAATTTTTCAGGGCTACTTGCATGTCTGATTATCCTGTAATCACTTCCAGGACCTTTTCTTATCCTAACATCTGTACCAGTTACTTGAACAAACGTAACCTTTGTTGCTTTATTAGTTGTATTACTTGTTGTTTTTTCCTTTTCTTTTTCCTTTGTTCCTCCCTTTCGTTCCTTAGCCTGATCACTAAGGCTCAGTTTTGCAAGACTGCTATGCACATACCCTATTTTATCGTTAATTTTTATCTTATACCATAAATCATTACCGTCTAAGGATTCTCCAGATTTAAATTCAATAAATTCAAATGTGTCACCTGCTTTTAGTGATGAAGCACCTGATGCTGTATTTGGTTCATCTCTCAATCTTGCAGGCTCAAGAATCTCGCTCGTGTCTTTTGTTAAAGCAATTTTAGGTGCTTGCTTATTTGCTTCTTCAATCATACCTTTTACTGAATCAAATTTATGACCTATTGCTACAGGTGAATTTGTTCCCCGATATACCTTCCATCCATCACCGGTTGGAGGTTCTGCTCTTTTACCGGATGAATCTTTCCCAGATGATATTAATCCCCATGAACTTTGATCTGAAGCTATAACTCTTTGTATACCTGGTGTACTGGCTATCACTGAAGCTATGTTATTTGGGTCTTTTATTGTCTTTCCCGTTTCACAAGAAAGAAGTATTACAGTATCAATTTCTTTATATTGTAATCCTAGGGTAGCCCATGTTGCCACCTTCACTCTGTAAGGCTCTAGATTGGTCTCCTCCACTCTAACAGTATTTCCACTTGTATCCGTCTTATCTACGTACGGAGTATATAATCTCATTTGATTTGGATTACCATGTGCATTAATTATAACAGCGTCAATTTTTGCTCCGTCACTTCCCATTGCATTCCACTTTTGTATAAATCCATTTGCTCCATGAAGTGATGTAACAGGAATTAGTTCTACTTTAGTTCCAGGATATAAATCCTCCAAATATTTTTTATGTATTTCCGCAGTTGACTTTTGGCCGTTTTCTGAATGTAAATTGGGATCATAAAAAATATAACTATCCATTCCATCTCTATCAATACGATAAACTGGATTATTTAAGCAATGTATATAATAGTTAAGGGATAGTTGGGTAAAGGTATTGCCTTTATTACTATCCTCCTCAACAAACCTACCTACCTGCGGCATATAGTACCTAGCCTGCACAAACATAAGCCCGGTATCGCTATCATTTTCGT
>CAYYRV010000105.1:0-2438 GCA_964474135.1 uncultured Defluviitaleaceae bacterium
TTTCGGTATCTTTTATTAGGCGGTTTATGCTGTCGTATTCATATGTTTTTGTTTTGCTTACTAAACCGTTAGTTTTGTCAGTTAATACATCTTTAACTAAATTCCCGAGAACATCATACGTATACTCATTTACGTATTTTTCCGTACCGTTGAATATTTCAGCAGCTCTTATTTTCTCATTATTGTTATTGTAAGAATATACAGTTTTAGTGCCGTTTGCATTCGTTCGTGAAATCTCATTTACTTTGGCATCATAAGTATATTCTGTTGATTCACCATCGGGATCTGTTACTTTTGTTACTCTGTTTTTGCTGTCATACTCATATTTAATTTCACTTCCGTTTGGATAAGTAATTTTTGTATTGTTTCCTTCTTCGTCATATTCATAAGATATTGTCCTATTATTGTGGTCTGTTACTTATTTTAGTTTTCCTAATGGGTCTAATTTAAATGTTGTAGTTTCATTCCAGTTTTCTAGTTTTACTAGTTCTCCTTTTTTGTTATAAATGTATACTGTTGTTTTCACTTATATGGGGTGCAAGTATAAATAAAAAACCCTGCTGAATAGATCTGGCAGGGTCTTAATATATTTAAAGAAGCATTATTCTGTAATTTCATGGATTACTATTTCTGGTGCAAGTCTATCTTTTTTCCGTGGGTATCCACCATGTTCACCAACAAAAACAACAATAAATGTTTGTACTTCCTTTCCATTTATGCTAAAAATATTGTTTTCTATTGTCTCATCATATCCTTCTAATTTTTCAGATTTCAAAAGACCTGAGTTATAGTCGTCTTCTGAAATTGCTTCAAGTGAATATGCTATTTTAGTGTCTGTATTATTTCTTACTGTAACTCCACATACTATATAAACTTTGTCACCTTCAATATAAAAATTGTGAATACCTCCCCTTTGTTCCATAAGTAACTCAAGTCTAGGTGTTAAATTGCGATAATGGTTATATAAAAGAATAACAATTACTACAAATGCGAATATAGCAATTCTTTTTTTCATTATTACATATTATCTCCTTTCAACTAATTTATAATAATATTATTTAATATCTACTTAACCATCCACTACTTTTATTAAATAAACTTGGATTAGCCTTTATTACTGATTTATCACTCCAACTGATACTAATGTAATAATCTGTGGGATTAGCTCCAGGTATTTTTTTTGCAAATTTAGCTTTTGCACTATCAGTATCATACTCAAAATTAGGGTCTATCATATCATTCCAAGTATATATTAAATCATAAGTAATATCACCTTCTTTGTTTTTTGAGATAGTTCCTTTAATCTGAAATCCGCCAACATTTCTGTTTGTACCATGTAAATATTGATAACCGATAATACCTTCTCCATTTTCAATTTGAATTGCTGTTGCAATATCTATCTTCATTGACTTACCTAATTCAAGAGAATCACCATATGGAAAAAGAATATTTTTCATTTGTTCCCCCAGTGGCTTTATTCCATACTCAGGATTACCTTTATTAGACATCATATATGAACCCCAAGACAAATTTACAATAGAAACATCAGCATCCACAATATAATCTTTTCCATTTCCATATAGGTACCAATATAATATGCCCACACCGAATGTATCACTATCTAATGAAAAAGCGTTAGGATACTCCTTTCGTAGATTATCAAGCTCTTTTGTAAATTCAGAAACTGATAACAATCCGTTACAATTAATAACAGGAGATGTAAAATAACTTGTTGTACCGCCATTCACAATATTACTTGAACTAGTAGAAGCAACTTTGGTATAAGCACTTAAAACACTTTTATTTGAACTAGGAGTTTGAACAGTAGGAGATTGGTAATAAACATTTTTGGTATCTATACTAGGAACACTAGAGTAGTTATTTATTAAATAATTACTGTAAGAACTAGCTATCCCAATAGAATTTAAATAGTCCGCATAACTTTTACTCGCCTTTAACTTAGCAAGTGCAACATTATTCTGTGCTAATGTCCAAACTTTAGCAAAACCAGTTAAGTCAACAAACATAACAGGATTATTATTACAATAAGAATACCAGTTATTACCGTCCCTAAAGTCGTCCTCAGCTAAAAACCTTTTATCATCAGGGTCATAAAACCTAGCTTGTGCAAAAACCTTATCAAGTGCTAAATCGTAAGTATGCCCTGTAAAGCCCAATGCATCATCAATTCCGGCAAAATTCATGTCCTTTGTATTTAATACATTGTTTGTCACTTTCCCCCATACATCATACTCTATACTGCTTACGATTCTGCCTGATTTATCGCTTATTAATGAAGTACTCCCTAACCTGTCATTATGGAAATACAGCTTACCTATACTTTCAACTGCGATACTACTGTTTGGGTTCTTGCCTTCTTCTGTGTCTGTAAAACCTTCTATATGGCTTACCTTTTGACTTATTCTGTCGTTTGGTTT
>CAYYRV010000106.1:0-2400 GCA_964474135.1 uncultured Defluviitaleaceae bacterium
AGCCGAATTAGCCAGACGAGTAGGTCAGTCTCCTCAAAACTTTAATGGTAAGTTAAAAAGGCAGAGTTTTTCGGTGCCAGAGTTGGAGAAAATTGCAGAGGTGCTGGACTGTAAATTTGAAAGAAAATTCATTTTGTCAAATGGTGATAGTGTATAAAGAAGAGTTGGAGGGTAATATGGAAGCTCATAAGATTCGGTTATTAGAATTTCTTGGTTCAAGTAAGCGTACGTTTAATATCCCAGTATATCAAAGAAATTATGAATGGAAAATCGAACATTGCAAAAGATTATTTGAAGATATTGAAAGTATTATACAGGATAACTATGAATATGATCATTTTTTAGGAACAATAGTATATGTTTCTGGGCATTCACAACCGAATTTTATGGAATTTATTATTATAGATGGGCAACAAAGAATAACAAGTATCATGATATTAATAAAGGCTCTTTATGATTTAATTGAAGATGTTGAAACCAAAGAAGATATACTTGAAACATATCTTATTAACAAGCGTGTGAAAGAAACCAACAGAATAAAATTGAAACCTATAAAAAGTGATATGGCGGCATATGAACGCTTGATGAGCCAAAATGAAAGTATTGGAAATTCAAATATTACTAAAAACTATAATCAGTTTAAGGACATGATAAAGAACTCCAAACATAATCCAGACGAAATTTATAAAGCATTAAGTAATGTTGAAATTGTATATATTTCGTTAGATAAAGATAAGCGTTCAGAAAATCCACAATTGATTTTTGAGAGCCTTAATTCCACTGGGTTAACTTTACTAGCATCTGATTTAATAAGAAACTATCTTCTGATGAATCATAGCTATGATAGTCAATGCAGATTATATTCTGATTACTGGCTAAAAATTGAACAAAATATACCTAATTCTATGATTTCTGATTTTATTAGAGATTTTCTTACTATGAAGACAGGTAGTATACCTAATAAAGATAAAATATATGAGGCTTTTAAGAATTTTTGCAAAAAAAGTAAAACACATGATGAAGAGGGAATTCTTGAGGAATTAGTTCCTTATTCCCAGTATTATTCTTGGTTTCAAAAATGCAATAGTCCTCATAATAATATAAACAAGTCCTTATCTCAAATACTTAATATGAAATCTACAGTTACATATCCTGTTCTTTTATATTTATTTGAGGATTGTTTTTTGTACAAAAAGATTGACATAAATGAGCTGAATAAAATAATGAGTATTATAATATCATACTTATTTAGACGCTCCATATGCGAATTACCTGCAAATGCATTAAACAAAATATTTGCATCATTAGTTGGGGAATTCGAAAAAGCAGATGGAAATTATTATGACCTTATTTGTCAATTTCTTTTAACTCGTGCTGGAAAAGGTGTTTTTCCACGAGATGAACAATTTAAAGTATCATTTGTTAAAAGGGATATTTACAATACCAAGGTTGCTAAGTATGCTTTATCATTTATTGAGGAAAATCAATCAAAGGAAGTAGTTAATCTCTCTGATGATAATATTCAAATCGAGCATATTATGCCGCAAGTTTTATCACCAGCCTGGAAAATTGACTTAGGCAATAAGTATGATGTGATTCATAATGAGTATTTACATACTATAGGTAATTTAACATTAACAGGCTACAACAATGATTTGTCAAACAGTCGTTTTGATGAAAAGAAAGAGACCTATAGAGGTTCCAACATACTTATTACTAGAACATTAGCAGAGTATAATTTTTGGAATGATGAGAGTATAAAAAGTAGAGCATTAAAGCTTTTCGAAATTGCAAAGACAATTTGGTATTTTCCTGAAGAATACAACAGTCTAACTGTAACTGAATTAATTGATTTTAACAATGATTATAATATAATGGATGACGTTAATGTTAAGGGATTAAAACCACGCCAAGTAATAATTATAGACTGCCCTTATTCAATATCGTCATGGAAAGACTTGTTTAGAACTGTTATTGAACAATTATATGAATTAGATAACGAAAAATTTCAATCGTTTGCTGATAGTAAAGATTTTGAAGGCAGAGAGCGTCGCATTATTGCTCATACAAAGGATAGTATGAGAGAGCCTTACCAACTAACAGATTCTTTATTTATTGAGACAAATTTAAATGCCAATACTATTTTAAATTATTGTAAAATTATTTCTGAAAAATATGCTTTACAAGATGATATTTATTATAATTTAAGAACTTAGTATTTCCAAACTTCTTTTCTCTAAGATTTATTGTTATTCTATTTTTTTAATCTGCTAATTACAACTCTTAGCAGGTTTTCCTTTGCTGATGAGCGTAACGCAGCTCTTTCTCCGTTTTTAAGAAAGGCTTACTGTCGTGAGTAGTTTTAAGATTAAGCGAACATAGCCCGTTCGCTTTTTTCTT
>CAYYRV010000107.1:0-2357 GCA_964474135.1 uncultured Defluviitaleaceae bacterium
GACCACACCTTTACATGTAATATTTATTTATACATGTATCGGCATTTTTTCACATTCACAATAAATTTACAACATCACCAATTTTTGCAGCTAAGCTTTCTTTCTGCTTGATAATAAAAGTGTTTATACCCATAAAAGAATCCTCCTATAAATTTTTATTTTAATTATTTTATTATCAATTAAGTCCAAAATACAAAGCGTTTCCATTTCTGAGTTTCTATTTTTTAAGCTCTCTTAGTACACTATTTCACTGAAATAGGAGGAATATCAATATTTTGTAATAAAAGTCTTGACTTTATTTCTAATAACATTGTATCATTTGATGTCACGTTTTTCAAGATATGTGACATAAAAACCAAGCATAATTAAGGTGACCAATATTGACCCTTTGCAAGACGTAAACGTGATTATATCTATATTTAAATAATAAAATATGGATATGACTGTTTACAACCTAAAAAACGTTTGGTATAATAATTAAAATAAATGTCACATATGTATATCTTTAGGTGACGGTTAGCATGGCATAGGAGGTCTGTTATAATGAACAAAGAACTCACCAGATTCGGATACCTCATGAACCTTTTAAATATTAGAATAACTGAACTGAGTGCTGTTATTAATGTTGAGCGCACCTCAATCAGCAAATGGAAAACCGGTAGCAGAAACCTTTCTGTAGACAAGCCATATTTTGATGAAATCGTTGATTACTTCATCCAAAAAAATAAAAGTTCCGGAAAGGAACTTTTGGAGGATTTTTTCACAAGTATTTACCCTAAGCGCAAGTATGGCAGAGATTATTTGAAAAGGTGCATCCGTAACTATATTCTCGACATAGATGATATAAAATCAACTGAGCAAGAAATTGAAACAAAAGACGAGTCGGGTAGTCTTTACACATCAACTCACACAACATACTTCGGCATAGAAGGTCGGCGCAAGGCAGTTATGACTTTGCTTGAATCAGCCGAAAAGATTTTAACGCCTACCGAAATAATCATTTTGGACTACGATGACTTGATATGGATTATCGGTGATATGCACTATATGTTATCTTTTTTTCATAGACTAAAGAACATACTTAATATAGGACACAAAATACAAATTATTTTTTTACTTTCTGGCAGTGCAAAACCTGTGTATGAAGTTCATAAGCTGTTTATGGAAATTAGTCCCCATGAAAATTTGATATTTCGATTCTTACCTTCAAAGTTCAATCGTAAATACGGAATGAGTATATATATGATTTACGATAGGCTTATTGTAACTGGGTACGGCGATGATTTAAACGATATGACCAGCTTTTTATCAAGGGACAAGTCTTTGATTCATGCACAAGGCAAGCTGGTAGAGCATTTGAAAGAAGCATCTTCATATATTCTTACCACTAATAATTCTGATAAGCTAATGTCGGTTGCAAGTGTTTTTGAAAGCTCAGCGTTAAAAAACGATGACTATTTTTGCTCATCTAAAATACTAAGCAGTATAACGATGAGCAGGGAGCTGCTGACAGAAATATTAAATGAAAATCAACTTTCTGACACTAAAAAAAGACGTTGTTTTGAATCCTACGATTTACTTCGTTCTATAGTAGAAAACAGTAACCCGGACTCTATCAGCGGGTTTTATTATAGTCTTGATGAGTTACTGTCTTTTTTAATTTATGACACCACAATTAATTATTCCTTAACAACAATATGCGGCAAGCTTGTTAAGATGAGCAGACAGCAATACCTTACGCATTTTAAGGATACAGCAGAACTGTTACTTAGAGATAATCGGTATAGAATTATCTTACATAATTTAGAAAACTCAAATGACAGAACAATTTGGTGCAAAGATAACGCGTGGATAATGACTATAACCGTAGATGATTTAACCTGTGAGAGTAAATTTAATTTTTGTGACGATATTCGCATCTTTGAAAACTTTATAATGAGATTTCGTCAACTTTATGACAAGACCCCAAGCATCAATAAAGATAATACAAAAGTCGCTGAATTATTTATGAAAATCAGTAAAGGTGAAAGTTTATAGCAAACATTTGGAATAAAGGGTACAGATTACTATGTGTTATAGTATAGGGTAATATTTATAGCAAAAACAACCCACCCAATAAGTGTACTTATCAGAGCTTGTCCAAAATCTTCCACATGTGATATAATTGATACAAAATATTAAAAGGGGAGAAGCGAAAATGCGCAAATCATATCCAAGTGACATAACAAGAGAGCAATTTAGCCTAATAGAAGAAGATTTAGAAGGTGCTAAAAAAACCACCAAGCCAAGAGTTGTGGACTTATATGATACTATTTCCGTTAACACATTTCCATAATCCATTTTCTTGAACACACGCT
>CAYYRV010000108.1:0-2351 GCA_964474135.1 uncultured Defluviitaleaceae bacterium
ATTATTAAATCCATATTTCCTAACATTTTGGCTTTGACAAAATGGGCATTTTAATTCCACCATAACCATTCAAGACCACACCTTTACATGTAATATTTATTTATACATGTATTGGCATTTTTTCACAATAAATTTACAACATCACCTATATTTAGACAATATATTTAGAACACAATCAAACTAAAACCTCTTTTTGCGGGTGCGATTGAGCAAATGCTTGAAGCTAAAATGGAGGAACACCTTGGTTATGAAAAGCACAGCACCAACGGTAACAACACAGGAAATAGCCGAAATGGTTATAATTACAAGACAATCATCAGCAATTATGGGGAATCTGAAATTGCTGTACCCCAAGACAGAAATGGTGAATTTGAGCCTAAAGTGCTTGAAAAACGTCAAGTTCGAACTGATGAAATTGAGCAAAAAATAATGACAATGTATGCAAAAGGCATGAGTCAACGTGATATAGAAGAGAGCCTAAAAGAAATTTACGGGGCAGAAATCCCACAAACACTTATTTCAAAAATTACTGATAAAATTTTGCCTGAAGTAAATGAATGGCAAAATCGCCTGCTGGAGTCAATTTACCCTATCATTTATTTTGATGGAATTGTGTTTAAAGCTTGCAAAGATAGCCAAATAATCAATAAATGTGTCTATTCGGTTATGGGCATTTATATGGATGGACAAAAAGATATTTTAGGCATTTGGCTTTCTGAAAATGAAAGTTCAAGCTTCTATGAATCCATTTGTGCTGACCTAAAAAATGTGGAGTTTCAGACATTTTTATAGCTTGCCATGATAATTTAAAAGGGCTTGGAGAGGCGATAAACGCGGTGTTTCCAAAGACAAAACAACAGCTTTGTATTGTTCATTAAATAAGAAATTCTGTAAAATTTGTTCCCTACAAAGACAGAAAGGCTGTGTGTGCCGACCTCAAAAAAATTTATGGTGCAGTAAATCTTGACGATGCCGAGTATGAAAAAGAAGAATTTAGGGAAAAATGGGATAAGAAGTATCCGTCTATTTTACAGTCTTGGGATGCAAATTGGGCTGAACTTACAACGTTTTTTGAGTTTCCGGAACAAATTAGGCATTTGATTTATACTACAAATGTGGTTAAAGTCTATCACCGAATGGTTCGTAAGTTTACAAAAACAAAATCTATTCTACCGACTGACGATTTAATCCGCAAAATTATTTCGGTCAATGAAATCACAAAAAAATGGACACAACCGACAAGAGATTGGGGTATGGTATACAGCCAAATTAAAGTTTTCTTCGTCAACAGGATTGCATCTTAAAACCGTGAGCGCTGCCCACACCCGGAGTTTATCCGCTTTTGGCATTACCCTAGCTTAAAAGCAAAACCGCAGAACAAACGTCCTACGGTCTACCTTATATAGCCACGACATGCGTCGGGTTGCTCTCCAGCATTGTCCTGTTTTGCCGTGGTAAAAGTATTAAAAAATTTTTGGAGGTTATTCCATTTATACTAAAGATTATTTACACCTAAATTTTACAGTGATAATTGGGTTCTTATACTAAATATTTAAATGAGAAAATACTCCAAGTTGGAAAGCAAAATACACAAAAAATTGAACGCAAGAACTTAACTTTAAGAACAAGAATAAAGAGGCTTACAAGCAAAACTATATGCTTTTTTAAAACCGAAAAGATGCATGATATTGTTATCAGTCTCTTTATTAACTTAACTGAATTTAACCTAATTTTATAATAATCAACTAATCTGTAACATCACGCATTTATTTTTCAAAGTTTGTACACCTTTTACATCTATCTTTGCTATCCGCTTTTTTAACAGATTATACCATACTCAAAAAGTCTAGTATATTAAGGAATTATTGAATACAACTTCTTACAATACCATTACTTTTTCAAGTCTTCTAAAATTTTATATGGAATAAATAATTTACCGCGGCCTGTTCCTAAATCTATGTTAATTTTATTTTCTCCATGAAAATCGCTTCCTCCTGTTATTTTTAGCTGAAATTTTTTTGCTAAACTTCTAATATACACCTCGTCAGATAATGTATAAGTAGAATAAATACATTCAATGCCTTCTAAGCCTTGCTCTTTTAATATTTTCAACATATATTTTAAATCAATATCACTAAGCTTATATAATATTGGATGTGCAAGTACAGCAATCCCACCTGCATTTTTTATCATGTTAATACATTTTTCAGGGCTAATTTTTACTCTGCTAACATAGGTTTTACAACCTATAGATAAATATTTGGAAAATGCCTCCTGAATAGAATTACAATAACCTTTCTCATACTATTTCCGTTAAAACAATTCCAAAACATGACGATATACATATGGGT
>CAYYRV010000109.1:0-2271 GCA_964474135.1 uncultured Defluviitaleaceae bacterium
GAGCAAATTTTGCTTGTGGCAAGGAAGAGACGACGCCGTGTGCTAGCGGCACACGAGAAGTTGATGACGAAGTCTACAAATAAAATTTTCCGCAAGTTGTGCTAGTGTATATGGTTAAGGAGTATATAACAGGACTAAATTAGCGAAGCGGAGCTTCAACAATTTAGTCCTATTATTTTGTATAATATAATTATTTATTATTATATGAACAGATAGTACATTTAATATTGACAAATGGAATTAGATGTTGTATTATAAGTACGTTAAGTACATTACTGTAATAATAAATTAAAAATAAAAATGTTAGATGAATATAAAATGAAAAAATCAACATTCGGACCTAATATTGATAAAAGCTTTAAGTTGTTTGCAGATGAATGGATAAAGGAAATATTAGCTTTCGACAGCTTTCAGGATCATGTCATAGGACAGCTAAAAAAGCAAAATGAAGGAGATATGGTTTTTAAGGGTGCGCAATGGCTTGCAAAGGCTGAAGGTACTATACCTTACATATACAGTACATTAGATCCTGAACATAGAAAATGGAATGGTGATTTTGACGAAAGTAAAGATTTAACATTCGGGATAGGTCACAAAATAGTGACGGAGGATGAATTTAAGTATATAAGAATTTCGTTGAGACACATAGCGATTCTGAAATATCTGCAAAGATGCAGCAGTACAAACAAGAAGATATGGATGGGGCTATCAAAAAAGTAAATGATTTCCTTAAAAAAAACAATGTGTTTATAAATGAACATGAATTTGATGCAGTGGTTTGTCTTGTTTTTAACTATCCATCGGCACTATCAGAAAGCACAGACCTTGGAAGGGCGCTTATGTCCAGCACTTACAGCAGAGACGATTTAGTGGTTGCTTTTACCTATACTAAGCGGACTAATCCTGAAACCAAAGAAAAAAAGCGAGTAGACGGATTAGTAACAAGGCGCATTAACGAAATAAACTTATTTCTTAACGGTGATTATGAAACTTACTACGATTCAAAACAAAAAATACTTGATGGCGATATGGAATGGATAGAGTATCCATAAGAATAAGCCTGAAAATGGTAACGGCGGCAAATTTAACTATAAGTTTAGTTGCCGCCGTTAATCTATTCAGGACTATCTACATGCCCTTCGTATCTTTCCTTCAAGAGCACTAAATTACTGCCATCTTTATTAACGCTATATCTGGCGGAATACAACCAGTGTCCGAACCAAAAGTCGCCCTCACTGTTGCCGTGGACATAAACGACAAACGTGACAGAATCTTTGTCTATCTTCAAATCTGTATATCCCATTGCATCATCATTATCAAATTCCGGCAGGATACCGCCTTCAAAAAGCGTTGTAAATTCACCGACATCCGGTTTCCATCTTATAAGGTCAGTAATGGGATTCCAGGAGTTTATCCGTTTGTCGGTGTCATGTTTGCCATACAAATATCCGTCTACATCTTTAATATAAACCCAGCTGAAGATATCACCCAAATACTGTTTTTCTGTTTCATCTGGCTTAATGCGATAACATCCCTCTGTAGGCTGCGGTTTGCCATGATATTCAAAAAAATTATAATAAACCCAATCGTCTAAGACGATAAACCTGTCGCTGTCGGTCAAATAAAAATGTGTTAATTCACTGCCATTCTTTTTAAACCTTACGAAGTCTCCTAAGAAGCTGCCCTCACTTCCGACGTAAAAACCAACGCTGGCAACCAGCCATTCGCCGCAAACCCCGAAACTAATAACACTGTTTCGTTCGGAGTCGTAATAATATTCTTCTGAACCCGGAGGGAAAACGGCAATCTCCCTTGCCTCTTTCTTACCGATGTCTTTGGCGTAAATGATACAATCGTCATTTACATATTTCCAATAGTATTGCGTTTTGCCGTCTTTTTCAAGCAAATAAATGTCTTCGGAATACGGCGGTGTGTCTAAAAGAATATTTACACCACAAGCGATCGTTAACAACACCAACAAAACCCACACTATAATGAATTGTTTTGAAATTTTCATGTTTAAACTCCAACATTATAAACTGTAACAATATTGTATCATTCTTTTTTGTCGCTGACAATCTCATAACCATAAATCTTTTAGGTGTAAAATGTAGAAAAGTTCTAATCTTCCTTAATTTGCATATAAATAAATGTTTGGATACATTTAAGGAAGAAGCAAAATTGAAAACTTTGATTTATATAAAGACATAGCTGAGAGAACCAGCGGAGATATTTACATAGGTGCTTCTGTTATAATAGGACTAAATTAGC
>CAYYRV010000110.1:0-2259 GCA_964474135.1 uncultured Defluviitaleaceae bacterium
TAGGCTGCCTCTAAAGTGGTTGGAGCAAGACCATCAAGGTCTATAAATATCATCGGGTTATCAAAACAATACAAAAATACCACAAGCGATTGTGTATTTCTAACAGCCCCTTAAAAATATCTTCAGCGGAAAACCTTTTATTTTTTGCACTGTACAACCTTGCTTTGGCATAATAAACCCCTAATATTTCATCAAAATTATGCCCTATATAACTCTTAACCAAATCAACTTCATTTATTCCGATTTTTGATAGTTGAACCTTACTACGGTTTCCCCATTCATCATAATTAGCTTTTGCCCTAACTTTACCAATATTATCAGTAGCTAAAACAGCAGAACCCAATCTATCATTATGATAAAACATCTTTACTTTGTCATCATTACTAACTATATTGGCTGAAATTCGCTTTAGACCAGCATAAGCATACCTTAAATTTAATCCATTATCTTGATCTTGAGTTTCGACTAATTCTCTCGTCACAAAAGAAGTATAATCAACAACATAATCTTTATTGACTCTATCACTATGATTTATCAACACCCCAAGAGCATTAAAGTTATATATACTGCTTTCACCATCTTTATTTGTTCCTTTAACCATACGATTTGTAATATCATAAACATATGATGCTAGAACAGTATTGTTTAAGCTGCTTGATTCCTTAATAAGATTACCCCTCCTATCATAGGCATAATTATAAATCTCATTATCTCCAACAGTCTTTGAAACTAACCTATTAAGACCGTCAATACTATATCGAACTGTATTACCCCATTACACTTCCTTAACCATTTATCAGTTCATTCAAAAACTCATAGGTCTTACTACTTTTGGTTATTGGGTTATAACCAGAATCTTTTATATAGTATATTGTGCTTCTACAGTCAAAACCACCTCTAGAAATAGACATATAAGTTGTTTGAAATGAAAGTAAATCGTGTGCAGTATCATCTTCTTCATAACCAACCTTAATAATATCAATTGAAAAATAGGAAAATCTTTCGTTTAAATCGGGAAAATACTCGAAGGAGGGAATTTCCTCAATTAGCTCTAGAGAATTTAAATAATTTAATATTTTTTCTATATCCTCCTTATCATATATTTCTATGCTGAAAATGCCATCTTCTGTAGTGCCTAAGCGACCTTTGTCTGAAACAATGATATAAGAAATATCTTCAACGTAGTTTAAAGTTACACTCTGTTTAGACATTCTGATAAGGTTTTTCCTAAACTTTATTAACAACAGTATAGAAATAATACAACAAAATGCTAATAAAATTTTTTTGCTCACAATTAATACACCCTAACTTTTAAATTTATTAGTTGATTATACATCATATAGCAACTTCCATTACTAAAAACAAAATGAATTCTCCCGCTCTAGAGTACGTAGAATTAACCCCAAAGAGATTAATAAAAAATTTTTTTCCGTACTTCATTGTAAGTAGCCTGCGTGGCACTGTTAAAAATTCTATTTTATCGTTTTTAAAGTTTTTTTGTTTTGATGTGTTAGTGAGTTAAAATTATACGGGGAGTCAATGAGCCCCTCGGTTATTTAGATCCATGGGGTTAAACCTTCGGCGACTTAATTTTACTGGTCCTGGTTTTCTATTATCACCTTCTTTTTTTAAACTATTAAATGTGTCTTGAGATTTCGATGGATGATCAATATTTGTTTTGGTCAACGGATTTCTCGAATTGAAAAGAAATGCTACTCCTCCGTCCCAACCTAATCATACCAATGCCCTGTATAGCTACGTGCTAAATCAAAATCATTGCCAAAAATGTTCGCATTTATGACCTTCGTCCTATTACCCCATTCGTCATAGTTAGCCATAGCCTGAATTTTTCCGAGGTTATCCGTTAAATAAACTGTAGAGCCAAGCCTATCATTATGGTAAAGCATTTTTACCCTTTCCACACCAGTGTTAATATCAGCCGAAATCCTATTTCTACCTCCATAAACATATTTATAGTCAAGCTTACTATCCTGTATCTCAACCAGTTCTCTAGGCACAAAAGCAGTATAATCAACAGTATAATCTTTATTGACTCTATCAGTGTGATTTATCAACACCCCAAGAGCATTAAAGTTATATATACTGCTTTCACCATCTTTATTTGTTCCTTTAACCATACGATTTGTAATATCATAAACATATGATGCTAGAACAGTATTGTTTAAGCTGCTTGATTCCTTAATAAGATTACCCCTCCTATCATAGGCATAATTATAAATCTCATTATCTCCAACAGTC
>CAYYRV010000111.1:0-2254 GCA_964474135.1 uncultured Defluviitaleaceae bacterium
CACTTGCGACTATTTGTATATGTGGCGGATTTGTTTTGTTTCCGTGGTTACTCATCAGAATTACACCAAGTAAAAATCAGAAAGCAATTATCTTGCTGCATCTCATCTGAATTAGTTGGTAGAATAAAATACTACCTTTCCTTTGTGGAGATAATGTGGAGATTTCATGTCAAAAAACTGTTTGTATTTAATATGGAGTAGCTCTAAACCATCGTTAGCTTTTTGGTAAAACTAGAGTGAATTTACTTCCTTTTCCTACTTCACTTTGTACATCTATTTTTCCGTTATGTGCATTTATTATTGCTTTTACTACAGAAAGTCCTATCCCTGAACCTCCTGTGTCCCTTGCTCTTGAAATATCGGTACGATATAAATGTTCAAAAATATGAGGTAAATCTTTATCATCAATACCTACACCAGTATCACTAACTGAAAACTGTAAGTTATTTTTACCTTCGCTGGCAATAACGTTTATTTCTCCGCTACTATCTGTATACTTAATTGCATTTGAAATAAGATTAACTATAACTCTGCTAATCTTATCCCTATCAGCAGTTAATTTACATGAATCGGCCTCAACGTTTAAGGTGAGGTTTTTCTCTTTTAAATCTGCTTCAAATGTTAATAAGGTTTGTTTCAGTAAACAACAAAAGTCAAATTGCTTTTTATTGAGTGCCATGTTGTCGTTCTCTATTTCCACAATTTTATCTATTTCAGACACCATTCTTGACAACCTTAATATCTCTGCATGTATACTTTCAATCCGTTCAGGGGTCGGTTCAAAAACACCATCAAGTATACCTTCCAAATTTGATTGAATAGCTGCAAGTGGTGTTCTAAATTCATGTGCATAATCACTTGCCATTCTCTTTTTTAACTTCTGCTGTAATTCAAGAGTGCTTGCAAGTGTATTTACGCTACCAATCAGTCCATCAATTTCTTTGGTATTTGACTTAAACTCTATCCTATCAGAATAATTACCTTTTTCAATCTGATTCGTCTTTATTGTAACAGCCTTTATAGGCTTTGATATTCTACTCGCCATAATGTAACCGACGACTAAAGCTATAAACAGAAATACAAAAGCAGAATTGATAAAAAGAGTATTTAATAAATTCATAAATTTAATATCATTATTGCTATAATAAAAAGGTCCGTAAAAACCAAGTGATACTGTGCCGTAATTCTGCCCATCTTTCGAAAGTAAGTAAGCTTTTTCTGTGTATTTACCTTCAAACTTCGGATAACGTTTTCTCATTGTATGTTCCATAGCACTAATCATTTTTTCGCAACGTACATTATCATAAGAACTCATGCAGAAAATTTTATTTCCAAATACGTCACTTACCATAAGAACAACACCGTCAGTTAGTGCATTTTGAGCCAGTGATAATAGAAATTCTTTGCTTGGTTTTTTATCAATATCAAATTCTGCAAGAACAGACTGTACAAAACCAAGATTTTTTTCTTCCTGCCTCTCCTGAACATAGCTTTGAAAATGTTTCTCTAGCAAGATATTTGCAATTGATGAAAGCGAAAATACCAAAAACATTGAAATTAAAACATATGAAATTATTAATCGTACTTTTAATCCTAATTTCATTATTTCTCCTCGATACCACCAAATTTATATCCTATACCTCTTATGGCAAGAATATATTTAGGATTTAAACTGTCAGTTTCTATTTTTGAACGCAAATTTTTTATGTGCTAATATATAGTAAGGTAATATCCGTAAAAATCAAGATCAAAAGCTAACTCTATTAAGTACATCTCTTGTGAATGTTTTATTAGGATATTTAGCTAGTGCCGAAAACAGCTTAAACTCATTCGGGGTTAATTTTACAGGTTTACCTTGCTTTTTTACTGAGTATGAATCAAAATCTACAGTTAAGTCACCCTTATTCTAGCTCATTTCAATAAACATAGGAGATATACCGTCATTATACTTGTGAATTCAGCTGTTTACTCTTGCTACAAGCTCTCTTGGACTAAATGGCTTTGTAATATAATCATCAGCACCCACATTAAGACCGCTAATTTTATTATCTTCACTGGATTTTGTAGTAAGCATAATAATTGGTATTCTTGACTGTTTTCTTATTTCTTTACAAATTTCTTCACCCGAAATATAAGGAAGCATTAAATCAAGTATTACCATATCAGGCTGATTGTTTTCAAATAATTCTAAAAACCTGTATTCAAAAACGTTTAAGCAAAGTAGCAATATGAGAAATCATAACCATGTTTTCCT
>CAYYRV010000112.1:0-2230 GCA_964474135.1 uncultured Defluviitaleaceae bacterium
TTACAGTGTCGGTGCTTATTCTTAGTTTACGTGCTATAGAGCGTATCCCCATGCCTTCAACAGACAATTTTATTATTTCTTTGTCAACATTAGGTTTGCATGCATTATATGTATACTCAGCAAAAAAGGTTTTATGATTGCATTCAATATTGTTACATTTATACCTTTGCTTACCATTCTTATAACCAAATTTATTTACATTCTCGCTTCCACAAAATGGACATCTCAAATTTATTCTAACCATAATTTCCCCCTGCATAGTTTTTATATACTTCGGCAAATTATGACAATATATTTAGAACACGACCTTAAATTTCCATTTCCATCATACTCAAATTTTGTAGTAGCACCTTTTGTATTGGTAGTTTGAGTTACTTCTCCTCTTGCGTTATAATCAGTTGTTGTTACGTTTCCTAATGGGTCTATTGTTTCTGTTAATTGGTTGTTACATTATATTTGTATTTATAAACACCACCGTTAACGTCTGTTTTTTCAAGTAGATTGCCGTTAGGATCATATCTGTTTGATGTAAATGTTCCATCTGCATATATTTCTTTAATTATTCTGCCAAGATTGTCATACTCATAAATTGCAACTGCTCCTTCTTTGTCAGTTAAAGTAATTATGTTGCCGTCTTTGTTGTATGAATTGGAATTTTCATTTGAATAAGAGTCTTTTACAGTAACTACTCTTCCAAGTGCATCATAAACAAATTCTGTTGTACTTTTACATGATACAATTTTTACTACTTGATTTTCATTGTTGTAGAAATATTAAGTTGTTTGCCCGTTTTAAAATTCTTTAAAAAAGATCCAAAATCTTAAAATTAGATTTTGGAACAAGAATTATAAAGATTTTATATGCCTGTTTGTAAAATGGCACGTACTTCCATTAGAATTTTCCCCAAAATATTTTTCCCTGTTCCATTTTTTCCACAGCCCCAATAATAATCATCATGAGTAGCTTCAATTATTTCTTCGTCCCCAGTTGAAAGAAGTAATTCTCTCAATTCGGTATGTGTCATAAATTTTTGCAAAACAGCTTTTTTCATGACAATATCTTTCACCTCTTCCTAATTACTGCGTAATGGCTTATTTTTATCACGTACCATGGCAGCAGCTTCCATAGCAGTTTTCGCTTTCCGTATTTTCTCTTGAAATTCTAAACTTTGGAATTTTTGAGCTTGAAAATAGTGCTCACTTGTAGGCCAATATTTTTGCTCAAGTTCAAAACCATGCTTAGAGAAATTTGAAAAACACCCATATTTGTCATTAACTTTGTAAAATTTAATCTTCATTTTTACCTCACTACACAAAATTTTTTTTAATTATACTATTTATCCATTCAAAATTAAATTTGGATTGTTCAGCCACACTAACAAAAGTTAAATTTTCATCGCAATCAAAGATGTCGATTATATCCTCTCTTCTAGTCTGCTGACCTAGAGTCAGTAAATGTGCTGTTCTTCCGCTACCCATTGATAATTGTATTGGTGACGGATAAACATTCAAGGCTGCGCCGTTACACATAATCTGAATAGATTCTTTTTCCAGTTCTTCTCGTAACTTCTGAAGAGATGAAAAAAAGTCTATATCACTATTTTTAATTATTCTGTCAGATAAGATAAGTTCTAAAAGAACTAATTCTGTTGATTCCGGAGATTCTTCATATATCTTTAGTTTTCCCACAATCAAGGTTTCTTCTTTCATAATTAATTTAATAGGTATTTCTTCATAGTTCATTTATTTTCCTCCTAAATAACCCGGATTAGGTATAAATTCACCAGTCAATTGTCCTCCTTTTATTACCCAGGCTCCCTTAATTTGTGATGTAGTAACACCATTTGGTATAGAATATTCCATTTGGTATGGATGAGGAGAGCTTGGACCAAGAGCTTTGTTTACATCAATATAGTTTGATGTATTTATTTCATAAATGTACCCATTTTTCCCTGAAAAACCTTCTGCAATTCCTTTATCAGATGAAGTAGATATAAAGTTGCCTGGAGTCGTATTGCTAGTAGTATGAGCTAATAAATCATCTCCTGTTCCTTTAGGTACAAACCCTTCTTTAAATACCTTTTCTGGAGTAACAGATGCACGTTCACCTCTATATAATGTCTTATTACCAGCACCCTTTACAGCGTCATCTACAACACTTCCCGCACATTTAGCAGCATCATCCACATAATTTAAACCTTTAGTACCACAATATAGCTGTTCAAATGCTG
>CAYYRV010000113.1:0-2219 GCA_964474135.1 uncultured Defluviitaleaceae bacterium
CTTCTCGATGATTCCGTACTTTTACACGTTTTGGCTTGTTTATGATACGGACGTGGGTATATAATATTTACCCTTGACATAACAAGAATTAAAAGCTATAATTTCAAATATTAGTTACAGATAATACAATTTTTATTTATACTATAATTATATATTTAAAATCGTTGATAAGGAACAGTAAAAATAGAAAGATAGTTTCTTACTATCTTACCGTATCAGAGAGGAAGCGGTTGCTGAAAGCTTCTTGCGGAAATATTTTGAACCCACCTTTGAGTCATTGTGGAAAATTATGTTTTTTTAACACAATGCGTTGCCTGCGTTAAGGGTTTTTGAGATAATTCATTTTACTAATTGGTTTAGACCTTTTTCTAAAACTGTTAAAATGTCTTAATTAAAATAGGGTGGTACCGCCAATTATGCCTTGGCCCCTTTAGAATGATATATTATTATTCTAAAGGGGTGAGGCTTTTTATTTTATAAAATAAATAAAAATATAAAAGTAACATACTTTTGAGTCTTTTAAAAATCACTATAAAAAAGGTAGGTAACTAAATTATGGCAAAACAAAAACAAAGCTATGTTGAAGCTATTACAGACAGAGAAAAAGATTTTCCAAGATGGTATACAGACGTAGTAATAAAAGCTGAATTAACAGACTATTCATCTGTTAGAGGCTGTATGATATTAAGACCTCTTGGTTATGCAATTTGGGAGCTTATACAAAAAGCATTTGATGGAATGATTAAAGAGACTGGGCATGAAAATGTATATATGCCTATGTTTATACCAGAAAGTCTTTTACAAAAAGAAAGCGACCATGTTGAAGGTTTTGCACCTGAAGTTGCATGGGTAACGCAAGGTGGACATGAAAGGCTACAAGAAAGACTTTGTGTCCGTCCTACATCAGAAACACTCTTTTGTGACCATTATGCAAAAATTATTCAATCACATAGAGATTTACCTAAACTTTATAATCAATGGTGTTCTGTTGTACGTTGGGAGAAGACAACACGTCCGTTTTTGCGCACAATGGAATTTTTATGGCAAGAAGGGCATACAGCACATGCTACAGCAGAGGAATCACTTAATGAAACAATAGATATATTAAATCTTTATGCTAAATTGTTAGAGGAACATTTAGCAATCCCAGTTGTAAAAGGGCAAAAAACTGAAAAGGAAAGATTTGCTGGGGCAAAAGAAACATATACTATTGAAAGCTTGATGCATGATGGTAAATCACTACAAGCAGGTACAAGCCATAACTTTGGAGATGGTTTTGCAAAGGCTTTTGATATTAAATATATGGACAAAAATAATCAATTACAATATGTTCACCAAACATCATGGGGTATTACAACAAGACTTATTGGGGCACTTATTATGGTTCATGGAGATAACAGTGGTTTGGTTCTTCCTCCCAAAATTGCACCAACACAAGTTATTATTATTCCTGTTGCCCAACACAAAGAAGGAGTTTTAGAAGCTTCTGACAAAATTAAAGAACGCCTTGATAAAATTTGTAGATGTAAAATTGATAAAACCGATAAATCACCAGGATGGAAATTTAGTGAGCATGAAATGAAAGGCGTTCCAATCCGTTTGGAAATTGGTCCAAAAGACATTGAACAAAATCAATGTATTATTGCTCGCAGAGATACTGGAGACAAAGTTGCAGTTTTTCTTGACGAATTAGAAGCAAAAGTAAGTGAAATTTTAGATGATATTCAAGCTACTTTATTAGAAAATGCTAAAAAATCATTAGAAAGTAAAACTTATTCAGCAAAAACATTTGATGAATTTGAAAAAATAATGGCTGAAACTCCTGGTTTTGTAAAAGCCATGTGGTGTGGAAGCTTAGAGTGTGAAGAAGAAATAAAGGATAGAACTTCTGTAACATCAAGGTGTATACCGTTTGAGCAGGAGAAAATAGATGATAAGTGTATATGCTGTGGTAAAAAAGCTGATAAAATGGTTATTTGGGGAAAAGGTTATTAATATAACTTAAATTCAACAAACTGAAACACCTATTAAACAAGCTAAAAATAGAAAATTTTTTATGTTATGAGCATAAATTTTAGTTTATTTTTAGTTAAATTTACGCTCATAATATCAAAAGTTCGGCATAGTTTCTATTATGCCAAACTCATATTTTTGATAGGGTATTTGAGTAACCACGGAAACAAAACAAATCCGCCACATATACAAATAGTCGCAAGTGG
>CAYYRV010000114.1:0-2178 GCA_964474135.1 uncultured Defluviitaleaceae bacterium
AGATAATGGATTAAATTTAAGGTATGCTTATACAGGTCTAAACCGAATTTCAGCCGATATAGTTAGTAGCGAAGACAAGGTAAAGATGTTTTATCATAATGATAGATTGGGTTCTGCTGTTTTGGCTACTGATAATATTGGTAAAGTTAGGGCTAAGGCTAGTTATGATGAATGGGGTAATCGTAGTAAGGTTCAACTATCAAAAATTGGAATAAATGAAGTTGATTTGGTTAAGAGTTACACAGGGCATAATTTTGACTATGTTCTTGAGGTTTATTATGCTCAAAAGAGAATTTATTTCTCTGCGAACAGAAGATTTTTATCGTTAGATAGTTTTAGAGAAGGGATAAATTGGTATGTTTATTGTGGATGCAATCCACTCAAATATATTGATGTCACAGGCTTGGAAAAAATTGTTGTATCTGGGGGAGCTTACAGTCAAAAAAAACAAGAAGGTGGAGGTTATTATTATGAGTTTATTGAAAGTGCTTTAAAACAATTATATGATCACCGTGTTAATACACCTGATGAGAATATAACTTTGGCAGTGGCAAATACGGGATGGCAATATCCAGCAACAATTAATGGAAAACAGGTTAATGGTGATATAGCTAAAATAATGGAACAGTACGCTAAAATTGCTTCACTTCCTGGTGATGGAAGGGTTAACCTAGTTTTTTTTAAAGACAAAGATAATCTGATAAAATATATTAATGAAAAGAGTACTGACAAACATGATTATGGTGATAGAAGCAAAGATAAAATAACTGACTTTACAGTTTTTTCACATGGTTTAGAGAGTAACGATGGAGGAATAGTTTCATTAGGATATAACTACGAAAAAGACTATCCTAAAGACTTCAATCTTTATAAAAGCGACATCAACGATATAAAGAGTTCTGCATTTGAAAATCCGATTTCAAATTTTTATTCATGTAATACGGGAACTATGGGTGATGATAGCTTTGCACAAAAATGGGTCGACACAACTAAAGGAAGTACGATGGCGTATAAAGGAACTACAGATTATACAAAAGTAAGAAATTCTCCGGATCTTTCTTTAGGTGAAAGAGTAATAGGGAAATTTGTGATGGATCCGATTATGGGTGCACTTCAAGCTATTGAAATGAGACCTGCAGATAATTATCCAACAGCATCTAAAGGAGTTGAAAAGAAAGTTTTTACGCCAAACAAAAAGGAGTAGCTAATTTGAAAAAATTAAAGTTATATTTTTCCACATTTTCATTGTTAATAACTTGTTCAATTTTATTATTCTATACACCAATAAAAGTCGCTAAAAAAGCAGCTAATAAAAACAAACCATATATTCTGGTAGTACCTGATTTAGTTACAGGGTTTGAATATAAAATGATTTATGATAGTGCAACCTCTATAGATACTAATGAAAATATACATATATTTGGAGAGTTTCCTAGAGTCACAAATTTTAGTGATGATTTATATTATGTAGAAAACAGAAATACTCTGGTTTGTTATGGAGAATTTAGTCCAGAGTTAGCTTCTCCATTTGGTGTAAGTGGTAGAGTATTTGTTGCGGAAGGCTGGGATATACTTTATCCTATACAGAGAAGAAACGAAATAATTAGCTTTTATGATAGACTTTTTTTAACAAAATATGATCTAAAAAAAGAGAGTAAGCCATAATAATATATTGCAAATCAAACTCAATTACCGTAACAATAGGTTTGCTTCACGGAAATATATTTATAACAAAGTATGGATAAATATATTTCCGTGTATTAAGGCAACCTCTAAAAAACCATCTTGATAGAAGTTTCATGGCGGATAACCGACTTACTATGGCTAAGGAGCAGTATGGGTATTTTGACCATAACTATAGTTATGATAGCCTTGGAAATTTGGTGTTTGAAAATAATGGTGGTAATACAGTTCGATATAGTATTTACGGTCTTAATAGGTTAGTTTCAAGGACTGTTGGAGGCAATAAGGTTTATGACTATACTTATGACAAGAGAGGTAATCTTATTAAGGAGTTTGATGGCTTAAACCATACTGTTCTAGCATCATATGTTTATGATATTACAAACCGTATGGTTAAAGGAACAAATAAAGATGGCGAAAGCAGTATATATAACTTTAATGCTCTTGGCGTGTTGATAAGTCATAGTGATAGAGTCAATAAAGATTATGTTGTTG
>CAYYRV010000115.1:0-2138 GCA_964474135.1 uncultured Defluviitaleaceae bacterium
AGCGTGTGTTCAAGAAAATGGATTATGGAAATGTGTTAACGGAAATAGTATCAATGGCAATGTAATCAGAATAATAAGCTAAAAAGCCATGTGTGGTAACATACATGGCTTTTTTCATTCATATCGAAAAACAGTAGTCATTCCACCCATTTCAAGCTGCATATTGTTTGACATATGATGAGGAATATGACAATGAAACGGCCATACACCCGGATTATCTGCAAAAAATTCAATGTCGTATGTTTCACCGGAAGCAACGTTAATTGTGTTTTTTGCAATCCTTCTGCTATATGATATAGGGTTTCCATCGCTTGCAGTTACGATAAACTGATGCCCATGTATGTGCATTGGGTGGGCGTGGTGCATAGTATTACCAAGTCTAATCCGTACTATTTCACCAAATTTAATTTTTAACTCTTGCGTAAAAGGAAAACATTTGCCATTAATCGTGAAAAAGTTAAAGTTTTCAGTCATAGTGTCAAGCTCATATGTTCCTTCTTTTACTTCGCCCATTTCCAAGCCTTTTAACTTAAATTCTTGAAGCATTAAAAAGTAGTCACGATTTACCTTTGTTCTCTTATTATGGTCTAAAATAATGAAAGCCCCACTAAGCCCCATCATTTGCTGACGAGGCGAATTAAAGTGAGTATGATACATATGTGTTCCTGGTGGGTTTACTATCTTAAAGTGGTAGTCAAAATAATTTTTAGGTGCAATCTTTGGAGAAGGCTCTATTTCGGGAACTCCGTCCATTTCATTCGGAACATCAATGCCATGCCAATGAACGGTTGTAGGTTCAGGCAGCTTGTTGTAAACCCTTATGTTGACTGTTTCACCCGTATAAGCCTTGATTGTTGGTCCTGGTATGCTTCCGTTGTACCCCCAACCCTTTATAAAAACACCCGGTAATATTTCTTGATTTACAGGTTCAGCTATAAGTTCAAAATATCTTATGCCATTGCTCGTTTTAGAGGGCAAATCATTAATATTTGGAGTAATTACCATAAACTCACCTAATCAATAAATTAATTATTACAGTATATTCTGCTTTATAATTGATTGCCACTTGCAATTTTTTTCTCCATAAAATATTCATAAACTAATCATATTATACATTCAACACAGGAATGGAGGCAGATATAATGGGATTTCAAACTTTTACATTACATCAAAGAAATATGTATTGCAGTAAGTGTTTGTTAAACGTGATGAAGGCTCTTTCATCTATTGAATATATCAAAGAGATGCAAATATGCTTAGAAGATAAAAGAATTTTTTTAACTTATTCTGACAATAAAATAGGTCGTAAAAAGCTAAAAAAATTAATAAACGCTGCTATTGCAAAAGGTCAATTGGAGTGAAATGGAGATGATTTTATGAGAAAATGGCTAAAAATACCTGCTATTATAGGATTTATTATTGCTTGTATTATGTTAGTCATAACGAGATATAACAGTAACATGTTTTATACATCAATACCGTCTGCAATTTTATTAGGATTTTGCTTGTTATCTCATATTGCGTTATTCTTGTTTTTAGTGGGGTTGTTTACTAAGGAAGATTATGGGGAAACAAATGCATAATTTCAATCAATCTACTACAAAATTGATAGAATTAAGCAAGTATCAATAGAAAAACACTGTGATATTGTTTTTGCTTGGATACAGGTTGTTAACTAAATCTAATAATCATTGTATGGTGAGGAAAACTAAATGTAATTTAATTGGAGGACTTATATGGGAACTTGGATTGTAGGCTGTGTTGTAGCCATATTATTCGTATTGTCAATTAAAAAAATATTTAATAACAACAAATGTCATGGTTGCTCAGGATGCAGTAGTAGTTGCAGCCAAAAGGATAAGTGCAGTGCTAGTATAACAAGGAAAAGGTGAACTTTATGTCAAAAACCAATACAATTTTAGTTGTTGAAGATGAACCCAAAATATCCGAAGCTGTTGATGCTTATTTAAGAAAAAACGGCTACAAAACTCTTTTGGCGTACGATGGAAAAAAAGCATTAGAATTATTTGAAAACAATCAGCCCGATATGGTAATACTTGATTTAATGCTTCCTTATATTTCAGGTGAAGAAATTTGTAAAGAAATAAGAAAACAGTCAAGAATACCAATTATTATGC
>CAYYRV010000116.1:0-2072 GCA_964474135.1 uncultured Defluviitaleaceae bacterium
TCATATAATCGCTTTCGGTAATTACTTTACCCATTTCGTTGTAAGTAAAATATTTTCTATTACCGTTTTTATCACTTATTGATGTATTTAATCCATTAGCATCAGGATTATATGTAATTACAGCATTGTTTTGGTCTGTCATAGTAAGGAGTTTTCCGGCTCTTGAATATGTATATGAGGTTTCTTTGCCTTCCGGTGAAGTAATTTTAAGAAGTTTACCTACAGCATCATATTCATATTAAGTCACTCCTCCGTTTGAATCTGCCACACTCTGCAAAAATCCATTTTGGTCGTATGTGTATTTTGTCTCATTTCCATTTTTATCAATATGTGATATTATATTGTCAAATGAATCAAATGAGTTCTGTTCTGTATTACCATTTCGGTCTGTAGATGAAATCAAGTTATTATTTTGGTCATAGCTATAAGTAATCGTTGAACCATCTGGAAATGTTTCTTTGATAGGGTAGTTATTTTCATTATATTCTGTTGTTTTAACTCCACCATCAGCATATGTTATGCTGTTTTGTCTTCCCTTTTCGTCATAGCCAAATTTTGTAATAGCATTATTAAAATCTTTCTGTTCTGTAATTGCTCTGCTGATGTTATATTGGTTTTCTACAGAATTTGCAGGGTCTTCAATGCTTGTTATAAGCATATTTTCATCATAGTGATACTTAACGGAATATCCTGGTCGGCTCTGTTGCTGTAGTTACTCTGTTTTCATCGTCGTATGCCATAGTTGACATACCTTGTCCGGCAATGTACTGAGTTAAAACTCTTCCTTTGTCATCATAAGTATTTGTAAGATAAACTCTTCCCATAAAGTCTGTTATTTCGTTCATATTTCCTTCTGAATCATAACTGTATGTTATGCTGTCATTATCCGGATTAATACTTTGTTTTAACAAATTTCCGTCATATACAAATTTTACCTCATTATTTGCATAATCTGTTACTTTTGATATTAAGTGAATAGAGTCGCCTTCCATAGCTGTATACTCAAATGTCTCAAAATCAAAATATGCACCATATTGTCCTGTTACTCTTTTTATAGCTTTTTCTGATGTATATTCGTAAATGTACATAGTTTTTCCGTTTTGAACAATTTCAGTTAAATTGCAGTCAGAATTAAAGATATAATTCGTACCGTCTTTATGGCTCACTATATAGCTGTCTGCTTGAGCAGAATCAGCTTGGGGATTTATTGATTGAATACTGTAGTCGGTTGTATAACCTTCTTCGGGTGAAAATGTATTTGTTGCGGTATCATATTTAAAAGCCATAGTATAACCACTCGGTAGCATAAAAGAAGCTATCGTATCACCTACTTGCAACGAATAAAAAAGATTGCTTGTAAAGCCATAACCAAGTGACCCTGTCTCTTTTATTTGGCTGTTATAGTATCTTGTAAATTCCATCTTATGTTTGCCGAGTACTTTTAAATCGGTGTAATTAAACACGTAAGCACCAGAAGCAGGTTCTACTGGGTCTAAACACATAAATTTTTGATGCCCAGTAGTGTATGTATAGTTTAAAGCGGATGTGCTTCCTATTACTCGAACACTTTTTCTTACATTTTGGTCAAGAGATGGTCTTGGTGATGCAGTCGGTTCCGGTGAAGCACTTGGCTCTGGTGAACCAGTAGGTTCGGGTTCAATTATTGATGGTTCTACAAGGAAAAATTGTGTGTGTCTATCATAGTCTATAAATGTACTAGCACCCCAAGGACGATCTTCATAGGCAAGTATGCCTTCAGGTTCAATTGTCACCACCAATTTTTTATTTGAAGCCGGTATTAGAACATCAATGCTTGAGGGAGGATGTTCAAAAAATTCAAAATAGTTACCTAAATGTGGTAAAGGATAAACATATCCGTTTGGTAGTGGTAAATAGCCGTTTTCACCATAGTATTGTACAGTAGACCTATAGGGATTAGAAGCTAAAACGGCTCTGCTTAAAAACACACCTCTTGGGTCTAAATCGGGATTTGGGCAAACATCCGGTGTCATATTGTCTGTTGATTTTATTAAAGATAAGTTATACTGATCCACTTGAGAAAAGTCATAACC
>CAYYRV010000117.1:0-2061 GCA_964474135.1 uncultured Defluviitaleaceae bacterium
CGATACAGTAAAATGCATTACCGGTCGTAAGTGGATTTTATCTATATTTTAGATTGGAAATAGTATTAATACCGTTTTGGCTCTTTTTGTACAAATCATCATAAACATTTTGCATATCGTAATACTCATTGTGCCTTAACTTACTGTTTTTCAGTTTCTTTGTCATAGAACATCACTCCTTTTCGGGAGCAAACTTTTTGTCTTGCTCGAACCTACAGTGATAATTTCTATTACATTGCTAATTACTGACTAGAGGCTATCCCTACTCAAGGCTTGTTATTCCTTGTATCAACGGTACTGTGCCTCCACTTTCATTAACGATTAATGCAAGTTATATTGATAATGGCTCTCCTTAAAATTAAGGATTTGCGGATATCCCTTATCCGCTTTCAACTTTCCTTGCAAAACAGTCTACATAAGTTTCTATGCACTTGTTCGCTAACTTACCACGTTCCGATAGTTTTATCCCACGCCTTTTTGTAAAGGCGATTAATATAGTTTTAGGTTTCTGCTTTAAGCCTGTTAGCGTGATACCGCCTGTAACGGTATAAGGTGTTTCATAACATGCATTTTTACTTTACCTCACTAACTCCACGACCGTGGAATAGGCATTTCTATCTATGCGACATATAGATTCGTACATTCGCAGAAAGTCGAACCTTTCGGTCATTCTAAGCATGACTCTATATAGACCTCCGACCTGTCATATACAGCTGATATTTCTATCAACCTTTCCACAGCATAATAATAATTCAGCTTTTTTTTCAAAACTTTTATTACCTGTTTGGATATACTTCAGCCGTCCTCACCGTGCTTTAAGCCGTGCCCTTTAGATACTCGCTTAACGGGGTATCAAGGGAAGCGTTTCGGGGCGTTACTCCCTCATTCCACTTCTCAAACTATCAGTTATACTGATTTTTTTTCTTACACTTCTCAAAATCAGTCACAGCTTTTGTCACGTTTTTAAATACCTGCTATTTAGTAAATAATGAGATTATTACTCTTACGAATTATGAATGGCATAATAACCGCATAAAATTTGTGATTCCTGAAAATTATATTGAAAAAAACCTTGGATATAATGATATAGATTTTTTTAATATAAATCTAGCCCAAGATAGTGAAACAAACAGTATTTCTTTCTTCTATGAAAACCTAAATATTCGACTACATTTCGTAACTTCTAAAGAACTGCATCATGTATACCCAACTATATTACTTCAATCTCACATAAATGATTTGTTAACTAATCCCATGAATAAATTACTTGAAAATTACAATTTAAATACTACTAATGAGAGTTCAATTTACACACTAGGAAATATTTCCAAAGAATATAATACGTACAATTTATACTTTTATATAAAGGTAGATGAGTTATACATAATTGGTAAATTCACATGCCAAAATAGTTTTTCAGAGGAATGGAAGGTAATATTTGAACATATAATTTTCTCGACCGGGAGGATAGATTTAAGTGGAACAATCTAAATATGAAGTTTTCAAACAAAATGTTTTGGATGAAATTGAAACAGCCTTATTTAAACTAGATGAATCAATGTCAAATAATAAAGATGAGTACTTACAAAGATATAAAAATCAAATACAAATAATTTTAAAAAAATTATTAGAGTTACAAGAAACAAATATTATTGGAGAACTTGGGGTTATTGATATTGTATTAAGCAGAATTAATATAGATAATGAAATATTATTATATAAAATTTATGTATATGGTAAAAACATGTATGTAGATGAATATGAAAATATTTTTCTGCTTGATGTTTCAGATATATATAAATACTTTTTAGAGTGTAAGAAAAATTTATATATTTCAGTAAAAAGATATGTAGGAGTTATTGAAGTATGTGACGTTGATTGCGAATCTTATTCTTATATAAAATATTTTAATATGTATATTGTAAATTTGTTAAGAGAAATTTTTATGGAATCGGAAATCATAGAATTAATTCGCCAATTAATTACTGTTTCCGATTTTTTTATTATTCATACTATTTCCCAATCAAAACTTTGAATATTATTCTAAAATATGCTATAGTA
>CAYYRV010000118.1:0-2021 GCA_964474135.1 uncultured Defluviitaleaceae bacterium
TCACCCATATGTATATCGTCATGTTTTGGAATTGTTTTAACGGAAATAGTATGATCTAAAGGGATTAGATGCTATAATTTTGGTAAATCCTGATAGTGGAGGTTCATACAGTGAGCAGATAAAAAAAACGGTAAATTTTGGTCATATGGGTATACTTGTTCAAGACGATAATGAAAATTGGTATTATTTCTCAGCAGGGACAGATTATGTTAGATTTCAAGAAGTGGATAAAAGTTATATGACTGACATTAAAACTTTTACTAACGCACATTATGACGTAAATGGAGGTTATAAATAATCCGCGTATATCAAGGGTGATTTTACAGCATCACTTGCTTATCTTAATGATTATAAACCGGATCCAGTAACAGGTGGTATCCCCAACTACTTTGCACTTAGTAATACCTGTCAAACAGTAGTCATGGATGCCTTTAGAATGGGAAAACTGCAAGATGGCACATCTATTAGGGAGTATTTACTTTATTTCGGAAAAGATTTTGATATTAACAAAATTGATCCTAAAACAGAAATGAAATCATTACAGTATAAGTTTTATAATTCAGAATTCACTTATGAAGCATATCATAAAACAATTAATGATCAGCTTTGGGAAGCAAAAAATGGCTTTTGGAATCTATTTACTAGGGATGTAGGTGAATACCTTCAAAAATTATGGTAACGCAGAGGTGAAAAAGTTGAAAAGAAAATATGTTACAATTGCTAGTATTGTTTTTACTATATTAATCGGAATAGCAATACTTATCTATTTAATGGTTTTGAATAGTAGGAATCATGGTATTAAACTAGCTGAACTTAACCGTGAACGGGTTATATCCTATTTAGACAATAAATATGTAGAAGAGATGGTTTTTGTGAGAGAAAGTACATCATATTTTGATTCTTTAATATGCTATTATCTGTTCCCAAAAGATAATCCAAATTGTGTGTTTCGTGTAGAACTTGAAATTCCGCCGGGAACCAGTATACATGACAATTATTTGACAACCTACTCTGAGAGAGAGATGGAGGAAATTGTTAAAGAAACGGTAGAACGTTACTTTATAAATGCAACACATTATGCTCAAAGTTATATGTCTATTGATTCAAAGAAGGTTCTTGAAAATTACTACAATATAAATAAAAAACCACTAAGTTGGTATGATCCCGAACATTTGGATAGACTTCCTACTCTTGTTATTGAACTATATAAAGACATTGAGGGTCCGATTAATGAAGTAACCCTTTCCTCCTTCATTGATGATATTGATAAAATAGCAGAAGAGTTAGGCATTAATATTGATAACATTAAGTTTTTTATTTATGAAAATGAGCAGGTAAAGGAGAAAGAAAAATATATAGTATATGAATTAAAAGATGGAAAATATGTAAAAACTACACCAGCAATAAAATAAAATGCACATATCTATAATGATAAAAAGGCAATAAAAGGCAACTATTCTTGAAGTATATCCCTCCCAGTTAGCGTTTACCTAAGAGGAGGGATACACTTTTTTATAATAATGTTTTTTATTTAGTAAATTTCAATAAAAACTTAACAAGAGAAGTTTATTACTAATGTTATAGCAGATTCTTTATATGGTAAATGCCTGCTGAGTAAATATTGCCCTGTCCATAAATTAGACATTACTATACCAATAATAAAACCAGTTAAAAGTAACTGTTTTCTAATAGATTTATAGCACAACCCCAAATATGCTATGATTAAAGTTATAAATTATAAAGAAACAAAAACTTGTACACAAACAATTTAGAGGATTGACCGAGTTGGGGCAAAAGCCTTTATAGAAGCAGTATATAATTTTAAATTATTATAGCGGAGCAAATGAAAATTTTCAAAAATTATTGGTATTTTTTAGAAGCTGAATATTTATCCGTGTAAATGGTATATGAAAAATTTTACTTCTCTTGCGGAAGCATTATTAGACTATTTTCGTTTTAAATAGCTATAAAGTGCTTGGGAAACGGCAAGTACGTACTGATGAAATAGAGCAAAAAATAAT
>CAYYRV010000119.1:0-1962 GCA_964474135.1 uncultured Defluviitaleaceae bacterium
TCAAAAAGTCTTTAATTTTTGAATATTTGGCCTCGTAGAGCACATAAGAACCTATTGAGTGTGGAACTGCAATACTAATAATTAATGAGTCATCTGTGAGAAAGCTATGAATTTCTGAGTTTAGTCCTTCACCAGAAATTAAAAAGTTCTCTTGTGAAAGAATACCCGACACATATTCGTTGACAACGTTTTCTTCTTCAACTGATTTATATTTACTGTAAAGATGAAAGTTATTAAAAAATGAATTGATGAAATCAACATTAATATCTATGATTTTAGTGAGTTTAATCATATCACCTGATTCAATAGAAAAGGTTGCAGCTGAGATACGAATCAACGGATATGCTTGTGCATGATGAAAAGACTCTGCAACAAAATATAAACTCAATATATCAGACGTAGAATGTGTTATTGAATAGGTTACTTTTACTTCCATTTCATCAAGAGTAGTAAACTGCTCTAGTATTTCTAATGCTAAAGATTCAATAGAATTATTTATTAATTGCTCAGCATCTATATTTTTAAGATTTCCTATTTGCGGATAGCTAATAATGACTTTTTGGTTTTTAGCATCAATATTGTCCGTATATACAGTCTCGACTATGTCATATTTGCCAACATCTTGCGAATGCTTCTCAAGACTTTCTGTTGAGCATGAACATATGCAAGTAAATAAAAAGCTGAAAATAATAATACATAATGTTCTGTTCATGGTGACTCCTTTCAATTGAAAATATTCTGTGCAATCCCATAGAACTGATTTCTTTCATTCCAACCATTTGGTGTTCCTGTATAGCTAGGCCCACCATTAATAACTTGAGATACTTTATAAAAATCTTCACCATCATCAATCCTTTTATTGATGGTATTCCCTTGAGCGTTCCAATGCCATCCCGCAGCTTCCCATGCAAAATACTCTGCTACATATTGGGCACCTCCGCCTTTGGATGTTATGGGGTTACTTCCATCTGGATTTAATTTTACTAATCTTTCTTTTGCCATTTGATCAGCGAATGGTTTATAATTATACTTATAGCCTGTTATTTGTGAATATCCACCACCTCGATAATCGACACCATCTACGACATAAGTATTACCAACTCCACCTTCGACTAGACCCGTTTTAGATTCATGACCAATAGTTGCCATAAACATAGCTATTCTTTCGGGAGTATTTATTTGATATTTTTGCAAAACTCTATTTAAGTCTTTTATCATATCATCAGTCACGTAATTAGCTTGAAAATGGTCTATTTGAGTGAAAAAATTTTCTAGTTGCGATTTGCTAACTAAATCCTCCGAACCATTTATTCCTCCTTCAAGTTCCTTAGCTTTAGCTTCCTCAAGCTCTTTTCTTCTTGCTTCTAGTATACTTTCTAGCTCCTTATTCCTTGTCTCCTTTGCTTTTTCAATATCTTCTTTTATTTCAGGACAGATAAATACATAATCAGCTAGGTCATTAAACCCAAAAGCATTATTAAGTCTATGTATATCTAAATATGCTTTTTTATCAACTATATAATATGTATTATCCTTATCAGAATTCTCATAAGCCTTTTTGTCGTCTACTTGATTAAATGTGACTTTCTTATTATTGTAAGTTATTATTATTTCTGAGTCTTTCTCATGTCCCGCTTTTAATCCAATAACTTTTTTCTGTGTGCCTTCAATAAATTCATATGTAACTTGTGGTTTATTTTCCTTCTCCAGTGCTTTATTTGTATACTCTCTATAATCTGTAAATTTTCCATACTGAGGTGTGTAGGAAGAGTTTTCCTGTGCCTTATGACCATCCATATCTACATACATAAGAGTTTTCCTGTGCCTTATGACCATCCATATCTACATACATAAGAGGATTACTGTAGCAGTGTACATACTGGTTTAGGCTATGAAGATTGAAGGTGTTACCCTTATTACTATCCTCCTCAACAAACCTACCCAACTTAGGCATATAGTACC
>CAYYRV010000120.1:0-1947 GCA_964474135.1 uncultured Defluviitaleaceae bacterium
TCAGACACTTTTTACTATTATTCTTTTATAAAGATGTATAAGAGTAACTTATATAACCTTAGCGGAAGATGTTGTAACGGTAAGTGATTCTACAATTTAACCTCCGCATTACAAATGTTTACCTAAATAGCCAACAGCACGAGAAATAAGGTCGGTAACATTTCTACGCTTGCAACCCATAATTTGAGCTATTTCACGATGATTATATCCATATCGAAAATATAGCTCAATAGCTTGCCTTTGCTTTGATGAAAGTTTTTCAACAGCTTTTCTAAGTTGTTCGCTTTCTATGGTGTCCATAAAATCAAGGTTTAGCAGTTCGTCAATATCTTCTTGCTGATATTTCTCTAAGCTTTGCTTATAAATAATACTTTCCATAACATTTTCTCCTAATGCTTCAGTAGAATAAAAATGGTCACGGTATTTGCGGTCTGAATTTTCGATTATCCTTTTTTCATCAGCAAGTATCATGTCCCAGTCAATAGACATAAGGCTTGTCCCTCCTTTCTCTGAAAATTCAAAAGAAAGGAGGAAACGGCGGCGAACGACACCGATAGCCGCCTGATTTAAAACCCCTTAACGCAAAAATGCCGAGCTTACTCGATAACGGAGTAAACTCGGCATTCATAGGTTGCAAATTAAGTTCCCATAGTTTGTATTGATTAGTATGTAAACTATGAAAGTCAACTAACTTTTGCTGTATTTGTGTTGCAAAGGGGTATGTACCATTTAAAAAACTTGGGTATGTAAGCCTTAATAATGTTTTGATATTATCAGCCCCTTTGCAGGGCGAACACATTTAGCAGGGCAAAAAAATTATTTTAGTTAAAAACGTGCCGCCATGCCCAATTAAATTCTCCTTCTACCTTTATTTCTGCCGTGCAACCTTTGAATAAAATTAACCATGACAGGCACATAACGCCCACCTCCTATTATTTATTGCGGAATTATAAGGAATTTTGTCGATAAAAAAGAAAAAGCCGTTCTCAATCAGCTTTTTTGCTGTTTGAGAACGGCTATAAGGTACAAAATATTATATTCCTTATGTAATTGAGTATCTTGAAGTTTGTTTTTCATCGATTACACCTCTGTCTGCATATCTGTCTACATATTGAAGCGATAATCCGTTTAACAGTGACCACAGTGATTCAAGATATTGCTGTTCGCCAATTTCATCTTTAGAAATTGATGTGCGAAACAGTAGTTTATAAGTTTCCTGTAGCCTATCAAAGCTATGCTTGTCCAATGATGGAATATAGACTAACAATTTCTTAGCGTCTTGATATAGTTGGTTTTCATTTTCTTCAACAATATCATTTGGAAGTTTCCTGTAAAGATATTGCATTTCATTATTTCTTACAATTTCAACAAAAAATGAGTCGGTTGCTTCCTTAAAAGTTAAATAGACGGCTTGTGTAAACAATTCGCTCGTAACCTTATTTGCTGATTCCAAAAATTCGTAGAATCTTCTATAGAGGTCTTTTTTGTAGTCACAAATAACCTTATATTGTAATTCTTCTTTAGATGAATAAAACAAGTAAAATGAAGTTTTAGGGATATTAACCCGATTTACTAATTCATCTATAGAAGTTTTACGAACGCCATAGATTTGAAGGCATTCTCGTACTACTTCATTAAGCTTTTGAGAAACTAATGCTTTTTCATTTTTTGTGTATCTTGGCATATAAAACAGCACTCCTTATTGATAAATGGTACAAAGGAAATATTTATACAATTATACCATCTTATACCATAAAAATATAGTTTTAGACAGAAAAAAAGCCTAACTTTCGTCAGACTTTTTTCGATATTTTTCTACATTTTATCTATATTTAATTATGGTTATATTAATATGTTATTGCTTGCCGCTGTTCTTTAATAAACTAACAAAATCGTCCTGTGGTATAGGTTTAGAAAAATAGTAACCTTGCACCACCTCATAACCAA
>CAYYRV010000121.1:0-1941 GCA_964474135.1 uncultured Defluviitaleaceae bacterium
GTCAAAATCATATTTTTAACAAATGTAAAATGTAGTTAAAAGAGATTTGGATTTCTATTTAAAGACTTGACAATATACTATATTAGAAATGACTTCTACCAAAGAAACTCCATCAAAAAAAATTGGTCGTCCAATTAATCCTAACAGATGGCTACCTGATGGGACTATTAACCCAAATTATTATTTCAAATTGAATTATCATAAGCCTCACACTTGTGAATACTGCGGTCAAACAAGGAAGTGCAGCGATAATATCATTAGGCATCAGAAATCAGCGAGATGTATGAAAGCAAGGGCTCAGTTAGAAATAAAAGTATGAATTTTAAAAACTTTAACTTCTAAAGTTTTTAAAATTTATTTTCTTTTAAAGTCGAAGTAATATTTCAGCTAACTCTTTTGGTTTCATCCTGCCTAATCTTTTTCTGAAAATTTCAGTTTCATCATTGGTGTATCCGTTTGCGTCTTCTCTCCCAAACATCCTTGCCCATCCAGGTTTTTTATAAATTTGTTCGATTAAATACCCTTTGCCTTTTTTTGATAACTCATCTAATTCTTCTTCTTTGTTGTTATTACTGCTACTCGACCCCCAACCGATAGCACCACTACCTGAACCCCAACCAATAGCACTACGAGGCGTTTTTCCCTGAGGTGTTGTATTTCCATCTCCTCCATTCATTGCCATAATAATGTCTGCTAAACTCCAAAAACTTTTACCCATTAACCACATTGCCCCTTGTGTAAGGTTCAGTGCTAATTCACCTGTCGCAGGTAATAAAATGTCTCGGGTGAAAGGATAAGCGTAATTTTTTGCAACATATCCTGCTCCCTGTATCGCTTGTTTGAATAATTCTGGTTGTTGGCTCCTCTTCCTTAACTCAATTTCTTTTTCATCTTCAAGGTCTGACATTACATCTTCAAAATCTTCAGACTTCGTATCCATTGGCTGTGCTAAGGGCTTGGGACTTTGTGCACTCGCTTTTACTAGGGTGTGTGTTTGTGTTGAGTTGGAGGCTAGTTTCTTAATTTGTAATTCTCTTAATTGTTCTTCCTGTATGTTGTTCTCTTGTTCTTCTAAGTCTAGCCAACTATCACCATCGAACTGTGAGAGATAAGGCGAATTTCTTAGAAAGGTTGCTTTTCTATTAGGATATTTTATTTTTGGTTGCTCTCTCTCTAAATAATCAATTACTTCATTATACGTTGGGCGTTTTCTTAATCCTAGCATATAATATTAAGTAGATATTTTTTAATGTATTATTAGTTTCTGTAAAGCTTTAACTCTCTCTTGTAAGTGCTCCCTGGTACCTATTGGCAGTCGTGTGTCATTTTTTGATAACTCACCTCTCAACCTGTTCAGCTCAGTAATGTAGTTAATTTTATTCTGGTGTTCAAGCAGGTTCTTTCTAAAAAGTATGCTCGCACTTTTGGTCTGTCTTGCATCAAGCTCTTTCTGTAAGTTTTCTAAAGCTTTTAAACTCATTTTTGAATAATATCTTGAACCTTTTCTATACATTTTATATATCTTTACTTAGAAAATATATATTAAGCTATTTGTGCTGAAAGTTTTTTTATTCTTTCGTCTTTCATTTTTAATCTCTGTTGTATCCTTTCCTGGCTTATGTTCTGAATTCTCTTTTTTACTTCTTGTTCTATGATTTCATTTGGAATATTATTTAGCTGTTTTTCTTCATTATCGTTTTTCTTAACAGGCGCTCGCCTTTTGACTGGTATTTCTTCACGCTTTATTGGCTCACCTGGGCAGGTTTTGTCGTGGTCATATCTTAATGTCCTTTTGGTCATCTCTTTCTCACATTTTGGGCACTTCACAAGCTCAACGGTTTTTGTTTTCTTTGTTGGTTTCTCCTCTTCACTTGGTTTCACTTCCTCGATTGGCTTTACTTCCTCAACGGGCTTTACTTCTTCAACCGACTTTACTTCTTC
>CAYYRV010000122.1:0-1678 GCA_964474135.1 uncultured Defluviitaleaceae bacterium
TATCAGAAGAATACACAGACGAATGTATGAAGTTACGGAATTATTTTATGGTTGAAAATTCCTCTCATTGCATTTGTGCTTTAACCAATAGATATAGCGGAACGGCACAAACAGTTTCATACGCTAAAGAAAAAGGCTTGAACATAATTAACGTAGTGGAATAATTGAAAACTTCATGAAAAACAAAGGCTCTTATCGGTTAATACCCATCAACAGCCTTTTATTTTGCAGTTATGCCTATTCCTCATCTTCAGTCGAATAAACTATCTGCAAATTTATGATGCCAAGCATGGAAGTTGATATTGTCCAAACTTCTGTTAAACGGCACCCGCACACAAATAAAAAATGTTCAGCGGTTTCACGTCCAACTGTAAAGTTAAAAGTTGCTCCGAAGTTTTCATAGCCCATTTGCATCAACTGTGCAACTGTACCGTTATCCACCCCATCACCATAAGGCACTACCTCTAAAGCCTTCATTTGAACATAACCGTTTGCACTCTCCGAAACGCCTGTATACACACTTCAGCCATACAAGAAAAGCCGATAAATACGTCAAAAAAGCAGTTGCCTAAAAGGATAAAGGCTACTGCTTTCTATTTTGTATGAGTGAATATTGAATTGGGGGTGTGTTGATAATGCTTATTTTATAAAATAATAATATATAAATATAAACAAAATGATTATATTGACTTAACTAAAAATTGTTTAAAGAGTATATACTACAAAAAACAATAACCAACTATAGATTGCGTTCTTTTTTAAAAGTAGATAGCATACTCCAAAGTAAATACCAATAACAACACAGCTAATCATAGTTCCAATATCTAATTTGGTAATATAATGAAACAAACCCCAAGTTAAAGCAAGTAAAATACCACCCCAAGGAACATTCTTTTTTGCAAATTTTCGCTCACCATACTCTTGACCAAAAGCGATAACAACCATCATCAGTAAACCTTCAAAGAAATAGTAGATTATTTGACCAGTAAATACAATTAAACCAATATTGCCAAACAATTTATAAAATCCATTAAATTCAGCAAGAGGTTTCAGTGTCCAACCCCAATCATATGCAAAGTATAAAATGTGAATAGAACACATAAACAAAATAATTAGTAGGTTTTTGGTGCTAATTTTTCCTTTATACGAAAACATATTAAAACCAAACTTCTTTTTAGCTAATAAATGTAACAATACTGCAAACCCACCCCAAATAAAATAGGTTATTCCCCAGATAAGTAGGCCTTGAAAAAGCGTAGGTTTGAACTCTCCAACTCCAGTGTAATCATTCATTACTAGCATTACTACAATATTCTCACAAACAAAACCCAAAAAAGCTATAATTCCAAAAACAAGAAATGACCAATTCTTTTCTTTTGCAGACAAAATAATTCCTCCATAAATCTAAAAGTTTTTCTTTTCCCCTTTGAATAAACCGTTACACTACCGTCTTTTTCATTGGCGAATAAAATATAAATACTGCACGAAACCTGTCACATTAACAATACAGAAAATAAAATCATTCAAATATACGCTACAAATTTAATACTGTCTTAAACAATCAAAACACTTTATCTGCTTCACTCTTAATCCAAATTTTCATCAACAGGAGGCCACTTCTTGCCAAACTGACGCACAATCAGTTTGAAGTGGTCTTTTGTCATTTGCATGATTAAAT
>CAYYRV010000123.1:0-1637 GCA_964474135.1 uncultured Defluviitaleaceae bacterium
CTAATATAAGTACAGATTATTTACCAAATACGAATGAAGCTACTTCAAATAGTGACGGGGATACAACTAGTAAAGAATTGTACCAAAATAGAATTAATGATTTAAGAGATAAAATGCCAAACTCAGATTTGAAAAAATATGGGAATATGGCAACCGCTGATGTAGATATACCTAAAGTAAAATTAGAATTTAATGCGCATAGCAAGATTAATTCTGCTTCAAGCAAAGGTGCAGATATATCAGAGTTTTCGTATTTAAAACCTGAAAATGAAAGGATTTTTAAAACATATGTTGAGGATGGCTACACAAGATACCATGATACAGAAGCAAAAATTTTAGAGGATATTGCTTCACAAATAAAAGATCCAAGTACCTCAGGTAAAATAAATCTTTACACAGAACGAGATGCTTGCCAAAGTTGTTCTAATATAATTTTAGAATTTAGAAGAATGTTCCCTAATATCAAATTAAATATTTTTACTGGTCAATAAGAGTACACAAGGAGGAAAAAAATGATATTAAGTTATGAGGAAATAAAAGAAGCAGTACAAGATTCATACGAAAGTTTACATGATGAATTTAAGTATACCCCTAAAAACACTCTATATGCTACTATTGGAGACTATAATTTTTGTGAAGAATATACGCTGACAGACGAATGTTGTATCTATATTAATTTTGCACTAATATTTATTAAAAAAGGAGAGAATATTGAATTTATGAAAGAACAACTTTTTGAGCTCGTTAGAGAAATGCACATGGAAAAGTATGAGAAAGAACTTGGTAATGATTTTAAATATTTTATTGATGACTTATATAAACTTAAAAATTTACTAGGAAGTGTTTGAAATTCTTCATTTTGAAAAAAATAAGCGATTATGAATTAAATAAAATTTTCTTTAAACATAGACTGTACATGGAGTCAAATGGAAAGGAAGGAAATAAACTAGTTTTGGATGAAATTGATTTTAGTTACAATAATATGTCAAATGCTTACTTTGAGGGAAGTTATATTACAAGTTCAGTATTTCGAAATAATATTTTTAATGGTACTGATTTTAATGGTATCCAAATGTATGACTGTAAATTTTTTAATGTTAATTTTGATAACACAACTATGGTAAAAGCCGACTTTAAATATTGCCTCGTAAAAGAATCAGTATTTAAAAAAAAAATTATTTAGAGTTGATTCTAATGAGACAGAATATAAGAACTGTGAATTTATTAAGTGCATACTATATGATTGCTTTAGCTATACATCTTTAGATAATATTATATTTAATAATATTGATTTTAGCGAACTTACTTTTTGGCATACCATAATAAAAAATCTAAAGTTTAATAAAATTACAAATTTTGTTCAAGAAAAGGTATTAGATGGTCTTAACTTAGGTACTTTTGATGTGGAGAAAATTACAGATTTTGCAGAGTCTTTAAAATATTTTGAGTTAGAAAGCAAATGGGAATAAAATATCAATAATGAAGGTTTTTTATGAAAAAATTTTTGATATATCCAGAAAACACGTAAAGTATAAATATGAAAAAATGTATTAGTGAAAGCAAGAAATACATATGGATTTTAGAGTATGATGTTATGAGCAATTTGACATGTATAAAAAATCCTGATGGCAGCCAAA
>CAYYRV010000124.1:0-1587 GCA_964474135.1 uncultured Defluviitaleaceae bacterium
TGCCTTATCTGTGCTCTTTGTTTTTCACTAAAACTATTTTTGTTTTTCACTTCCACCACCCATATGTATATCGTCATGTTTTGGAATTGTTTTAACGGAAATAGTATCAGTCAAAACAGCCATAGCCAAAAGAGTTTCGTGTTTGTAGGTTGACTCACCACGATTTAACATTTGTAATAACCGTGCTCAATCATTTTCATCACCAAATTTATAATTGTTTTTGAAAATTATATTATATTTCTACATTTTGGGACAAGTCTAATGCGTCCTTCAATATTTGATTAGCTCTCTTATCGCCTTAAAAGCTTTATTTCTTCCGCTGGTTTTTGGGACTGTTTTTGCTTCCCCCTCATTGTTTTTTGTTTTGTTTCCTACATCCAGCTGTTTAAAGTTCCATATGGTATATCAAGTTGGCTGGCTGCATTTTCTAGCCATATTTCTCTTGCTAACTTTATTGCTTCTGTTTTAAATCCACTATCATATCTTCTCATTTTAGAAACTCATTTTCTGATTTTTATTATATCAGATTTGAGTTCTCGGCTAAACTAAAAGTGTAGCAGACCACTTGCTATATTTTTGTAAATGTTTACCTCTATTTTCGCCACTGAAAAATGGCTTTATCATACCCCATTACTTGTCGGTAATGTCATATATCCCATGTTATCCTCCATTTCGTTATATGATATATATCGTCATATTTTGGAGTTTATTGAATACAGGTTCTTCAAATTCCTGACAATATAGAACTTTTTCTACTTCTACCTTACACACCTGAAATGAATCCTATTGAGCAGAATTGGAAAGAAATTTGCAAGCGAGGATTTAAAAATGAAATATTTTATACTCTTGATAATGTTATGGATAGATTATGTACTACCATTAAATCTTTGACATGTGATACAGTAAAATGCATTACCGGTCTTAAGTGGATTTTATCTATATTTTAGATTGGAAATAGTGTTAATAAATTATTGTACCCTAGATGAAGCATTAGAAGTTAATAACGTAACAATCGCTAATATTGCTGAAGAAATTTCAGAGAGCGGCTCATTGACTATAGAAGATGAAAATGATATTATAATTGATACAAGCCTATGATTTGATGAAAACAGAACAGACTTTGAGATTACAATTTTGCTTAAATTAGTTAGTACTAGCTTCGAGAGTATAATAGCGGAGTTGCTTTATAAACTTTATTCTGATAAGACTTATATAATAAACGTTGGTTTTGGTGGCTTGATTATTTGGTAATGTTATAAATTAGTTGAAAAAGGAAATGATTTGTAATATTGTGTAGTAAAAAGGATATGGTTAATATGACAACAGTAAAAGTTAGGTATCCCAAGTGCGGAGGAGAACAAGTTAGTAAGTACGGCACTACAAACAATGGAAAGCAAAGATATTTGTGCATAAATGCTCGTTGTGAAAATAAGATATTTCTTCTTGATTATAGGTATAATGCATATAAACCTGGGATTAAGGAACAGGTTATAAGTATGGCAACTAATGCAAGCGGTATATCAGATACTCAGAAATTGTGATGAAAGGAAAGATAAAACAACCTTTGTACTTGTAGATGCGCAAAGT
>CAYYRV010000125.1:0-1522 GCA_964474135.1 uncultured Defluviitaleaceae bacterium
GAGTTTATCCGCTTTTAGCTTGCCGGTGTCAAAAAAGCAAAACCGCAAAGATTTTTCTATGCGATTCACCGTTCAAGTGCGACTTGCGCTGGGTTGCTCTCTAGCATTGCCCTATTTCGCCGTGCTAAAAGTATTGACAAATTTTTGGAGAATTATTCTATTTACACTAAAGAATATTCACACCTAAATTTCCAAAACTGAACAAATGCATAAAATTGTAGCTGGTCTTGTCATAAACTACTGGTTTCTTGCTCGTTTTTCATTGGCTCAATAATTTTAGAGCACAACTGAATCTTCACCGCCTATTGTTTCAAGAATAAATATTTGCAAATAGTCTCATTTCTCATTACTTCTAATCTTTTTGCCTATCAACTCCCATAAAAATATTTGTAATTCTAAAGAAATTGAGAACTCTATAGCTTTCGTAAGGTAACGTTTATTTTGAAACATTGTTAAATTCCTTTCTGTTATACAAATATAATTTTGATGACGATTTTAATTGCTTTAATAATTTTCAACATGCATTTATCCTCCTTCCTGCGACAATAAAAATGACCCATTAGCAATCAGCTAATGAGTCATGAAGATAATATTTGTTCATTTACTATTTTAAATCACGAAATTATAATTTACTTATTAAGGTATTTAATTTTTTGTCAAATGTAAAAACATCTATATTTTCAACAGCTTTGTAACTGTATAATAATGTATCAACAAAGTCTATCTTCACATTTTTATATGTGTTTAAAGCAAGTGCCAATACTTTTGGTGAATCTATTTTTATATTTTCTAAATTAATAAATATATTCAAGCCCCCAACTATTTTTTCTCTTGAAATTTTATAAACCTTTTCAAGTACATAAATAACTTCTGCTATAACCTCATATTTAACGCATATTTTATTCTCCTCAATTAATTTTTCAACCTTATTAGCCATTTCAAGATTATCCATTAAAATGTATCTTAATATTGCATTTGCATCAACTATGACCATGTTTTTCTCTCACCGCCTCACCCCAAGCCTCTTTTTCCTTGCCAACCATATCAGTATTAGCATATTCATTAAAAATACCCTTTGCCGTTATTCGATTTGGCGTGGTTTCTTGTTCTTCTAATTCAGTATCATTTAATATAATAACTCTTACATTTTTTTTCAGTTCATTCAGATATTTTTGTGGAATTTCTATTTTTCCGTTATTTATTTTTGTATTAAATTCTATAGCATACATCTTATGCACCTCCTTAGAATTTGAATGATATATAAATATTATATCATATACTTGCTTAAAAAACACTGATTTAAAAAAATGTGAATTCATTTGAATACGCTTACCCCCATAAAATGTATTTTACGAAAGGAATTTAAAATATAAATTTATTTTCGAGAAAGGCTAAGCAGGAGCTTCGCCTCCATTTGAAGATTCCTCAACTTAAATGTTGAGGAATCTTATATGTGTTGAGAAGCCGTTGATACTATTTCCGTTCACACATTTCCATAATCCATTTTCTTGCACACACGCTT